>CAVYVS010000032.1:0-26361 GCA_963772005.1 uncultured Nitrososphaerota archaeon | reverse complement strand
GAGGAGGTGATCCCTCCGACCCAGACGTCAAGAATCCTGACGGCGCCTTCGGCGCCCACCTGAGGGTCAGGCAGGCTTACAGGTTCCGACCACTTATCATATCGCTTGCTTTCCAATCCTGACGCTTCTCCCCTCCAGAATCACTAGAATCGAATCTGTTTTATCGGAGCATTTTAAATATGGTCGCGATACCTTAATAAAGTTTATGATTCACGGCGAAATGTTACAAGGCGCGCAGAGCCTGCCACGGCCCATTCCTCTCCTGGCGGTCGCATTTCAATGAGAATCGACCGCAGCCTCCGATGATGGTCATTCCTTCCTGACGCCTGTTGACGCCCAGCACCAGCCAGGAAAGCGCAGTTCCCTTTCGTCCGGTCTGCGGATTTGGCAGGCTCAAGACTCAGCCAGGCTCATGTGCAGGGTCAAGCCCACGCGCCCTATCTTTGCGAGAACCTTATCCCGAATCCGCTCTAGGGGCGGAAGGTTCATGTGGGTGCGAGTGAGCGAGGCCGGATGGGAGCTTCACTCGTCAAGAAGCCCTCTGGGGCCGGCCTACCTCTATGTCAGCGACCATATAGTATTGAAAGGACGATACATAAAATATATATCCGCCGCACGATGACTCCGAAGATATATGTCCTCTATGGACATAAGGAAAGTGCAGATGGTGGGTTACTCCACCCTTTCGGTCTCCCTTCCCAAGGACTGGACAAAAGAGGTAGGCCTGAAGGTGGGGGACGTCGTCTCCATTGTCCGCCTGGAGGACGGCTCGCTCCGGCTCCAACCCGGGATAGCTAGGGACGAGAAGTCCCCGAAGAGGTTGGTCAACGTGGACAGGATAGCCGACGCCGGGCTGCTCAGTCGGATCGTAGTTGGGCTCTACATCATAGGCGCTGAGACCGTGGTGGTCACGGGCAAGCGCGGGCTGGAAGCGTCGCAGCTCAATGAAGTGAAATCCGCAGTGCAGAGGCTCAACGGCTTCGGCGTGGTCGAGCAGACGTCTGGCACCATCACCATTCAGAGCTTCCTCGACCTGACGAAGTTCCCCATCGACGGGCTCCTGAGGCGCCTTCACACCATGACCACTTACATGCTGGAGGCGACCTTCAAGGGCCTCCTCGAGCGGAAGGGCGAATCCGCCAAAGAGGTGGTGCTCGTCGAGGAGGAGCTGGACAAGATCTACTGGATGACCGTCAGGCAACTCCTCTACGTTTCCAAGAGGCTCGACGCGGCGAAGAGGATCGGGATAGACAACGTCCTCGACATCGCCAGCAGCAGGCTCGTGGCGAAGCTGACCGAGAAGATCGGGGACTATGCCGAAGAGATGTCCGTCAACACGGTGGCCCTGCTCGACTCGGGGATGGAGCTGAAGGCCGGCCACACCGAGGAGATAGGTCGCCTGTTCCGCGAAGTCGTCGAGCTCTACGCCCAGTCGATCAACGCGTTCCTCAACAAGGAGACGGTGCAGGCCAACAGGGCCATCGAGCGATCGGGCAGGCTGGAGAGGGAGCTGAACGAGGCTAGCTTCCGCCTTCCCCAGGCGTACATCTCCGACCTGGCCTACGGCGAACCAGCCAAGAGGGTGTCCTTTTCCTTCGCGTTGCGCTCCATACTGGTGGGCCTGTTGCAGACTGTCAACTTCATAGGCACCATCTCCGAGGTCGGGATGAACAGGAGCTTGGAGCTGGATGGGCCCCTCGCTTCGCTGGAACCCTAGTCATCCCCGGCAGCTCAGACGGCAATCGCCTGAAGGAACTCTCAAGACTCACCGAGCGCCCGACGCCAACGAACGCGGTACCTAGAACCCAGACCACGCTGAGGGAGGACGCGGTCAGACCAACTTCATTTCGTCTTCCTTGATGAACCTGCGGTACCAGCCTGCAAGCTGTTCGGGCGAAGCGAAGTGGATCTCTACGGGGGCCCGGATGCTCCCGTACACGCTGACTTTGATCTTGTATTCGAGGTCCGGCCTCTTGGAGACGATCAGGATGTCGATGTCGCTGGCCGCGGTGAACCTCCCCTTCACCACGGAGCCAAACACATAGGTCCGCGCGGAGGGGTCCAGGCCGATGACGATCCCCTTGACCTCCCTGGCCGTCTCCATGTAGTTCTCCAAGTAGGCCAGCCTTCCCCCGTCACGCTTTGCTGACAAAGGGATAGAACACCTCCTTCACGAACCGGTGCAGGGCCCTGACCTCCTCCGCCGAATACCTCCTGGGAAGGTATCTCGAGACGAGATACGCGTCCTCGAGCTTCGTGATGTACAACAGGTTGCTCTCTCCCTCCAGAAGGGAGGAGACGGCAGGGGCGAATTCCGAAAGCTCCATCACTAGCTCCCTTATCGAGTGGGTCCTACGATAGCTCCCCTCCCTGACCAGCAACTTGTATTTCAGCATCAGCTGACAGCACTGCTCTATGCTGAATGCGGCAAGGTCCCAGTCCCCTGCCGTCATGAGGTGATCGGCGTTCCGGAGGAAGGCGTCGGCGCGCTCCCTGAGGATCTCTGCCTCCTCGAAGGACAAGGCTCTCTACCATTTGTGCGACCCTGACCTTATAAATATAGCAACGGCTGGTTCCATGTAGTCATCGGTCGTTCTTCGGTGGCGCCACCGTGGATGGCGGCCCTTTCTCACGGGCACCCCTTCCCCTCTAGTTGCGTTTCTCCTGGTGGCGATTCTGTCCGGAGGCCTCTACTATGCTGTCAAAAGAGCATGGCCCGCCTGCTTCGTCTACCCCCCCAGTCCGCCCATTTGAAGACCTGAACGCACTTGGGTTCGCGTTCCGGTCGGCCTACCTGGGGGTTGGGCGGCGCACAGGCGTCCGGATTCAGCAGCAAGGGTCCAGGAGGATGGGCTCTAGTTCGACCGCCCTTGGGATGGAGGTGACGCCGGGCACCAATAGAGGCGAGCGGGAATGGAAGCCCCTCGAGGATGACGCGTCCAGAAAAAGGCGGATATGAGGTGGCTACCTCCTCTTCTTGGGCGGCTCCCAGATCTTGACGTCGCTTGTTGAACGATAGAGCCTGCTGGGCGCATAACGAGTCATGTCTATGAAATCGTAAACCTCCTCCATCATCTTGTCCTGGACCTTGGACGCGCGTATCTTGTCGAATGCCGCGTAGTCCTTCATCTCCCACCAGTCCTCCGCGTCCCATTCGCCGAAGCCCAGGACCTGGAAGAAGGTCCCGATGTATTTAGTGCCGGTCTCCTTTTCGTACTCTTTGACAAGCTTCTTGGCTCCAGCCGAGTTGAGCCAATCCCTGAAAGCGACCACCTTTTCGGGTTTGATGTAGTAGGGCGTCACATAGTAGATGGGCATGCCGAATCGGCATGTCATATTCGCCCCCTCGCCCGTATAAACCTCCCCTCAGACCTCCGCCTCCGAGGTTGGGGCTCATGAGCTGCCCACCATCTAGGGGTCGGCACGAATTCAGTGACTCCGTGCGCTTCGATTAATAGACCGGACGGACTCAGAGGCAATCTGAGATCCCGAAGAAGGGAATGGGTGACAATGGCTCCTATCTCGGACCTTGGTAGACGGGTAGATGCTTCGGGACCCTACGACTTCACAATCGTCATGACCCCCGGAAACGGTTCGACTACTGGCCTGGAGACATTGGCCAATGTGCCCTAATAGATAGCCAGCCCATTTCGCAGGTCCAAGCCCACGCCCTGAGATTCATCGCTCCGGATGTAGTTGTTGACGAGCTCCAGGAGAGCCCATACCAGGTATCGGCTTCCAGAATGGATAACGACTTGCGCGTTCACTAGAGTGGAACTATTAGACAGAAGTTGGCATAGCTAGGGAGCGGAGGTGCTCGGAACGACTCAGACGTCCCCGGACCATACCAAGAGAGATGTTATCCTCTGTGCATCCGTCATTCTGCTTCTGTTGTCTGGCGTCTATCTTGGCTCTGTGTCTCGCCCCTCGGCACCAGTAGGGATGGGCGTGAGTTCCCTCCCTTACCACTCTTCTTGCAGTGGTCAGTTCAGCTATGATATGTCGAGTCCGATCTCTGTCCTCGTGGCAACCAGCAATTCCACCGGGAGGATCTGTGTGGAATACGTTAACTCCCTGCACAATTCCATCTCCTCTCCTGCTTATTCCACCGTCTACGAGTACAATGGCTCGGGAACGTATGGCGTATGCGATTCTTGTGCCTTCAATCTGGTCTCATCGATTCAGGTCACAGCCTCACAGGACAACATAACCTTTGAGCCAGCCTCGAACCCGGGGAGCGAAGTGGAGGACGTTACGTACACGATCATGGTGCCTGCGAATGTAACGAGCGGAATCTATGGGATATTCCTTTACCAATTCTGCTCCCTGTTTCCTCTAGTTGTCGTTCCAAGCAACGCCTCAACTTTGCAGCTTGGCAGATCGGAATTCACTCCTTGGTATCCTCACCAAGGCTCATGTCCAGCTCAGATTCTGAGCGCTTCGGTCCTTGGTGTGGGGGGCTTCAGAGTAGCGTCAGTGTAGATGCAAGTATTTGGGAAATCGGATTCGGGGCTAAACGGCTCAGAGCCAGCACTTCGATTCGAATCCATCTGGCCTCTAATTCGCAGCCCCAACCCACTCCAACGACAAGTGTAATATGCCGAGAGCAATGCTAGTTCTTGATGGTCAGTAGGTATCGGCTAGGAGCCATCTTTGCTCTGATTGTCCTTGTTTCCCTGGTGGCGGCTTATGAGGTGCTTTGGATAAGGCCTCCCAACAGCACCCTTAGCGCAGGAACCACGACGGTAGACGTTTGCAACACGAAGATGACATACGACGGCACGACCTTCTGCTCTCTTGACGTAACAAACTTCACAACTTTGAGGGTGCCAGGTTATGCTAGCATGGACCGGTCCGTCGAATTCATGGGAGTGCTCTTTCAGATGAACTGCCCCTACGGATACGACGGCTGTCCGAATCCAGGGACCGTGGAGGTCATGGACATGGGTGTTGTCAGCATGAGCGTGACATTTGCGGATGGGACGAACTAAACGCTTTCATTCCCCTATACAGCTGGGATCTCGTTTCCTGTGCTTTCGAAGCACTCGAATCCGGCAGCGGGCTTCGAGATTGTGGGTCCTTTCGACTCAATGGAGCTGTCGCTCTTGGTCCAATCAGGATAGAACGCTTCTCCCCTCCGCACCTTCAGTAGGTATCTTCGCAGGTCCAAGCCCACGTCGGGCCCCCATGGCCCTAGGCCTTCCTGCTGTTGAAACGGGGATAGGCGCCGTGCTGGCGGCGGTAGCCCTCCAGTTCAACGTTCTGCCTCTGCTCCGCCCTCTCCTTGCTCCCGGTGTATTCCACCCTGTAGTAGGAGGCGCCGAAGACGGGCTCGCTCGAGTCGGGGAAGTGGGTCATGAGCCGGGAGCACGCGTGGCCCTCCCCTATGTACAGGATTTCGCGGTCGTTCCCCAGCTCATACACGCCGTAGCCGTCCGTCTCCCTGAAGACGTTGACCTTGGTGTAGTAGGACCACCTGAACGCCAGGGGCAATTCGTTCACCATACCGCAAGGAGATGGTTTAAATGTTGCGTATTGGTTAAACATGCCGGTGCTTCGTCCACGTACTGCGCAAGGGACCCGGTCGTGCGGAGAGCGGAGATTTCCCATCGATGGGAGGTAGAGCGTCCTTGGTGGAGTTCGGCTACCTTGAAGCTGAAGAGATATTGGGCCGTCTCTCCGCGGGGAAGAGAGGCCCGTCCAACCTACGGGAGATGCTGGAGCACCTGAAGTGGCCGGGAGAGGTGAAGTCTCTGACCATGAAGGAGTGCCGGGAGAAGCTCCTTGAACAGGCTGAATACGTAGGGAGCCAGAGGAAGGACTCCGGGGACCTCGCGCCCGAAGAAATAGTCGCCATCTCGATACTAGAATCTCGACCTCCCGAATAGGACGAAGGAGGAGATCTTCGGCCACGTCGGCTCTGAGGACGACCTGAAGCCGCCCATCGCCGAGTACCTGGCTGGCGCGGGTTACATCGGCTACGAGGAGGTGCCCATAGGCAAGTCGCGCGCAGATATGGTGGGGATGAAGAAGAGATATGGAGGCCTCCAGAGGAAAGCCGTAGCCGTCGAAATCAAGACGAACCCCGTCGAGATGAAGCGTTTTCTTGACCAGCTGACGGACTACGCCAAGGCAGCCGACGAAATTTATCTCGCCGCCACTCCCTACGCAATCGTGCAGTACCTCCACAAGTACGGCCGAAGCTGGTACTCGCCTAAGATCCTCGAGGACAAGCTTGAGGATGTGGGCGCGGGTCTCCTTCTCGTGGACATGAGCAGGGGCGAAGAGCAGTGTTCCCTGATCATGTGGAGAGCGAAAACGGCCGAACGGAGGAGGACAAGAAGGAGGAGCTCATGGCCCGTGCAGGTGCCATGAAGCCCTTCAGGTACTGAGGCTTCATCGGGTGTCCAGGATGGCCGTCATCCCCCAGCCTCAAGACCGTGCCAGTCCTGACAGTGAATTGCGAGAGAGACGTTTCAGGCTCGTCGTGGTCGACTTCAGGACTACGCAGACTCTGCCTGAAGCGATCGACGGCCGCCGCACGGCACCCTTCTTCACCGCGGCGATGCCTCTCCTAGACCAGGACCTCCCTGAAGTATCCGGCCCACAGCAGCCTCACGGCCGAAAGGAGGACCGGGGCCCTCTGGCGGCAGGACCTCGACCCCCTCCGAAGCTGCTCGAAGAACCAGGAGACCGCCTCCATGAGCTCTCCCCGGCAGGACAGGGCGTCGAGGGGAAGGCCTCCATCTCCTCCCTCGATCAGGGAGAGCAGGACCTCTCCCGCCCCATCAGCCAGGTCCTCCTCGTTCACGCCGTCGCAGAGGGTGAGCAGCTCGGAACGATAGTCGATTTCGGATGCGAGCAATGGGAGCTAATCCCTAGGGGCCTATTAAGGAGCCACCGGGCCGTCGCTGCTGCCGGCCCAGCTCGCCCGTCAAACGAGGTTTGGGCGTAGGGAAAGGGCAGGGAACTCGACGTTCGAATCAAGCGTTGAGCTGCCAAGGCTAATCCAGAGGCGCAACTTCACGGGATTCATTAGAAGGCCTGCCTCCGTGCATGGCGAAGCATGCGAAACGAAGGCCCGTCTATTCTATGACCTTAACCGGCTCGAATCTCCCTCTACTCAGTCTGTCAATGTGCTTGTTGACCCTATAGGTCAGGAACAGCATGAAGACAATGAATGGGATGGACACAATAAAAGCGGAGGCCAGGGCGTACTCGAGTTGCTGGGCCAGAGAGCTGTACCTGTACGAGTTTAGGGCTGGAAGGTAGAGGAAAGCAGTCAACGAAGAGACAAAGCCCACAATCCCTGTGCCGAAGATCGCCATTCTAAGGCCTCTGATTCTAGCCGTCATAGCAACGACCTTAGCGTACTCTTCGGCAGTCATTGAATGGGGAGATACTTCCGTCATCAAAGTACGATGCCTCGTCTAGATACTTAAACGTCACGATTCCCAGCTCCTCCTCATTGAGGGTCTGGCTCAGAAGACAACTCCCGAACCGAATGACTTCGAGGCCAGTCCGGAACGGTGAGAAGAACCTTCGACGTGCGGTCTGAACCGGACACGTTATGCTCTATTTTCGGCTTGAACGTATGTCACCGCTCGATATCCCCAGATTCATTTCGTTGTTTGGGCGTCTGCCAAGTTTCCCGTGGTCAGACCGCTTGAGTAACCATGCCCAGCGAGAACCACTGGATGGCCGCCCCGGCCACATCCCCCGCTTTGTGGTTTAGATGATCGGCCGCGTGCATACCGCCTAAGTGATCTGGGTCCAGAGAGCTAATGTGCGGCGGGTCAGGCCGCTCTCCCTTTCTTCTTATTTACGCTTGTGGTACCTTAATCCTCGGTGTGCTATCCCGAAATGACTATACCCCTTCCTACCCTTTGGCGTCATAGATCTCCCCCGATTTCTCGTCCACGACCCTCCCCTCCTTGGGCATCTTCCTGAGGAAGGCCTGGTGGGGCGTCTCGATGGCGTCCAGATTCAGGGACATGTGGGGCCTCACTTCGTTGTACCACTTGACAAGGCCGTCCACGTCCCCCAGGAACATGGGGAGCTTCTGCTTGACCGTCCCGAAGAACCTCTCCGCCTTCCCGTTGGTCTGGGGATGGTTCACCCTTGAAAGGATGTGATGTATGTCTTCTTCGATCAGGTACTTCTCGAAGACGGTGAGCCCCCTCAGCCGGTCGCCCGCGTTCTCGGCGTAGAACTGTATCCCCCTGTCGGTGAGGATCGACGCCGGCTTCCCCCACTTCCCTATAGCCTGTCTGAGGACCTCCAGGGAACGTTGGGATGTGGCTTCCGGGAAGAGGCCATATCCGGTTATGAAGCGAGAGGCGTCGTCGAGGTAGGCTATGAGCCATCCCTTTCCCGGGATGAGCGTCCAGTCGGCGTGCCAGAGGGAGTTGGAGAACTCCCTCTCGTAGCGGACCCACCTGCGCCTCTCCTTCTTCCTGGGCTCGTCCTTCGCCAGCCCCATCTCCTTCAGAACTTCGTGTATCCGGTTGTGGGGTATATGGGTTCCGTACGCAGCGTCGATGACGCTCTCCAAGACGACCGCCCCCACTCCATAGGCCTCCCGGGCCCTCTTCACTACGTTTCGCTCGTCATCGGTGAGCTCCACCCTCTTCCTCCCCGGCTTCATCAATTTCGGGATCTCCCCGCCCTGTCTGTACCTCCTGTAGAGGACCTTGACCCAGAGGGGCGACACCCCCATCGCCTCCGCGATCTCCCTGTTCGTGAGCTCCCCCTTCTCCCTCTGCTTCACTATCCACTCGACCTTGACGGGGTCCAGCTTCATGTACACCCAGTATCGGGCACCCTTGTTCCATACCCAGCGGGCTCTAATCCTGCTTACTAGGGGGTATACTAATTTCAGGACAACATAGTACCTTAATCCTCGGCAAGGTCGCCCACGCTGTCAAATCGATTCTCTCGGCGGGCCCCCATCCTCCTCATGGGCAGCAGGGCCCGGTGTATAGAGCCGCCATCGACACGTAATAGGAGAAGCTGTAGACGCCGACGACCGCGCAAGCGAGCAGGATGCAGATCACGAGTCGATTGGGCAACTTGAGGCTCGAAAGGGCGACGGCGCTGAGGGGCAACAGGTAGAGCATCTCTCGTGCCCAGCCAGAGTTGTAGCCCGCGTAGAGGCTGTAGGCATAGAAGATCAGGTAGCTCACGGAGAGCAGGCCGAAGAGCCGCTGCCAGCTCTCCCGCCAGGGCAGGAAGGAGCCCAGGAGGAGGACCCACAGGACCCCGGTCGCCGCCGTGAGCACGACCAGCAGTTGGGTCGCCGTGCCCGTCAGGCTGTGAAACCAGGAGAAGGTGAGATGGAGGTTGTCCCCGGAGACCCACTGGGCAAAGGCGAGCATGCTCCCGGTGGTGGCATAGTTGTAGTAGAGCCAGCCGGCCACTATGAACGAAGCGACCGCGCCGAATCCCAGGGCCCCGAGAAAGAAGCGCCTGGACCTCCGAGCCGCAGAGAGGCCCAGGAGGAAGAGGACCATGACCGCGGCGAACAGCCACGCCTCGTAACGGATGAGCATGTTGAGCGAGGTAACGAGCGTCAGGGCCAAGAGGCTCCATGGCTTCGTGCCCTCAAGGTAGTCGAGGAGGTAGACCGTCGCCGCGAAGAAGAGAAGGGTCGACAGGACGTCCGTCATGCCCTGGGATGCGTAGGCCACAAAGGTGCCGCTGGCAAGGAGGCCGGCGACGGCTACGTAGGGGTTCCAGCCCCGGACCCTGGCGAACCGCCAGACGTAACCCGCGAGCAGGACCGCCGAAACCGCCGAGATAGCTTCCCCGACCTTCACGGCGGGCCAGTTGCGCCCAGTCGCGAGCCAAACTCCGGTGAGGAGGAACTGCCATGCCGGGAGCCAGACGTTGTGGGGGGAGTAGACGTACCACCGGAGGCCAAGCGTGACTATCTCCTCGGCCTGCTCGGCCCGGATGACCGCGTCCCATTCAAAGGTGGTGCGGAAGACGGAGCCCAACGTAAGTAGGATCGCCGCCGCTCCGGCCAGGAATATCAAGTCTCTCAAGACCCTCGGACCGCTCATACGAAGTCGAAGCATTACGGACGACCTAATCGTGTTGGCTGCCATCTAGGCGGCCTTTCTATTAGGGGTTGTGAGCTTCGAATGATCCTCGAATAGCCCGAACCTGGATGGGAGGGCAGAGGCGCGGGGACCCCTGCTATGTGGTGGTGGATGGGGTCGGTTCTCGAATCCATCCACGGAAGTCCAGTCTTGACATGTTTAGATTGCTCGACATCGGTCCAATTTTAGACAACCCGAATCGGCAGATTTGGATTCGGCTTCCAAGGGTCGCATTCAAGGTTTTGGTCAAGACGAAGCCACCCTCCCCAAAGTGAAGGGATGATTGGGCGTGCAGGGCGAGAGCACATGGGCAACGCTGATTCAGAATGCGAACATGTCTCAGTAAGAGCCTCGATTGGTTTTCACGGATTCATCTATGCGTCAAGCTTCAAGGACATGACGGTTACCATGAGTGTTTCTGCGGTTACTCTTGGCGGTTCCCAAATTGGCTATGGGTCTTTAGTCCTCAGGCATCTCTTCAATCAGAGTGACCTTGAACGCGCTTTGACCAACCATTTCATGTTCAATAATCCCATAGACATTTGTGATGGAAGCTATCTTCCGGAGCATTAGATTCCCGCCCTTCGAGGATTCTTGTTCGTCAACATCTCTGTAGATTATGGCGTCGTACCTTCTTCCCTTTTCAGTCAGGACAACCCTATACTTCATAGGTTACAGATAGACTCAAGTGCGATTTAAGGGCAGCGAGTAGCGAGTTACCATCCGACGACAGTTAACAGCACCCTGAACCCGACGCCAAGTTACCAGAACCCTCTTTTGGACTGCTTAAATACATCCCGTATGCGAGGCGGTTCTCAGCTCTGCCATTGCCGTAATCGTCATTACTGAGCTCTTCCGGACGGATGGATCCGGCTCTCTAGCCTGCCGTCTAGTAAGATGCAGTGAAGAGCGGTTTAGCTTGACAGCCTCTCCTCGAGTATCTTGACGATCCTCTCCGCCGCATGGCCGTCTCCGAAAGGGTTGGGCCACTCCCTCTTGCGCTCCATCATCTTGACGGCGCTCTTCAATATCCCCTCGGGCTGGACCCCGGCGACCACGTTGGCGCCCACCTCCACCGTCTCAGGCCTCTCCGTGTTCTCCCTGATGGTGACGCAGGGGACCTTCAGTATGCAGGCCTCCTCCTGGACCCCGCCGGAGTCGGTGAGAATGAGCTGGGCCTCGCTCTCCAACTTCAGGAAGGAGAAGTAGTCCAGGGGCTCTATCGACCCATGTGCCCTCCGGGGGCTCGATGCCGTGCTCCCTGCACCTGCTCCTCGTCCTGGGATGCATGGGGTAGACGATCCTCACCCCCAGCTTGGCATGCACCAGCTCCAGCCCCCTGAAGATACCCCTTAGCCTGACGGGGTCGTCGACGTTCTCCTCCCTGTGGAGGGTGCACAGAAAGTGGGGTCCGAAGTCGGTGACCTCCCTGGCGCTCATCTCCTTGGCCAGCTTCAGGTTCTGCCGCAGGGCGTCGACGATGGTGTTCCCCGTTACGAAGATATTCCCTTCCTCTATCCCCTCCCTGGTCAGGTTCCTCCTCGCGTTCTCGGTGGGGGCGAAGAGGTAGTCGGAGACGTGGTCCGCCACCACCCGGTTGATCTCCTCCGGCATCTCCCTGTAGAAGCTCCTGAGCCCCGCCTCCACGTGGCCCATCTTGATGTGGAGCTTGGCGGCGGCGAGGGAGGCGGCGAGGACGGTGTTGGTGTCCCCCTCCACCAGGACCACGTCGGGACGCTCCTTCATGAGCACCTCCTCTATGCGGATGAGCATCTTCCCGGTCTCCTCGGCGTGGGTCCCCGAGCCCACCCCGAGGTTGTACTTCGGCTGGGGGAGCTTCAGCCCCTCCAGGAAGACGGCGTCCATGTCCCGGGTGTAGTGCTGGCCCGTGTGGAGGATGAAGTAGTTCCTCTTCTGGCGCTCCAGCTCCCGTATGATAGGGGAGAGCTTGATTATCTCGGGCCTGGTGCCCAGGACGATGGAGGTTAGCATCACTACGCCAACAACTTGCTCTAGCGAAGGGTTTCTTATATCCCTGCGACCTTGCCGTGAGCTGCAGTCACAGAACTAGTGGGTGCGCTCGACTAAGATACCCGAAGTGACGCAATCTCTCCGTTGCTGTAATGTGGAGGATGGGCTCAGTCCTGGCCGGCTTCGGGATCGGGTTGACGTCGGAGAGGAGAAGGCCTCCCTGTGGACCACCCAGGGGCAGGCGCTCCACGAAGCGGCGTCGAAGGTGGTGTACTTCGTGACCTTTTTGCACCTGGCCAGGTATCGGACTGGGGTCGCTGTTAGATGCGGAGGAATGTATCGATGCCAGTACGCTGAACCTTACTGTGACCTGTGACGTTTGCAAGGAGACTAGAATTGCGGAAATCCCAGCATCACACTCAACAGGTTCAAGAGAAAGACCGTTCCAATCAATATCGAAGCGTAACCGCAAATCCTCCTTATCCTCACGAGGGTGGTAAGGCCTTTTCCCAGCTTCGCCGCTCCGCCCACCAAGGTTCCTACGGCGGTCATGTAAACCGCCGTTCCCAGCCAGAAGGCCGCCATGAACAGGACCGCGACGAGCAGACTATCGACGCCCACCACGTAGGTAAGCGCTACGACCAGGGGCACACAGAAGGAGAAACTGCTCGTGAAGCCCAAGAACAAGGTTATCTTCTGACCTTTGAAGTACCGGCAATATCTGGAGATACCAATCCTCATGCCGCTCAACAACGAGAGGCCGTAGGCCACCATCACTATTCCCAGGACGCAAAGGGCTACAGGATACATGTCCGTCTGGAGAGCTTGGCCGATGAACGTCTGGCCGAGCAAGGAAACGCCAACGCCGAGCAGCATATATGAGAAGAATCTGCCGACGGAAAAGGTGGCTGAAGTGACCAACGCTCCGCGAAGGTAGGGCGTGTCCCCTGCTATGCGGGGCGCTAGAATAGGGATGCACGTGAGGGCGCAACCGACGCCGGAGGTGACGCCTAGAGTGAAGCCTAGGCCAAAGTTCTCGAAGCTCAAGCCCATTCGCCTCCATCGTCACACGAATTGGCGGATGAAGTAGACCCGGCGCCCACTCTAGTTTTGTTCAGTTGATTCAGAAAGCCAATAGTCAGTATGTAATCGAGTATATCACGGGCCATATCTCGCACCCCATCCCTTGGCTCGCGCGCAGGGGGGGCTGGCATGGCTAAAGACGACGAGAAACGCCACGCCACACCCCGACCCAACGGACACGACCCGATTAAGTGCGTACGACATGTTGTTAAGCTTCGATTTTGAGGACACCACCCTTGAAGTCAAAGGAGAGGTTGAAATGTTCGATGAAACTGGCGCCGAGGACAACGTCAATGCCAGCGATGTCTGGCACGTCGTAGGCCATTGCTTCTACGTCGGTGGCCGTCAGGTCGCCCAAGACCACCTCTTTGAGGACTATGGGAGGCATGTTGACGAGGTAGCCAGAGGTCACCACCTCCTTCGTGCCTTCCGTTGAGCGCTCCTGCAGATTGTAATTGAAGCGATAGCCCAGCATTGTCGCGTCCTTAGTGGATATCAGGCATTCGCTCGCCCCGGTGCTTATGACCGCCCTCAGCTCGGCCTTCTTTCCGTTGAGGCCGGTGATCCTCACGAAGACCAGTGGAAGCCCTTTCAGTGGGTACATCATTCAGAGGACCACCCCGTATCCTTCGGGAGGACACCTACCCGCCAGGAAGCTGACAGCGTCGTCAAGCTGGTTCATCTTATCCTTGGTCCTGTAACGGTCGCCGACCATCACGACTTCAAGCCTCTTCGGTTGCCCTGCTGAGTCTCGCTCCGTGACCTTGCCTATGACCCATAGGCCAAGGTAACGCCTGTTGACCTCGTCCATCTCGAGGTCCTTGGATTCCTCCGTCGGTTCCTGTCCCTCCGTTTGGTCTGGTCCTCCGAAGACGAGATATCTACGTAGCGCAGGCAAGTATTGCGTTGCTGATGATGGTCTGTGCCACCGCTACCTTGTACTTGTTCATTGCAAGTGGGACGGCGCTTTGGAGAGCCGCTGTCGCTGCCGCTGCCGCAGTAGTCGCATTGATTGCCTGCCCTACGATGGAGGTTTCAGCCCCGCTAGCCCTGATCGGTATTGGGGAGACTCCTCCCATGGCGATCGTCGCGTTGGTTACCTTTCCTCCCGAGCTTGTCAGAAGCGCTGCTACGCTTACGACTGGAAACTCGATCGACCTTCTGAACCTATACTTGAGGTAGACTCCGGTGGTGCCAGCGGTGGGCGTGGGAACCGTGACGGCAGTGACGACTTCGTCCCCTGCTATCGTGTCGCCCAGAGGCTCGTAGATGTCCTGGACCTTGGCTGTCCTGCTTCCCGACGACCCGGTGATTGATAGGCTCGCTCCCATGGCTATCAGTGCAGGGGCCATGTCAGACGGATGGGCCATGTAGCACCCCGCTTGCCCGAAGATTCCATGGAGGCGGTTGTCACCGCTAACGGCGAAGCAGGTGTTCCCTCCCTTCCTTAGGCAGTTGAAGTAGTTGCCTATGGCGCGGTAATACCAGCATCTTGCATCCTGCCTTAGGTTGCCGGCGATGGTTCCCATGTTCCTGATGGCAGGCGTGGCAACGGAGCTGGCCGCCTGAGCCAGTAGCGGGTACTTGGTCGTGATGATGGAGTTCGTCGCGACGTCCGAGAGGGTGGCAGTCGCCCCAATTGTCAGCACGCCGGAGGATTCTGAAATGGCGTTCAGGTTCGGGATGCTCTTGATGTTCACAAATACTCCGGGGAGGTTAGCCAGGACCTGGTCCTTCATGAGGCCCAGGAGGTCTGTCCCTCCCGCGATGACGGCCACGTTCCCCTTGTTCTTGCTCAAGATAGAGACGGCGTCCTGGACCGAAGCGGCGTCGAAGTGTTGAATTTGTTTCACTCTTGTTTCACCATCCTATGCCTTCCCCAAGGCCTGCAGGATCTTCGCGGGTGTTATGGGGAGCGACGTGAACCTGATCGCTACAGCGTCGTAAACCGCGTTGGCTATGGCAGCAGCCGGTGAGACATGCCCGACTTCGCCGACCCCTTTCTGCCCGTAGGGCGCCTGGGTCTGCGGTGTCTCCACGAAACCCGCGACCGGGAAGGCGTCGTCGGCGGTCGTGAAAATGCCGTATTGATAGTAGTTGGAGTTCAGTACACGTCCTGTGGCCTGGTCGATCACTCCCTCCTCAGTTAGGCCGTACCCGTGGCCCTGAACGGACCCGCTTATGAGGTTGCCATTTACCAAGTTGGGATTGATTGACTTCCCACTGTCCCACACGCTGACGGAGTTCAGTATGTCGACCAGCCCTGTGGCGGTGTCGACGTTCACTTCCGCAAAGTGGACGCCGATGGCCCTCTGGTCAACCGGATACCTCGTTACCGCTCCGGCCCATGTCCCGGTGATTGCGACGTTCCCTATCCCAGACATCAGAGAGGCGAGCGTCATGCTATTGGTCGGGTTGGACGTCTGGAATACCTTGCCCTTGGCTGCGCTGATGTCGGTGACTGGTGCCTTCAGTGCGGTCGCCGCAAAGGCGAACATCTGCTGCTGAGCGCTCATGGCCGCCTGGGCGACGGCGTTCCCTCCGCTCAAGCAGGCTGCCGTGGCCGAAGTAGTCGGAGTGTACTGGGTCAAGGAAGAGTCGGCGTTGCAGACGTAGACGTCCTGATAGTTCATTCCCAGCGCTTCTGCCGCAATCTGCGCCATGGCCGTCCTGTGGCCCTGGCCTATGTCGCTGTTGCCCGCATAGACAACCGCCGTTCCGTTGACCTTGACCTGCACGACCGCGTTGTACGTCCCCAGGGGGTAGCATTCGTGGAGGCCTAGAGACACCCCTATGCCGTGCTTCTTGGTGCCGGTGACGGGGCCTTGGCCCGCCTTGTGCCATTTCGTAGACCAGCCGATCAGCGACGCCCCCATGTCCAGACAGCCGGCGTAATTGATAGGACAGACCACTGACAGCTTGCCAGCCGTGTTCGTGGAAGGCTGTGGGTCTCCGGTCTTGACTGCGTTCAGCTTCAGGAAAGCGACGGGATCCATTCCGAGCTTCTCAGCGGCTTGGTCCAATAGGGTGCCGACGGCGAAGTAGTTCTGGGGCCCTCCGTAGCCTCGGAAGGCACCGGATAGGGGTTCGTTGGTGTAGGTAGCGTAGCCCGTCCAGTTGCCATCGGTCCAGCGAACGAAGTCATAAGCGTTCATCCTGTTCATCCCGGTGGGTCCGGTCCCTCCCGTCGCGCCGACGTTGGCGTACAAAGTGTAGTCGATGGCGGTCAAAGTGCCGGTGTTCATGAAACCGATCTTGACGTTGAAGGACATGGGGCGTCTATGCGTTGAGGCCATGAAATCCTCTCCCCTCGTGTACTGCACCCTGACCGGCCTGCCCGATTTCCTCGACAGCAGACAGGCAATTTCCATGGACCGGCCTGAGTTGCTGGACCCGAAGGTGCCCCCGCAGATGGTTCCGACGACCTCGATTTGGTCTCGCGAAATCCCGAACAGTTTCGACAGGGTCGCCGCCTGCCCATGGGCGTCCTGGGTACCGACGTAGACGGTCAGCTTGTCGGGGGTGCTCCAGTCGGCCAGGCATCCTCCGAGGTTGGCCCTTACGTGGTTCTGTATCTGAGTCGAGAATGTACCCTGGAGAGTGTCGTCGGACTTGGAGAAGGCGGTGGCGGCGTTTCCGAAGTTCAGCGTCATCGGCTTGCCGCCGACGATATTTCCTGTCTCCGTAGGATAGAGCTGCGTCGCTCCGGCGGCGCGGGCATTGGCGTCCCCTATGAGGAATGGAAGTTGCTGGTAGGTGACCTTGATCAGGGCCAGCGCATCCTCGGCAATGTATGGATCGA
Organism: uncultured Nitrososphaerota archaeon; assembly: GCA_963772005.1. GTDB lineage: Archaea > Thermoproteota > Nitrososphaeria > Conexivisphaerales > DTJL01 > DATKKG01. The sequence continues at coordinate 9,402 of CAVYVS010000032.1, read as the reverse complement.
CGGCGGCCACGGCGGCCACTTCGTCGCCCACGAACCTGACCTCAGTGTCAAGCGTGTAGTTGTTGAAGACGGTGCTGTAGGGCACAGTTGACGAGTCCTTGTTCGTGACCACAGCCATCACACCGGTCAGCGCCTCGGCGGCGCTGGTATCGATGGCGGTAATCTTAACATGGGCGTAGGGGCTGTGCAGGATCCTCCCGTAAAGCATGCCGGGGAGGTGGATGTCGTCGAAGAAGGGAAGGTCGCCCGTGACCTTCAGCGCAGCGTCTATGCGGGGGACGGCCTGTCCAATCACGTTATATGTCGCTGACATATTCTCAGTGCCCCACCTTAGCTGCCGCAAGTACGGATTGCACGATCTCTGGATAACACCCGCATCTACAGATGTTGCCCGAGAGCGCCGCCTTCACCTGATCCGCCGTGGGATTCGGGTTGGCGTCTAGGAGTGCCTTCGACGTCATTATGATGCCCGGAGTGCAAATGCCGCACTGGGATCCATCGTTGTTGACGAAGGCCTGCTGGATATAGTGAAGCGCGGTGCCCGACCTGTTGAGGGAGGTCCTGAGCCCTTCGATGGTGAGTATCGGCTGGCCCTGGGCCTCCATGGCCAGGATCATGCAGGACAGCTTTGGCACTCCATTTATCAGCACGGTGCATGACCCACATTCGCCCTTGTCGCACATCCTCTTCGTGCCCGTCAGGTTCAGCTTCTCGCGGAGGACATCCAAGAGAGTCCAGCGGTTATCCACGGCGACCGAGTAATCTGCGCCATTCACGTTCAGAGCGACCGTCTGCGCATACGTAGGCGCTGCGCCAACTCCCACTGCGACGACGCTGTACGCCTTTACTCCTGCGCTGTCAGTGACCGTCAGCAGGGCTTCGAATTGCCCTGCGTTCGAGTAGGTATGTGGGCCTGCGGCAGTGAGCGTTGTTCCATCTCCGCAATTGATCGAAATCGTGTAGGGTGGAGTCCCTCCACCAGGCGTGGCTGAAAAGCTCACAGATTATCCGACTTGGATGGAAGCCGGAGAAGCTGTCAGCGATGCCGTCAACGCCGATGCCGTCTGTATCGGCACCACTTGCATTCCGGGAATCCTCACGCCCTCTTCTAGTACCCGCTACGACCGCAGCTCCAATTACCGCACCCGCGCCTGCCCCCTTAAGGAAGTTCCGACGCGAAAGCTTGCTTTCACTAGACTTCTCGGTGGTCATGGATAATCTCCTTCCGCCATGAGAAACATCAAATCAGGTAAACTGAGTTATTGCGAAGATAAGACGCTTGTGTTTGGCTTTATGTCATCAAATGCCCGCTGGCGCTATACAAGATCATGATATTCACTCCGAAAGCTATGAATCAGAGCACTGACCTCTTCCCGTCAATTTAGTTATGAAACAGCGTTGCCAAACTCTGAATTGCAGGATTCCGTGGACTTCTAGGGGTCTGCCCCCTCCCTAAAGATACCGGAGATGACCCGCAACACCAGAAACGAGCTGAATGTATCCCGCCTCCGAGGTGCTGCCAGAATCAATGTTCTGACACCGAAAGGCCTCCCAGGAATGGCTGCAGGCAGTAGGTTCCAATGGTTGGAACCGACAACGCGCTTCAGAATTACCCGGATAAATTGGAGCTCCCAGTGTCTTGGGATTTGCAACCACTCCTTCCCCGGACCTATATCGTGAGCCCGTAGAGGAACGACACCAAGGCGACTCCGACGATTTCAAAATAATGATGCCAGCATAGAAACCAATGAGATATGCAAGGGCGTAGTGCCTTCCCATGGCAGCCACGAGCTGCCTGACGGGGCATCCGTCGGCCAAGATCGAGAAGAATCCTATCCCCACCCCGCCAATCGCGACAAGGCATATCCCTAAGTAGATGAAATGCCTGGGCTGTGAGCGAGGAGCGGGAACCCAGGCATCGAGTACCCCAATCTGCTCAGGACCGCAAAACTTCCAAGGGCGCCGACGAAGATGCCTGGCAGCGCATACGTCAGGTAGTTGTCATTGAAAAGGAGGAAGTCCCTTATCCCGCTGACGCTGCAAAACCGAGAGCGCTCGGCGGCATAGCCTATGACGGTTGTCACAGCCAGAACTACGAAGAAGGTAGGTAGGTTCATTTCGCAGCCGTCCTCTTGATGTACAAGGTCGCAAAGAGAGCTCCAGCTACGATGGCCACAACCCCCGCCCCCATCACCAGGTTTCCGTAGGCTGCGTCCGTCGCCGCCATCATGGACATCCGCCCAAAAGCATGACAAAAGGCTACGAGAAAACCGTTTCTCAGAGCGTCAAGAGGATAACCCCCCGAACCGGGCCCTCGCTCCTTGTGAATGACAGATGCGATCAGCGCACCGAGGACTAGCCCCAGGACTTTAGGGACAGGAATATTGACCGAGATCTGGCTAATGTAGAAGGCCGTCCCCGTGAGCCTGTTGACAATCCAATTCAGAAGGTCCGACGGGTGCCCTCCCATCGAGATGGCGTAGTTCAGGGCTATAGTCGGGTTGAAGAGCGCCTGAGACACGCCAGCCCACACCCCGATTCCTATGCCGACCGTGAGGGGGGTGAACCATACCCTAGCCCGTTTAACCCGATTGTGGGACATTCCCCTTCCCTTTCACAATTGTGTTACCAGCTAAAGACGTCAATCCTGCCCGTCCCATCGCAGAAGGGGCATTTGATGACGCCTTGTGCTGGCTGGATGGTGGTTTGGAAGTTAGGGGAATCCCAAAAGCCCAAATCCCTTATTTCGGTCATATCGGCAAAGGCGATGAAGCTATAAGATTTCGTCGACCCAGCGCCAAGCTGCACCCAGATGTACTTCTGCATGTAACTCCATTCCCCCGAATTCATATCCGTAACGTTGGCCTCAATCCATCCGCTCCACTCTTCCGTTCCTGCATTCGACAGGGTCACGTTCACCGTCACCTGAAAGAGGTCAGTGCGGTCGCATGCGGATGGGGTCTACCTCCAATGAAGATGTCTTTACGTCTACGACCATCAAGGCGTGGAAACTCTGTCCAGCATTCAACCGGATCACACCTGTCCCGCCGCAGTATGGACAATCAACCTTGGTCACGACTCCGAAGGCAAGCACCGCGAAGATGGCGACAAAGGCGACGTTCATCCACGCGACGTGGTGAATCGCTATCATCCGTTCTCAACTCTGCGGTCCGAATCTGCCCGGGGCATAGGGTCGTCACGCGACGGTCCTCGCAGCTCGACCGCTGAATTCGGTCTCCCGATAGAGGTGTTCCTACAGCAGATTTGGCCTTCAAAGACGGCCATGTCACTATTTAGACTATCACTTTTTTATTTAAGGGTTGAGTCCGCCAACATACTTGCGACGTGCCCGTGCGAAAAGGCATAAATCGCACGATGCTTATCGCATTACTGAAAACCGCAAGTTGGTGGCTTATTTTGCAGGTGTGGACATCGGTAGCACAACTGCTAAGGCAGTCGTAATCGATGAAGACGGTCGCATAAGGGGCCGGGTCCTACCGATAGGAGCAAAGCCAAGCGAAGCGGGAGAGAGCGCACTGAGGGCGGCGCTTGAAGATCCATCAGGAGAGAAGGAGAATCTGAAATATGTGGTGGCAACAGGCTACGGCAGAGTCCTTGCTCCATTCGCCAACGAAACGGTGACAGAGATAACCTGTCATACGCTGGGTGCAAGGCATGTGATGCCCGGTACAAGGACCGTAGTGGGTATCGGCGGACAAGAGACCAAAGCCATTTCCCTGGACGAAAACGGCAAGGTGATCGACTTCGTGATAAATGATAAGTGCGCCGCAGGGACCGGGAGGTTCCTCGAGTTCGCCGCGAAACTCGTGCTTGACGTCCCTCTTGACGAGATGGGCATATGTCGCTCAAGGCCACGGACCCGGTGAAGATCAGCAGTACCTGCACGGTGTTCGCCCAGACGGAGATCGTCTCTCTACTCGCATATGGGGCCCGAAAGGAGGACATCCTCGCAGGTCTGCACAAGGGCATCGCAAAGCGTGTGGGCGCTATGGCGAAACATGTGGGGGTCAAGCCGGTGGTGCTGATGACCGGAGGCGTCTCAAAGAACATAGGCGTAAGGAGGGCACTTGAGGATGAGCTTGGCATGGTGGTGGTGGTGCCTGAGACTCTTGACCCGCAGCTCATCGGCGCCATGGGCGCATCACTCATCGCCAAGAACCGTGCCGCGAAGGCCAATTGAGGTCTGAATTATCAAGTTGATGGCTTCCTTTGCCGAGCGACTTGCGGAGCGTCCGGCGAACATAGCGAAGGCGAAGGAGGAGGAGGGCGCAAAGGTGGTCGGCTATTTCTGCCCATACGTTCCTGTGGAGCTCGTCCATGCGGCTGGCTTGGTCCCGCTGAGGCTGATGTTCGGAGGCGAGGGCGAAGCTGCCGAGGCCGGGGAAGAGTTCCTCGGGTCGAACAGCTGCCCCTATACAAGGGCCTGCCTTGGATACCGGGCACTCGGTAAGAATCCGTATTATGCCTCGGTTGACGCCTTGTGCGTGGCTTGGACATTCCGACGGCATGAAAGAGGCTCCAGGATTACTGGCAGCATTACTTCAATGTCCCGGTACTCTCGCTCGGAATCCCTCGTACCTATGACAGGTTCAGGCTGCGACCCCACGCCCTGGACTATTTCGAAAAGGAGCTTGAGCTCCTGAAAAAGAGGCTGGAGGAGCTGGGGGGCAGACCCGTCACCGGGCGTCAGCTCAAGCAAAGTATCAGGCTCTACAATTCGATAAGGGTAGCCATGAGAGAGGTGTACGATCAGCCGCCCGGCGAGTCTTCGAGGGTGAGCTGGAGCGACGCCTTCGAACTGTCTGTAGCGGGCTTTCTCCTCTCTCCATCCGAATTCCTTGAGGGACTCAAGACGGTACATCAGAACTTGCACTCGCCTTACGCCGTCAAGGGTAGGGCGAAGAAGGAGACGAAGACAGCGGAAGACAGCAGGCATAGGTTGATGATCTATGGCAGCAACGTGTCCATCGGCGACCGGAAGGTATTGGACATTATAAGTCAGTCGGATTGCGACATCGTTGCCGACGCCGTCTGCACGGGTCCAAGTTCTTGGAGAAAGGACGTGTCAGCGACGGGTAGGCCACTCCCGGCCCTCGCCGAGAGATACCTCACGAACGTCAGCTGCCAGTTCATGATGGACACGGGCAAAAGGATCAGCTACGTCGCGAAGGTCGCGCGCGACAAAGGGGTCAACGGCTTGATCTACTATAACTTGAGGTACTGCGACAGCTATCAGGCCGTCTTACGCTCTTCGAGAACGCCCTGAAGAAGGAATTGAAGTTGCCCGTACTCTATGATTGAAACGGAGTACTCACCCTCGGACGTGGGCACCATCAGGACCAAAGTTGAAGCCTTTCTGGAGATGATTAGGGGAGTCTACGTATGACCGCACAAGCCAGCATCAAGAGGCTTGGATTGGATGGCGGATCGACGGGCTTCGATGAGGCGCTGAGGCTTCTTCTTTCATCTGGGGAAAGGGCACCCGCGTCCGGCAAGAAGGTGGTGGCCAAATCGGGGAGCCCCCATGCCAGTCGAGCCCATCTTCGCCGCCGGGGCGCTCCCCTACGACCCACACATAACAGAGAGCTTAAGGCATGGTCATCCTCGACGAGGACACTTCTTCGCTGAGGGAGGCCGTAGAATCGGGCCTCCCCCCTGACTTCTGCCCCTGGAACCTGGCCATGGCAGGGTCGCTGATCGGCGGGAAGAGCGTGGTCCCCATAGAGCACCATGATCGTGGCCTGCGGCTGCTGGTGCGACAGCATGTCCAGGAGCTGGGTCGCGACGTCGCAGCGGACGGGGATACCGCTTCATTACTTCGATGTCCCAAGATTCGACGCGGAGACCAAGGAGTGGGCTATAGACTACCTCACCCGGGAATTGGAGTCCCTGGTCACGTGGCTGGGGACTCACACCGGAAAGAGGATTACCAAAGCTGCATTGACTCAGGAGATCCGGTCACAGAACGCACTGAGGCAGGCGATGGTCGAATTGACCGACCTGCTGCGGGAGGACGACGTGGTCTTGCCGGCCCTCGAGTATTACCTGCTGCAATTGGCCATGAGCGACAACCTCCAGGCACCCGGATTGCCCTAGTGCCATGCCTGCCGGATGATCATTGAAGAATCTAAAGGGCGAACGAGGGAAGGCACGGTGACTGGAACGAGGCGAGCTGGTGCCTTGAGAGTATACTACAGCGGGGCTGAAAACTCAGGAGCTGTCCGTTCTTCGACATGATTGAAGGTTTTGGAGGAACCCTGGTGGGCTGCGATACCTACCTGCCCCTGTTCCGCAACCCCATCCCCGAGAGCGGGTCTCCAATAGAGAACCTTGCGGAATGGGTCTGGGAAACGCCGTACAATTTTCCCACGCAGGAAAGAGTCAGGGCAACCCTGCCTTTCATTAGGCGGCGAAGGGCCGAGTGCGTCATAATCAACAACACTACTGGCTGTAGGTACTTCGGGGAGGCGAGCACTCTCGCGAAGGACCTTATCGAGAGGAACTGGGCCTCCCTGTGCTTACCATAGAGACTTCCTTGCCAGGCGAAAACGCAGGACTCACGGAATCGCGGATAAGGGCATTTCTGGAAACGAACAGATGAAATGATGGTCCAGGCTCTCTCTAATGTTGACTCCATTGATGCAAGAAAGTTGTCCTGGTCTCTGGAAAAGTTCTCTCCGCGGTCATAGCCCACGCAGAAAGGTCGGCAGGAGCTGGACTACTTCAATCGCGAACCATGAATTCCACATGGCGGTGGCACCTACGACGAGGGGGATAAACCAAGCCCTTGCCTTCTTGTTCGTATCGCGCCAGTAGAGGTCTATGGCCTCATCAGGGCAGGATTCCCATGCACAGGCCGCACTTATCGCAATCGGCGTTCGGTTTGAAGGTCGCTTCAATCGTTTCAGGTGTAATGGCATATGTGTGGCAATCGTACATGCAGTCGTAGCATTTGGAACACTTCGCCAGGTAAATCTTCATCCTGAAAGGCGACAGGTGGTTCCCGAGCTCAGCAAGGTTTCCCCACAGGGCAAATGAGGCACCACCCACCGCTTCTTTGTCATGAACGGCAGTATAGCCACGAAGGCGACAAAACTATGACGAACATGGCGGCCAACAACGTGGGAGGCCTTCAAACCGACGACGGCCCAACAGACCAGGCAGAAGACGGGCGTAAACAGCGCGGTGAGCAGCAGCAGGGTGCCAAGAAGGAATCCGTATTTGACATCCCTGACTTCGTCCTTCAAGCCTCCGAGCGCCAGGGAGTTGCCCTCGACAGGGAACTTCTGCCTGAACACCGCTAGCCGCCACCTCTGCTTGTTCCCTCCAGCGCACGCTTCGACGGTCCCCCCGAAGTACACATCCATCCGCACCAACCTCGACCGAATACAATAAGCGTAGCTACGTAGGGTATCATCAAGAGAATCAAGGATTCAAGCGTAGAGGGAAAGCTCACCACGGTGCCAACCGCGCTGAACTGGCCAAAGATGGCGGTCCCATAGATCATCTGGACCAGAAAGCGAGTGCAAGGAATGTATGCGAACCCCACGGTCGACGCGGATGGTATGTAGTAGAACCTGTTGTGAATCGAAACCCACTGCAAGAAGGCCGAGATACCGAAGAATCAAATGATAGGAAGAAGGTCGAAACCCACACCACGACGGCTATAGACACTATGAAAACCCGTCTGACCAGCCTCACCTTTGACGTAGATAGGAGCAGAAAAACGCCACCAGCCCGAAGGCCAGCCCCGCCAGCGCGCCTAGCCAGAGGAATGGTTTAGCGTAGACGTAGAACGAAATGATGCCAACGAGGGTCGCGATGATGGCGGCTGTAACCCGCGAGGTCATAGGTTTCAATTCAAAGGAACCCCTTCGACGGCGTCGAAGCGAAAAGGCACTGCGACAGGGCCGCAGCCTGTTTCCAACGAAGTACGCCGGCGACCTCGCAAGGAAGCCGGCGGCGGTCAAGGTGTCTGGAGTCGGGCTCCCCAAAGAAAGGCCCAAGGTCCTCACAAGGATGAAAGGTGACTCAGGGGAGATGGTACTCTCACCCGCTTGAGAGGACCTTCCGAGCAGGTGACTGTCCATGTAAATGGAGTAATCGATACTTTTCAGATATAAGGGAACGGAACTGCGATTGCGCGCCACCAAACGCGCGTCGACGGCCGCGCGATCCGGCGCCAGCTCAACGACCTTCCCCGAAATCCCTTCAAGTTCTACGCTTCGCCTCGCGGCGTTCCTTCCGGCGATCTCCTGGTGAAGTATCGCGACGAAAACGAGCAACATTATCGCGCTAATCAAGACGATGTTGAAGGGTGTACGTCACGGGTATTTCAGCGCTGTCGGGTGAAGGCGCGGCCTTGACCGCTAGCCAAGTGGAAAGCATCACCAGAAGCTCAATCATGGCACATTTCTTACACTCCTGAGGGCTCTATTCAATGAGAAACACAACCAGGCCAACCATGCCGATCAGGACTAGCCCGCCGGTACATCCATGTGCTCTTCTCAATACCAAGGCTGTATATGAAAGCAAGAGCGCGGCTAACGCCAAGCTCCCGTACACGCTGGTGTCGCTCATCTTTGTAATATAGGACTCTGCCGTAAAGCCAGAGGAGCCCGACCATGAGCGCCAAGATGCAGAACGGAATCAGCATCAATTCGTACCCCAGGCCAAATCTGGGCCGACCTTTTCCGGAGCCCTCCAGATGAGGCCAATCCGCTATCTCTGCTTTCACAGCTTCCTGCCCTTGGCGCCGCAAAAACCCCAATCAACACCTTCCCGTAGGATGGCCTCTCACGCTCTCGAGTTTGCATCACTTCCGCATCCCTCCTCTCCCTAGAACTCAAATCACCACGTGATTGTTCTTATAGAATATCTTGAGGTTCAAGAGGCTTTTGTTTGGTTATGTGTGCCATAACGGGCCAATCACTTATAGAAAGACTCTAACACCAATCCGAAGGCTATAAATCAGAGCAGATACTAGTACGAGTTGTAGGACGGGGGGTAAGTAGAGCTCGTGCGGAACTCTCAGTTGCTTGATACGGTGGATATGCGCATCCTTAACCTCCTACGCCGGCTGCCAAGGGTAACTCAAACGAGGCTAGCCCCAGGAGTTGGGTGTGTCTCAGCCTTGGATTGCCACGAGGATACGACATCTGGAGGAAAAGGGCATATTGACCTTTACTGCGGGCATCGACATCGAAAGGTTGGGCTTAGTCATGGGGGCGGTCGGACTCAGCGCAAAGAACCCCTATGAAGTCGTCGAGAAAGTACAGATCTTGCCCATACTTCCTCAGGGGGCTAATCTTGTCGGGCGAACGAAACTTGACGCTCGATTTCTGCGGGGAGAACACGTCGTCGTTACAGGGCATCGTGGAC
>CAVYVS010000031.1:0-35265 GCA_963772005.1 uncultured Nitrososphaerota archaeon | reverse complement strand
TTGGTGCGAGTGAAATCGGCCACGGCGATCTTCCCTTCGCTGCCGCGCTTGCCGAAGCCGCCCGGGATGACGACCCCGTCGTACTCCTTCAGCCTCTCGGGGCTCTCCTTTTCGAACCTCTCGGAGTCTATCCACTCAAGCTTCAGGCCCACCTTGAGGTTTGCAGCCGCGTGCTGAAGGGAATGGTTAACGCTGACGTAGCTGTCGGCGAGGTTGACGTACTTCCCCACCATGGCCACCCGCAGCGTCCTGTCGTACTTTATGAAACCGGAAACGACGTCGGGCCAGTTCCCCCAATCGACTTCGCGGGGGGCCAGCTGCATCTTGCGGAAGAGTGGCTTCAGGATTCCGTCCTCCGCGAGGAGCCCTGGGAGGAGGTATACCGACTTGAGGTCGGGGTTGGATATCACGGCGTCGGGGTCGACGCTGGTGAACAACGAGATCTTCCTCTTGGCGTCCAGCGGAAGGCCGGTCTCGCTCCTGACGACGATTATGTCCGGCTGGATCCCGATCCTCCGGAGCTCCTGGACGCTGTGCTGGGTGGGCTTCGTCTTGATCTCCCCTACGGGGTCGAGGGTCGGAGCAAGGGTCACGTGGATGAAGAGCACGCCGTCGGCGCCCTCCTCCATCCGCATCTGGCGGAAGGCCTCCAAGAAGGGGAGGCTCTCCCATGTCCCCTACGGTCCCTCCACACTCGACGAGGAGGATGTCGACGCCAGCCGAGGCGGCGACACCGCGGATCCGGCGCTTGATTTCGTCAGAGATGTGGGGGATGATCTGCACGCAGCTGCCCAGGTAGTCGCCCTTCCGCTCTCTCCGGATGACCTCCTGGTACACCATGCCCGTGGTGATGTTGTGGTCCCTCGTGAGGTTGGCGCTCAGGAACCGCTCGTAGGTCCCCAGGTCCATGTCGCACTCGCCACCGTCGTCGGTGACGAAGACCTCCCCATGGACGATGGGGTTCATGGTGCCCGCATCAACGTTCAGGTAGGGGTCTATCTTGGCGATGGTGACGTTGAGGCCGGCCATCTTGAGGAGCTTTGCGGTGGAAGCGACCGTGGCTCCCTTGCCGAGGCCCGACATGACACCTCCGGTGACGAACACGAACTTTGGTTTCCGAAAAATGGCTTCCGGCACAGAAAGTCTACAAAGGGGAGTTCTTAAACCCTTTTCCCGGTCACTTCACGAACGGGTAGAGCATCTCCGCCAGGTCCGCGATGTCCACCAGAAGTCGCCTGATGTCCTCCAGCCTGTCGGCCACCTGAGACAGCGAAGTATCCTTGCGGACCATGTCGAGGATGGCCTCGGCGTCGTTGGCCTTGGCCAGAAAGGAGGGGTCAGGAGGTCCCCTTCGCCCCGAGGAAGTATGAAGTGGCCATGTCGTGGAGGTCGACCAGCCTTGCGGAAACGCCCGAGAGGCGCTCCTTCTTCGCCTCGGGGAGGGGGACCAGGGACTTCAGGAGGGAGGCAAGCGCGAACGAGTGGTCCCCCAGGAGCTCGACGTTGTGGGCCGCCACCCGGTAGTCGAGGCATTGGACATTCGTGCAGCCCTAGCCTGGCGGCCATGCGGGTGTCGGCGAGGGTGCTCCTCGGGAGGCGGACCATGAGGAAGAAGAGCCTGTTGATCTCTACGTCTCGCTGCATCACGTCCTCGAGCAGGGGGACGTCGGCGTCCGACGCCGCCTGAAGGGCGTCCACGTACATGCTCCTGGCTAGGTTGTTCATCCTGCGATAGAGCTTCTCTGGAGGGATAGTGTCGATGTCCAGGAGGAACTGAAGGGTGAGGCTGGAGGGCTCCTCGCTCACCACCTCCAACCCCAGGAGGCCGTGAACGGACTCCCTGAGGTACTTCTTGACGGTGGCAATCTGGGTGCGGTCCCCGGCGACGTTGATGACGTTGAACCCGAGGAGGTAGGCGGCGGTGACGTCCCTGATCACGGCCTGTGGGTCTTCCCCCGCCGCTTTCACCGGAAACAGTAGCTCTTCTCCTCGGCGCTGGCTACGTCCTTCGGGTAGACTATTATGGCCCCCGACGGCGTCTCCTCGAGGCCAACCGTGTCTCCCTGCTGGAGGCGGCTCTTTACCACCCAGACCTTGGGGAGCGACACCAGCAGCGTGCCTCCGCCCAAGGACTGGAGCTTCCTGTAGTCCATGGCTTCTTTAAACTGCTTTGTAGTGATATAAATGTCCGCCGGGGCATCAGACGAACGTAAGGGACTTCGGGTAGTGGGTTAGCACCAGGGGCTTGTCCCGGACGACAAGGGAGTCCTCGATGCGGACGCCGTACTTGCCGGTGACGTAGACGCCGGGTTCGACGGTGACGGCCATCCCCGTCCTGAGCACCTCCTGGTCTCCGCGCCTGATTGAGGGGCCCTCGTGGACGTCAAGGCCGACCCCGTGGCCGGTGCCGTGGACGAAGAGCTCCTCCAGCCCCGCCTTCGCCAGGGGGCCTCTACGGCCCTGTCGACGTCGTCCGTCTTGGCCCCCGGCTTCACTGCCTCCATGCCCGGCCAGCTGAGAGCGGAGGACGGCCTCGTAGGACCTCTTCATCTCGTCCGAAGCAGAGCCTATGGCGAAGGTCCTGGTGGCGTCCACCACGTAGCCTCCGTAGCGGAGGACGTAGTCGCACACCACGAAGTCGCCCTTCTCCATCTTGCGGTCGGTGGTGTACGCGTGGGGGAAGGAGCCATTGGCGCCCGACGCCACTATCAGGGGGTTGAGGGTGCTGGAGTAGGCCGGAGGGTCGGCCTTGAGGCGGACCATCTCCTCGAGGATGGCGGCCGACACCGTCCTTTCATCTATGCCCGGAGAAACCAGCTCGGAGGTGACGTCGTAGAGTTTGTCCATGACCTTCCCGCCTTCGATCAGAAACGAAATCTCCGCTTCGTCCTTCACCTTCCGGGCGGACAGTATCGCCTCGGGGTCCGCTGTGAGCCCGGCCGGAAGCAGGGAGGAGAGTCGGTTAAAGGTCGATACGTCGACGTTGTCGATGAGGGCCTTCCTCGGGCCCACCGCGCCCTTGAGCTTGTTGATGAAGTCGGCCCCCCTCTGTCCACCTATCACGTCGACGCCCGAGGAGGAGACCTTGGCCCTTTCGAGCTCGAGCAGGGGGACGATGAGTGCAGAGGCCCCCTCTGAAAGGACGACCGTCGCCTCGCCCCAGAAACCCGTCAGGTAGTAGACGTTCTGCGGCTCGCCGGCCAAGACGGCATCGAATCCCTTTCCATGGGCGTATTCGAGGACCTTCCTGTGCCTCGAGGAGTGGTCGACGTTCATGGCGTTTCGCGTGGGATGGGCTTGGCTGCGTATTTAGCCTTTCTTCGTTGCCCCCAGATCAAAACGAATCCCTCTACAGCTTAAATACCGTGTGGGCTGATTCCCCCCGTAAGCGGGCGCTGGCTTGGTTCATATCAGTAAGCTGACCGTCAAGGGGTTCAAGTCCTTCCCCCAGAAGCAGGTGACGGTCAGCCTGGAGCCTGGCCTCAACGTCATCACGGGTCCCAACGGCTCCGGGAAGTCCAACATCATCGATGCGATACGCTTCGCCATGGGTGAGAACAGCGCCAAGTCACTTCGGCAGAACTCCATGACGGGGCTCATATATGACCCAGGCACAGGCGCGACGGAGCTGGCCAGGGTCTCGGTGACCTTCGAGAACGACGACCGGTCACTGGCCGTCGATGAGGACCGGGTCACCATAGTCAGGGAGCTGAAGCCCAACGGTGACAATTCGTATTTCATAAACGGGCGGAAGATAGCCAGGAACTCCCTTGTGGAGATGCTGGGAGCGGCCCACATAACCCCCGAAGGGCTCAACGTGATACCCCAGGGGGCCATAGGGCGGTTGGCCGAGCTCCACCCCAACGAAAGGCGGCAGATCATCGAGCAGGCAATCGGCCTGAAGCACTTCGACGAGAAGAAGTCGGAGGCCCTGGACAGGCTCAGGGATGCCGACAACCAGCTGGCCGTGTCCTTCGCCAAGCTGGACGAAAGGAGGGGCTCCATCGAGCGCCTCGAGCTTGAAAGGAACGACGCCCTCAGGTTCAAGCAGGTCGAGTACGAAATCAACAGGCTCAGGAAGGCCATCAGCCAGAAGAGGTTGGGCGAAGTGGAGGACCAGCTCGTCTCGCTGGCGAAGCGCTCCGCCGACCTCGTGACCCAGCAGGAGACGTCGAAGGAACGGATCGCGGAGATGGAGGCCTCCGTGAAGGAGACCGAGTCCGAGAGGGACGCCTACTACGGGGCGAACGTATCCGTGCCGGGTCAGGAGCTCATAGACCTGGGCCTGGAGATCGGCAGGCTGGACACCCAGATCAGGAACCTCCAGGAGAAGAAGGCTGGCTACGAGCTTACCCTTTCGACGCAGAAGGAGACTTCGGGCCAGCTGCAGGGGATGCTGGGCTCGTTGGAGAAGGAGGTGGCCGCCGTTGAGGGAGACATTGCAGCCCTCCAAGGAGAGCTGAGGAAGCTGGACGAATCGGGGAGGGAGCAGGCCGACAGGGAGAAGGAGCTCCTCAGGAATAAGGAGAGGGTGGCGGCGCGGATCCAGAGGCTGGAGGTCAAGGACTTCAGGCTGAACGAGAGGTGGGAGAGGGCCAACATAGCGGTCTACGACCTGAGGACCAGGGTCAGGGGGCTGGAGGGAAGCCTCATCGAAGCCACGAGGGCCCACGACGACCTGGTGAAGAAGTATGACGAAGTGAAGGCCATGGTGGACACCATGAGGGGACAGCTCTCTGAGCTGGCCACGGACATAGAAACCTCGAAGGGCCTCCTGAAGGAAGCCGGCGATAACGCCGAGGCGTTCGCAAAGCAGAGGGAGAAGCTCGCGACCGAGGTCAGGGTGGCGGAAGGGATACTCACGAGCGCCACTCAGACCATCCTCCGCTACGAATCAGGGAAGGAGATCGCGGAGAAGTTCCTCACAGAGGAGTTCAACTCCCAGAAGGTGGAGGAACTGGCCAAGTCGGGAGTCGTTGAGGGCTACAGAGGGAAGCTCGCCGAGAGGATCAAGTTCAAGGAGCAGTACGCAATGGCGGTGAAGGCCTCGGGCCAGGAGTGGCTCTCCGCCATGATCGTGAACGATATGCAGGGCCTCCTCCAGCTAGCGGGACTTTCGAAGAGGCTGAGGAGCGCGAGAATCAGGATACTCCCGGTCTCGGAGCTCAAGGGAACGCCGGCCCCGAGGGTGCCCTATGGCGAAGGGGTGCTGGGGAGGCTGAGCGACTTCGTCGAATGCCCGGACGACCTCTCCCCGGCCGTGGAGTTCGTCTTCGGCAGCACCATCCTCACAGGCTCGGCCAAGGCGGCCTACCCTCTCTCCAGGAGGGGGCTCAGGTGCGTTACGGTTCAGGGAGACCTGTTCGAAGCGGGAGGGAGGGCCATGGAAACGGGCAAGGTCAGCGACCTCTCGCTGAGGCAGCTAGGCATAAGCGACCCGGAGGAGCTCAAGTACGTGGAGGACTCCCTGAAGGCTTTCAGGATCTCCATAGACAGGCAGAAGAAGGGCCTGGACAGGCTGAGCCAGGGCCAGGAGGGCTTCGAGAAGGAGAAGTTCAAGGTCGCCCTCAGGCTGGAGAACGCCGAGTCCAGGCTCAGGACCCTTGTCCCCCTGGTCAAGAGGTACGACAGGCTCGAAAGGGCATCGAAGAAGCGCATCGACGCCCAGGAGAAGGAGATGGAGAGGATCACCGGCAGGCTGGTGGCCGGGAGGGCGGAGCTCCCGAGGCTGCGCACGAACGCGGCGAAACTGGCCGAGAAGAGGGCCAAGCTGGGGCTCCTTTCGCTTCAGACGGCCCTGGCGGGTCTCGACGGCAGGCTTGCCGAAATCTCGAAGTCGGAGGATGACGCGGCGAGGACCATCCTGGGGGTGAACGCCTCTCTTTCAACCCTCCAGACGCGCCTTAACAGCGAGCTGAACCCCAAGGCCGCCCAGATGCGCCAATCCCTGGAAAGGGCCAGGGCGGACCTGAGCGAAGCAGGGGTCGAGCTTCCCAAGGCCGTCCAGGGCATCGAAGTGCTGGCGCGGCAGAAGGAGGAGCTCTCGGCGAAGGAGGCCAAGATAAGGGAGGACAGCGAGCAGGCCTTGCCCAGGCTGAAGGAGCTGGAGGCAAGGCAGAAGGGCATTCGTGACGACATCGGGGGACTGCAGCAGAAGGGCCTCCGGCTCGAGAAGGAGAGGCTTAGGGTGGAGAGCACGATCCAGTCCCTCAAAGGAGAAAGGGAGAACGCCCTCAGGTCGATTTCGGAGCTGGGAGTGGAGGAAGAGGTCGAATTCCAGGCCGAGACCGAAGGGTACCTCGCCGGCTTCGTGGAGGAGAGGTCTTCGCTGCAGGGGATGGTGAACCTTCTCGCCGACCAAAGCTACAAGGAGGCGTTCACGTCCTACCGGGAGGCGTCGAAGCGCAGGAACGAGCTGGAGAAGGACAGGAACGCCATCGTCAGGTTCATCGAAGAGGTCGAATCCGAAAAGAAGAACACGTTCATGAACGCCTACGAGAAGCTGGACAGGGAGCTGAGGATCATCTTCGCGAAGCTGACCGAGGGCTCGGCCTGGATGGAGCTGGAGAACCCTGCGGACCCCTTCTCTGGCGGAGTCTTCCTCATGGCCCAGTTCCCGACGAAGGCGTCAAGGGAGTCCAGCTCTACAAGCGGAGGGGAGAAGGCGGCCATCGCCGTTTCGTTCCTCCTTGCGTTCCAGTCAGCCTATCCGTCGCCCTTCTACCTCCTGGACGAGATAGACGCGCCTCTCGACGCGGTGAACGCGGAGAGGTTGGGGAAGCTCCTCGCCGACTGGTCGTCGAAGGCGGAGATCGTCATCGTCACCTTAAAGGAGTCTGTGGTGAGCCAGGCCACCAACAAGATCGGCGTCTACGGAGTGAACGGAGCCAGCAACGCGGTCCGGTTCAAGTCCAACGAGGAGGTGGTGGTGAATGCCTGAGCAGGAAGGTCCCACCGACAGGATCCGACTCCTCCTCAACCCTGAGCTGGCCACGAGGCAGAGGCCCTGGGACATCTCAATAGAGCTCCTCCTTGAGGACTTCATCCAATACCTCCGCCGGCAACCCATCCTCGACATGAGGCTGGGCGGCCTGGCCCTGCTGACCTCCTCCATAATCTACAAGCTGAAGGTGGAGCGGCTCTTCTACGACGAAAGGCGCTCCTCCAGGAAGAAGCCATCCGACCTCCAGGAGCCGGCCGAAGCTCTTTCTGTTCCCTTCAGGCTCCAGGCGCCCGTCAGCGACCTGGACGACCTGGTGGCAGCCCTAGAGTCTCTGATGAAGGAGATCTCCAGGAGGCCGTCCTCCCCGCTGGAGGAGGGGGTCTTCCAGCCGGGGCTCGAGGAGAGGATCGTGGAGCAGGACACCGTGGGCCTTATGCTCAGGAACTACTCAGATCAGCTGCTGGCAGGGCTCAGCAGGACGGAGGCCACGAGCTTCGGGGAGCTCACCAAGGGCTTGAAACCCATAGAGGTGGCCAGGGTCTTCATCGTGCTCCTCTTCTTTGCCCACGACGGCAGGGTGATCCTCCTGCAGGAGGAGGACGCCGAGGACTTCAGCATGATGGGGGTAGGAGAAGCCCACGCCCGATGACCGCGTCGATGCGATGATCGAGGCGGCGCTCTACGCCGCCGGGAAGCCCTTGACGGTGGAGGAGCTGTGCAAGGCCGCGGGCACCACATCGAGGAGGAAGGCCCTGGAGGCGGTGCGCCGCCTTTCTGCGAAGGTCAGGGCGAACTTCAACGCCATCGAAGTGACCCAGGCAGGGGAGGGGAGGTACGTACTCCAGCTCAAGCGAGAGTACGGCCCCGTCGCCAAGAGGTTCGCCACACAGCAGCTCCTGAGCCGCTCTGTGCTCAAGACCCTCACCATGATAGCCTACTTCCAACCGGTGAGCGGCAGCAAGCTCTCCACGAAGAAGGGCTCTCAGGTCTACGCCCACCTGAAGATCCTCGAGTCCATGGGCTTCATCTCCTCTACGCTGGAGGGGAAGAACCACATCTACGGGACGACGCCGTTCTTCGCCGAATACTTCGGCCTTCCGTCCGACCCGGCCTCCATGAAGCGGAAGCTCGACAGCCTCTTCGAGGCGCCGGCCCCCGGCAAGCCTTAAATGTGCGACGAATGACCCCTAGGAAACTGAAAGGTGACGCTGTCGTTTGAAGAAGCCGATGGAGAACCTCAGGAAGAGGAAGCTGACCGGCGGCCGTCGCGTGCCTTGGAGGGGGCGGCGGAGTTACGAGAAGGACGGCTATTCAATTGAGACCGTCCTTGGGGCCAAGAGCCTCAAGGTCAGACGAGTCCGGGGCGGCTCCACCAAGGTCTCCGCCGTGTTCATGGACACGGCCAACGTCGTGGACCCGGCCACCCACACTTCGAAGAAGGTCAAGATCTCAAAGGTCATCAGCAACGCGGCCAACAGGGACTACGAAAGGCGGGGCGTGATGACGAAGGGGGCCGTGATCGACACCGAGGCCGGCAGGGCCAGGGTGACCTCAAGGCCTTCCCAGGACGGGGTCGTCAACGCCGTCCTGATGCAAAAGTAGGAGGGCCCTCCTCGAGGCGGGCAGACGATGAAGGACTACGGCAAGCAGGTATTCTGGTTGGATTACTTCGATTCAGGGCTGAGCCGGGAGGAGGGGAGGAGGGTGAGCCTGCCTTTGGCCACCAGGACCCCCACGGTGGACGAGCTGGCGCAGGCCGCAAGGAGGCTCGGCTACGAGCCTCACGTGGAGAAGACCAAATATCCGGCTAGGCCCACGAAGCCTTCGGGCTACATCCAGGTGGAGAAGAAGGCGGGGAAGAAAGAGGCGCTGTTGGCCCTAGCAAAGTCCCTTGCCGAGGGAAGGGCGCAGCAAAAGCGGTAATCGCCGTAGCAAGCTTAATACGGCGCACGCCCGCAACCTCCGTGTTTTGCGGGAGATCGGGACCATAATTCGCAGGGCTCGCAGTGGGATGGTCATCGTCAGGCTGACCGCGGAGCCCAGCGAAGGACAGGTCCTGTTCGATTCGAATGGCCGCTCTGTGGGCCGGGTGACCGAGATCTTCGGCCCGGTCGAGGGGGCCTACGCATCGCTTGCTCCACATACCGACAGGATCGAAGGCCTGGTGGGCGAGAAGGTGTATTCGAGGAATTGAAGGCCAGGTTCGAGAAGGAGGATTCGCAGCCGTCGAAGTGCCCTCAGTGCAACTCGCCGCTCATAGGGGACAGGGCAGCCGGCGAAGTGGTCTGCCCCACCTGCGGCTACGTGCTTCTCGACGAAGTGGAGTTCGAAGGACCGGAATGGAAGGCCGTTGACCCTGAGGACAAGCTGAGGAAGAGCAGGGTGGGCGCTCCCCTGACCTACACCCTCCATGACTTCGGGCTCACCACCACCATAGACGGAAGCGGGATGGATTCCCACGGGAACAGGATAACCGGAGACGAAAGGGCCAAGCTCGAGAGGATGAAGACCTGGCAGTTCAGGCTGCGCACCATCGACAGCAAGGAAAGGAGCATGTCGAACGTCCTCCAGAAGATCCACGAAATCTCCATGGGGCTGAACCTCCCCTCCAATGTCTCGGAGACGGCGGCCTACATCTTCAGGCAGTACTCCAAGCCCAACTACTGCCGGAGGTGCAAGGAGGACGTCGAGCCGGCGGAGGTGCCGGTCTGCCTGGACTGCGGCATCGAGATCAAGAAGAAGTGCCCCCAGTGCGGCATCAGGGGGCTGGCGGACGAACGCTACTGCCATAACTGCGGGACCTCGCTGAAGTGCAGCTGCGTGAAGTGCGGCAGAGAGTACTCGTCGGAGCCCTTCTGCCCGACGTGCGGGACCCCTCTTCACAGCCGGTCGAGGGGGAAACAGGTGGCCGGAGTGGCGTCGGCGGCCATCTATTTGGCCTGCAGGAAGTGCGAGGTCAACAGGTCGCTGGCGGAGGTGGCGGAGAAGTCCTATCTGGACAAGAAGGTGGTGGCGAAGTACTACCGGCAGATGGTGAAGGAGATGGAGATGAGCAGCGTCCCAATGGCCTCCATCCAGAAGCACATCTCTAAGCTTTTCAACAACCTGAATGGGACCACGAAGATGCCCGAGAAGGTGGAGCGGCTGGCCATCAGCATAGCCACGAAGGCCTCCGGTGCCGCCATGAGCAGCGGGAGGTCCCCGGCAGGCCTGGCGGCGGCCTTCCTCTACGTGTCTGCCAACCTACTCAACGAGCACCTCCCCCAGAGGGACGTGGCCGAGGCCGCGGGCATCACCGAAGTCACCATCAGGAAGCGGTGCAAGGAGCTCTTCGAGAACTACAACATCTCAGTGAAGGTGCATGCGGCCTAGGCCATCCCGTTAAAGCCTTACACAGAAAGACCTTTTAGGGACTAAAACGATTAAAACACTTCGTACGCCCCCCTCGGTGTCCTTGGCATTGCAAGAAGCAGATGAAGACCTTATCAGCAAAGTTTACCGTCTCGTAATAGAGAATGGCGAATCTGGGATACTCCAGAGCGAGCTCTGGAAGGTCCTGGGCCTCACCAGCAGGGACGGCTCTAGGATCGCTTCCAGGCTGGAGAAGAGGAAGCTCATCAAGAGAGAGAAGGTGCTCGAAAGGGGGAGATGGACGTACAAGCTCCTCCCCTTGGTGATCCCGATAGATACCGGCAGCATCGAGGACGCCCCCTGCATCAGGTGCCCCGACGAGGAGAGATGCTTTGTGGACGGGGAGGTCAGCCCCCTGACCTGCCTGAAGATCGAGAACTGGTTCAACCTTGAGTACCAGGTGACACACACCGATGCGCCCGCTCGAAGCTAAGCGAGACCTCTACAGGAGAAAGGCCCGGACGGAAGGCTATCGAAGCAGGGCAGCCTACAAGCTAATGCAGCTGGACGACAAGTTCGGGCTCATCCAGGAAGGAGACACCATCCTCGACGTAGGATGCGCCCCCGGAGGATGGCTCCAGGTGGAGTCGGAGAGAGTAGGCCCGAAAGGCAGGGTGGTGGGAGTAGACCTGGACCCAGTCGAGCCGCCATCTGGCAACGTGGAGACGTTGGTGCTGGACATCATGGCGGCCGATGCTCCGGAGCAGCTCATCTCCAGACTCGTGGAAGGTGCCGACGCCGTCTTCTCCGACCTCTCCCCGACCATGATGGGCATCTGGGAGGTGGACAGCGGCAAGCAGATCGACATGACCAGGGCCGCATTCGACATAGCCTGCAAGGTCCTGAAGGTGGGGAAGAACGCGGTCTTCAAGATCTTCGAAGGGGAGTTCACGGAGGAGTTCGTGAGACACGCGAGGCCGCGGTTCCAGAAGACGGATCTGGCGAAGCCCCAGGCAAGCAGGAAGCAGAGCAGCGAGCTTTACTTCGTCGGCTTGGGCTTCCGCGGCTGACCGCC
Organism: uncultured Nitrososphaerota archaeon; assembly: GCA_963772005.1. Lineage (GTDB taxonomy): Archaea > Thermoproteota > Nitrososphaeria > Conexivisphaerales > DTJL01 > DATKKG01. Next base: position 23,896 of record CAVYVS010000031.1, on the reverse strand, counting down.
GCCCAGGGCGGAGAGCACGTCTTTCACTGAAGCGTCAGTCTTGACACCTTGGCTGTCGACGCTGGACCTGGTGCACCTGAAACCGTTCCCTGAAAGGCGGGCGGCAAGGTCCGTCGGGCTGACGCTGGGGATGCCGAGGGAGTCCGTGAAAAAGGGGATCTTGAAGTAGTACGGCGGTAAGCCCAGCTCCTCTTTTGCTCTCGCGAAGAGGGAGACGTGCTTCTTCGACGAGGTCGGAACTTCGCTCGCAGAATCCAGGAAGGCGGCATCGTGGAGTTCCCCCACCCAGAGCGGCCCCGCGGCCCTGAGCCTCCCTCCGCAGGCCGGGCAAGGCTCCCTGACCATCGAAGCGGCCTCCCTGTGCCCGCACTTGAAGCAGTGGAGGACGTATCCGATGCGGCCGAGAGAGCTGTTCGCCTGAGAAGGCGATACGCGGACCCTGCAATAGGCCCTGGCGTAGTGCTGGTCGGCGTGGCATAGGAGGGGCTCGACGACCATGTCGTAGCACCAGGGCCCGGTGAGCCACCAGCCCCAAGAGGATCCTGAGCATGGACTCCCTGCTGTAATCGGTGCGCAGCGTCCAGGCGCCGTACTTCCTGTAGGCCACCTGGGGGTAGAGGCCGCTGAGCACAGCCGTGTCGGTGGCCGTGACTGCCAAAAGCCCGCCGTCGGCCAGGGCACGCAGGGCCGACTCGACGAAGGGTGCCGGGGTGCCGAAGGGATCGACGTCGACTATCCCGGGCCTGGAATCGGGGGCAGAGATTGTCGCCAGGAAGAGGTTGGCGTCCTGAACCGAAAAGTCCACCCTGTCGAGGCAGCCATTGACTGAGGCGGCACTTTTGGCGGCCTCGATTGCAACGGGGTTGAGGTCGTTTATCCTCACGCGGGATACTCCCGGGCACTCCACGGCGATGCGGAGGGACCTGCCACCCACGCCAGCCATCGGGTCGGCCAACGTGGGCCCAAAGGGGAGCCCTCTTGCGAAGGCCTCGAAGGCGATGACCGAGATGTCCCTTACGACCTTGCCCCTTGGATTGAAGAAGGCGGGAGAGAGCTCCGGCGGGCCCTTGCCGAGGCTCTTCTCAGGGACGAGAAGGGTGGTGCCTCCCTCCTTGTATGCGACGAAGCCGACCAGGCTCATTTGGTGGCCAGCCTCGAATTCGTGGCAGCGAAGAACGCGCACGACCGCCTGATTGGGCAGGAGGGGCAGAGGGGCTTCCTAGCCCTGCAGGTCCTCCGGGCCATGGGTGATCAGAGAGATGTGTCCCTCGAGGCGCCTTCCTATGGGGATCACGGCCTCCAGGGAGGACCTCACCTCTTCGTAGCGGGCCTTCTGGGGCGCGTATCCGATGCGCTTCGAGACCCTGTTGACATGCGTGTCCACAGGCACGACGTCCCTCCCCAGCGAGAAATCCAGGAGTATGTCGACGGTCTTGGGGCCGACGCCCTTGAAGCCGGAGAGGGTGAACCTCACGGCTGCGTCGTCGAGGGAATGGAGGAAGTCCAGGCCCCTAGGGTATCTGGAAAGGACGCCTTTGGCCAACTCCTTGATGCGCTTCGCCTTTATGTTGTAGAGGCCTCCCACCCTGATGGCGTCACCGATCTCCTTTGCCGTGGCTTCGCTGAGGAGTTCAGGTGTTACCCCCACCTTGGTCTCCAAGGATTCATAGGCCCTTTCGCTGTTGAGATCGCTCGTGTTCTGCGACAGGATGGTCTGGACGAGCACCTGGAAGGGCCTGCCCCGCGAGCGGGGGCGCTTCACGTGGTAGAGCTGGATGAGAGAGTTGATCTCTTCCCAGCCGGGCTCCTTCAAGGCAGCCATCATCTTAAATAACGCCTGATATAATCCTTGTCAGTTTTGGCGGCCAATGAGACGACATCAAGGCTGGTCCTCCTGACCGGCAGGCCCGGCTCGGGGAAGACCACCGTCGTCTCCAAGGCGGTGCTCAAACTGAGGACCGACGGGCTTTCCGTTGGCGGCGTGTACTCCCGGGAGAGGCGATCGCACGGGACCAGGGTGGGCTTCGAGATGGTGGACCTCGGGACGGACGAGCACGAGGCCCTCGCGGGGCTCACGGAGATAGGCCCGAGGCTAAGGGAGATACCGGGTGAACCTTAAAGGCCTGGCAGAGTTCGCAGCACCTGCTCTGAGGAGGGCGCAATCGGAGAGCGACGTCGTAGTGTGCGACGAGGTGGGGCCCATGGAGCTGATGAGCCCGGAGTTCAGGAGGGCCGTCGAGGACCTCCTCGCTTCGTCCAAACCTTGCGTCATCGTAGTGCACGCCGAGATGGCCGACCCGCTGATCGAGAGGATCAAGGAGTCGCCCGACGCCGAACTCCTCGAGGTGACAGACGAGACCAGGAACTCGCTTCCGGATGCGGTCTACAGGATGGTCAAGGTCTGGATGCGGAGAGGATGAAGTCGCCTAGGGACAGGCTCATAATAGGCACAGACGACGCGGGGAGGGGTTGCATCATGGGGCCGCTCTGCATAGGAGGCGTCTCCGCCCCTGCCAGCATGGAGGAGAAGTTCACAGAAATGGGCGTCAAGGACTCCAAGCTGCTGACGCCAGAATCGAGGGAACGGCTCTACCCGCAGATCAAGGAGATGGTGCCGGGATCAGTGGTCCTCAAGATCCCACCCAGGGAGGTGGACGAATACGTCCGCCACAGGAAGAAGCACACGAAACTGAACTACCTCGAGGCCATCTACATGGCCAGGGTGATCAACGACCTCGAAGGGGAGATCGCCTACGTGGACGCTTCGGATACAGACGTGGAGAGGTACGCCGAGCAGATCGAGGAGCACCTGACCAGGAAGGTCAAGGTGGTCTCCACCCACTTCGCCGACAGGATCTTCCCGGTGGTCTCCGCCGCGAGCATACTGGCGAAGGTGGAGAGGGACGCCGAGATAGCCGCCCTGCGCTCGAAGTACGGCGACTTCGGCTCCGGATATCCCAGCGACCCCAGGACCATCGAGTTCCTCGGCGAATGGATGGAGAACCACGACGAGGCGCCGCCCTTCTCCCGTCTTACGTGGAAGACCTGGAACCGGATCGGGAAGGAAGAGGCCGACACCCAGGGCACGCTGGACATGTAAGGCGACGGAAGCTCGTCCATCTCTGACCAGGTGAAGTACTTGCTGACCCAAATGCGGAGGACGGTCACCATGATCCTCGCGGCCCGAACGACCCAGGACGCCCCCTTCGCATGGGGCGCCGCGAAGTCCTACCGTTCCCTCTTCCCTTCGACGTACTCGAGGAAGAGCCTCTTGGCGTCCTCGTATGGCATCTGGATGGGAGGGTGCTTGAAGCAGTAGGCCGACAGGCTCGTCAGCGGGCCGGAGATCCCGCGTTCGAGGGCGAGCTTGGTCCCCCTGATGGCGTCGATCATCACCCCTCCGCTGTCGGGGGCGTCGATGACGTGGAGCTTGGCCTCGATGGTCACCGGCGTGTTGCCGAAGTACCTCCCCTTCAGCCAGATATAGCACACCTTGTCGTTGTTCAGGAACTCGACGTAGTCGCTGGGGCCTATCCTCGTGGGGACCGGGTAGGGCGTCATGGCCCTCACGGCGGAGGTCTTGCTCTCCCTCTTGTCCACGAGGCGGCTCTCTTCGAGCATGTTGAGGAAGTCGGAGTCCCCGCCGATGTTGAGTTGATATGTTTCATCCACCCTTACCCCCCTTTCATACATGAGCCGGACCATGGACTTGTGCAGCACCGTGGCCCCCAGTTGGCTCATCACGTCGTCCCCGGCGCAGGGGAGGCCCTTGGCCTGGAACTTTGACGACCACTCCGGGTTCGAAGCCACGAAGACCGGGCATGGCGTTGATGAAGGCGATCCCGGCCCTCATGGCCTCGTTGGCGTAGAAGTGGACCGCCTGGGTGCTCCCGACGGGGAGGTAGTTGACGAGGATGTCGGCCTGGGCCTTCCTTGAGGGCTGCGGCGACGTCAACCTCAGGGCCGGCGGCCACTGGGATCACCTGGGAGAGGTACTTGCCAAGGCCGTCCAGCACATGGCCCTTCTGGACCTCCACCCCCAGCCTCGGCACGTCGCAGATCTTCGGGGTGTTGTTCAGGCCGCTGAAGATGGCCTTGCTCAGGTCCTTCCCCACCTTCCTCTTGTCCACGTCGAAGGCCGCGACGAACTCGATGTCTGCGGGGGTTATGCCTCCAAGGTCGTAGGCGATGAGGCCGATGACGTCTTCGGGTTTGGAGCGCGAATAGTAATGGATTCCTTGGATCAGGGCCGACGCGCAGTTGCCCACGCCGGCCACCGCAACTCGGACTTTGCCCTTGGCCATAGACTTTTATGACCATAAAAACAGCATTAAAAATGTATCGACTTGGTCTACATCGAGTTGCCCGTCAGCCGGACCACCTTCGCGTAGTAGAAGCCATGCTCGGCGGTCTTCGCTGTGAAGACCCAATCGTTGGCCTTGGAGGGGTCGAACCTGATGAAGGGGAAGGCCGGGTCCTTCTCGAGCTTGATGTAGAAGTAGAAGTCCGATCCCTCGAAGTCCCCATGTGGACGAAGGTTCCGAGATGGAGCTCATCCCCTGCCTTGGTGAGGTAGAGGGGGGCGTAGGACTCGTCCATTATGTACCGATAGGCCCCCAGTTTCAGGAGGGAGTTGACGTCGCCAAGCTCGACCCTCTCCACGTCCGAGTCCGCCTCCCCGTCGGCATCGATGGCCTCGGCGAACGATTGGGGGGTGACCTTGAGGGTCAACACGGGCGAATGAAGATACTGTGCGAGGGTGGCGTCATCGACGAAGGAAGCCTCCTCCAGGTCCCCGTCAAGCCTGTACCTAAGGTATGGCTTGAACGAGTCGACTATCGTGTAGAAGAAGACGGGAGAGTCGCCCAGCTGCTCGGCGTGGACGGCCAGGGCGAACTTGCCGGAGCCCACGGGCATGGCGAAGAGGGGGCGGGGGATCCGCTCGAAGGCACAGGAGAGCCTGGCGAGGTCCTTGAGGGACCCGAGCTCTCGGAAGATTGGAGCGTCCTTCATTCGTTGGTCGTTGACTTGCCGAGGCGGCATGTTATTTAACCTATCTCGCGAGCGGAGGCGACTTCTGGCTTTACGGGTCGAAACGCCGTCCGGCCCTCCAACAAGATTAAAGGCGGGGCCCAGGCAATCGGTGGTGGATGTCGTCTCAGGCGGCGGGCCGAGCGGGGTCTACCGAGCAGGCGATCGGGGCCCTCGACGGGGCCTTGGTTGCCGTGGAGGCGCTGAGCCGGGCCTCGGGTGACCCGCAGCGCCGGGCAGCCTTGAAGAGGGCGTACATGGAGATCGAGAGTTCTGTCTTCCTCTTGAAGATGGCAGCAAGAGAGGATGGCGCGCCCCCCTACGACGCCAAGCTTGAGAAGCTCGGGAAGGAGGAGCTGGCAAGCCGGATGACCACGAGCCTTGGGGCCGCCCAGAGGCTGGCCGGCACCGACCTGCCAAGGGCGCTGGCTGAGGCCAGGGTGGCCCGAGATTGCGCCGCCACGGCCCTTCACGCCGCCAACCTGGAGTTCAGGAGGAATCGTTGATGCGGATAGGGAAACTAGACAGGGAGACGCTGCAGAGGACCGTCCTCAGGCACTTCGAAAGGGCTGGCGGAGATATGCTACTTGGGCCCGCATTCGGGGTCGACGTCGCCGTAATACGGACCCCATCGGGGTATCTCATAACCTCCACGGACCCAATAACCGGGGAGGTGGGTGACATCGGGTGGTACTCCATCCACGTTTCCTGCAACGATGTCGCAACCAGCGGCACGAGGCCGCAGTTCGTCGAGACGGTTGTGATGGTCGGCGAAGATGAGGGCGACGGGAGGGTCGAAGAGATCTCCAGGGGCATAGCCAGGGCCGCAGCGGCCGTGCGGGCCCGGGTCGTCGGGGGCCACACCGAGAGGACGGCCGGCCTCACTCACAGCATCGTGGTCAGCACGGCCTTCGCCTTCGCTGAGCACTACGTAACGGCCGACGGAGCAAAGGACGGAGACGCCATCGTTTTGACCAAGACTGCAGGCATCGAAGGGACCTCCATCCTGGCGTCGGCATTCGAGAAGAAGCTCTCAACGCTGAGCAGAAGGAGCCTCGCTCGCGCGAAGGGGCTCAACAGGGAGATGAGCGTCGTCGACGAAGGTGAGGCAGCCTTCCGCGCCGGTGGCGTCCACGCGATGCATGACCCGACGGAGGGAGGCGTCCTTGGGGGCCTCTATGAGATGGGCGTCGGCTCGGGGCTAGGGTTCCGGGTCGAGGAGGGGAAGATCCCCTTGGCCCCTTGCACGAGAGAGGTGACGCGCAGCCTTGGCGTGGATCCGCTCCGGCTCATCGCCTCGGGCTCATGCTCGTGGCGGTGGCACCGGAAGGGCTCGAGAAGGTGATCGAGGCCGTCGAGAGCGCAGGCGTGAAGGCTTCCGTCGTGGGGAGGTTTGGAGGCGAAGAGAGGCTCCTGATCAGGGAGGGCGGGAGGAGCGAGCCCGTAGACGAGACCGTAGTCGACGAGCTGTGGAGGCTCCTCGGCGAACGCGGTCAGCGGCCGAAACGCCGCTGACGTCTCTGATAGGTCCTGATGGCCCTTAGGAAGTCGAGCTTCCTGAAGCCCGGCCAGTAGACATCCAAGAAGACCAGCTCGCTGTAGGCCGATTGCCAAAGCAGGAAGCCGCTGAGGCGGATCTCGCCCGAAGTCCTGATTATCAGGTCGGGGTCGGGGTCCGGGAGGTCGGACGTGAAGAGGTAGCCTGCAAAGGTCTTCTCGTCGATGCCCGAGGGGGGAAGGGAGCCCTTCTCGACGTCCCTGGCCACCCTCCTGACCGCATCGAGGATCTCCATCCGGCCGCCGTAGGCGATGGCTATGTTCAGGTAGAGGGAGTCGTAGGCGGCCGAATCGTGCTCCAGCTGGAGGACCTTCTCCTTTATGTCCTGTGGGACGAGGGCGAGGTCACCAAGGCCCTTGACCCTGATGCGATGCCTCTGTATCGAGCCGTCGGTGAGGAGCTTCGTCAGCTTCTCGCCGATGACCTTGAATATCACGTCCAGCTCGTCCTTCGGCCGAGTCAGGTTCTCCGTCGAAAGCGCGTAGATGGTGAGGGTCTTCACCCCGTACTCCAGGCACCAGTCCATGAGTCCCTCCACCTTGTCGGCGCCGAAGGTGTATCCCATCCACTTGGGGTAGTCGTTCGCTTCCGCCCACCTCCTGTTCCCGTCGAGGATGATGCCGACGTGGCGCGGCTTGGGGAAGGCCCTTACTTGGTCAGAAAGCCTCCAGGTGTAGACCCTGTAGACGCCGACGTCCTTCAGGAGGATGTCGAGTACGCCCTCAGCTTTCATCTCGGCTCAGAGACCGCCTTCCTTGGTAGAAGCTGTATCCAAAGTAGACTACGACCAGAAGGACTGCTAGGCCGGCGTAGACTACGATAATAAAGTTAAGGGTGTTGGCCGTGCTGGGGCTGATGAAGGCCTCGGCCATGCCCGCCACAGGGGCGTAGAGCAGGGCCAGGCTGGTCAGAGCTATGACGTCCCTGACGACCTTGGTGCTCTTCCTCATGCCATGTAGACCATGGCGACGATGATGTTCGTGGCGACCCCCAGCCAGACGAGGAACTGAGCGTTGAGGATGAAGGTGCCGGCGAACTCGGCCAGGTGGTTGAAGAGGAGCGACGGTTCCCCCTGGTAGAGCTTGTAGTCGACGAGGGCCGTGACGTCGCCGTAGGCCCTGACCGAAGCCACTATCACGAGGATGACCGAAACGATGAAGGCGAACAGGCGGGGGTAGAAGTAAGTCCTCCTCCGGGCCCCCATGACGGCCCTGTCAAGGTCGAAGGCGCGAATCAGGAAGCTCACCCCCAGGACCAGGGCTATGGCGTAGCCGTAGTAGGACGTCAGGCCGGTGGCCGCCACGGCGATGTACAGGAGGAGGAGCGCGCCGGGGACGCCCAGGAAGAACTTTGAGTACCTGGGGTCGTAGACTAGCATCTTGAAGTACCTCCCCAGCACTTCGTAGGTCTCCTCCACGCTGGCGCTGTGCTTGATGACGATCCTCTTTATGCTGACGATGGGGACGAGAGACTGCAAGATGGGGGCGAGCTTCTCGTCCTCGATCCCGTCGGAGACCAGCACGAGGCCCTCCGGCTTATAGGCCGATATGACGGAAGTCGCCTCCTTCCTGACCTTCTGGTCCGCCTCGAAGCCCGAGTCGGGCGTCCCAGCAAGGACGGCGATGCCGCACTCGTATCCCTTCGAGATGAGCTCATCGTACATCTTGACGGTGGCGAAGATGGCGTTGGCATCCGCCTCTTCGGGGTCGGAGAGGCAGAGCTTGGCGGCCGCGTCGAGGCACTCCTGACGACCGACGATGGGGGTCTCTATCCCTGTCTTCTGGCCCACGTCGTCATCCCGGTCCACGTTGAGGACCAGGAGTCGTCCCTGCTGTGGCTCCAACGCAAGTTGCTGTTAGAAAACCGTCGATTTAAGCGCATCTGGACGAAAGTTCTATGCGGCTTGGTTGTTCGACGACGAGAGGTCTTCGTCGTAGAGGACGCGCAGCTCGTCGAAGGTCAGCGACTTCCCGCTCTTCATCTTCGCCAGGGCGTCGTTCCTGGCCCTCTCGAAGATGATCCTGTCCACGTCGGCCCTCGCCTTGCTCGATAAGTTCTTCTGGCTCACCCTCGACTTTGCCAGCTCCTCCTTCGCGAGGACTATCTTGGCGTCGATCTCGCTGAGCGTCTTCTCGAGCTCGATGATGTCGACGTCTATGGCCCTGAGCTCGTCGGAGACCTGCTTCCGCGCCTCGATGTAGTTCCGGATCTTCTGCCTCTTCTCCTTGAGAGCCCGTACCACCTCCTCCCGCTGTTCCTTCGTCTCCATCATCTTATCCGAGTTCTCGTCGAGCTGGGACTCCAGCTTGTATGCCTCCTCTCTCAGGTTGAAGGCCTTCCGCCAGACGGAGACCGACTTGGCCAGCTCCCTTACCTTGGCAAGGACCTCCTGCTCCTGGGCCCGAGTCAGAGGCTGAGTCTGGAGGCGCCACTCGAGCTTCTTGAGCTCCTCTGCCATCCCCTCCCCTTTCCGCAGCATCTGGGGCTCCACGCCCTTCATCTTCTCGTCGACGACCTTCAGCTTGGCCCGGTCGGCCCTCAGCTTCTCGGCCAGGGCCTGGCGGGAGTCGTTGAGCTCCTTCATCTTGGCCTGAAAGAGCTTGTGCTGGTCGTTCTCCACGTCCAGCTTCTGGGTCAGCGAAAGGACCTCGTTCTTGAGCTCGGCACGCCTGGTCCTTATCTTCTTCAGCTGCTCTATGGTGCCCTTATGCTGGGCGAAGAGCTCCTCAAGCTTGGAGATGTGGCTGTCCTCCGGCATTCCCACGCCTCGCCCTTTGGAAAAGGTCTGATATAAGCAAGGCTGTCTTAAGTTGAGAAACGCGAGGTCGCCCTGCGCCTAGCCCCGGGTGAAGTTCCAGAGGTAGACGCCTCCCTGAACTGCGAGGTAGGCGTCGGCGCCCACCGGGGCCTCGACCCAGCTCCCTGAGGCGTTGTCCAGGTAGTACCACAGCCAGTATGAGGTGGAGGTGCCGGAGACCCCGAGGATGCCCGCCACGAAAACCCCCGTTACGTTGCCGTATGCGTAGGACTGGGTCTCCACCCGGCCGCCCGTCGCCAAGGATGTAGCGTTGAATACGGAAGCGCCTACGGGGGCGTATGTGTCGTTGTACCAGATTCGGGTGCCGTTGCCGAAGTCCACGGCTATGTCGAGGGTCTCGCCCACCGTGCCCAGCTTGCTCTTAAGATAGGCGTTGCTGGACTGGAGGTCCGACATCTGTTGGTAGAAGTAGACGGCGCCGTAGGACGTCAGGATGAGCCCGGCAAGCAGCACCACGGCCAGGATCTTCCAGGCAGTTTCAGGCGAGCTTCCCCACCGTCCTGAAGAACGCTCTGTCGGACTCGACCACCACCAGCGGGGCCAATAGGGTGAAGAGCATGAAATTCGAGACGATGTGGCTCACGCTGAATGGGAAGATGCCGACGACGATCCCCTCGGCCCAACTTGGAAGGTAAAGCGAGCCATAAGATACCCCCGAATAATAGAGGATCCCGGTCACCGCGTTGGTCACCAGGTCGTAGGCGAGGGTGGCGAAGAGCGCGACAAGGCCGAACATCCAGGCCATCTCAGGGATGGAGCGGTTGACCCTTCGTGACAGGAACCCGCCGAGGACGCCGTAGAGCATCTCCATTGGGACCACCGTCGCGAAGGTGGCCAAGTTGAAGCCCAGGGGGTTGACGGTTCCATAGACTGCCCAGGACATCCCACCGGCGGCCGCGCCGTAGAGGGGCCCCAACCAGAGGCCGGTGAGGAACACGAGCATGTCCATGAGCTTGACGTTCGGCAGCGAGAACATCATGTAGTCGGTGGCGACGATGAGGGCGACCATCATGGCGAGGATGGCGGGCCGGTTCAACGTCGTTGGATGGATTATCCAACCATTTAAACGATGCGGGCTCGACCGCTAACAATTATATAACGCAAGAGGCGATGGATTGACGTTGCTTCTTCGCGAGATGAGCAAGCTGGTCAAGGAGGAGGCCCCGGGGCCCCACCCCTCCTTCACCATCGTCCACGCTCTCTACTCCCTGTTCGTCCTGGACGAGAAGCCCATCGGGAGGCAGAAACTCGCAGTGACCCTCTCAATCGGAGAGGGGTCGGTTCGCACACTCCTGCGGAAGCTAGAAAGGCGGGGGCTGGTCTCCTCTGATCGGTCAGGCTGTCGGCTTACTCCAAAGGGAGCCGAACTATATTCGGAGGCCAAGAAGACTTTCTACCTTTTCAGGCCAAAGCCGGGCACCCTCTCTGAAAAGATCAGCTTCGGCGTGGGGGTGAGGGGCGGGGCCCAGGTGGCCAGGGGGATCAAGGAACGCGATGAGGCCATCAAGGCAGGGGCAGAGGGGGCGGTGACTTTGGTCTGCAGAGGGAAAGAACTCCTCATGCCCGGCCTGACGAACGTGACCAAAGAGCATCCTGAGCTTTCAAGGGGGGTCCTGGCGTCGGTGGAACCGGCCGAGGGAGATGCCATAATAATATCCTGGGGAAAGAACGCCAGCGGCGTGGTCTACGGCTCGCTGGGGGCGGCGTGGTCCGTCTACGAAAGGTTGTCAGGGGACAACTGACCGTTTGACTTCTGTAAGCGTCCAGCGGCCATCCTTCTTGGTGGCGAGGAGGGGCTGGGCGCCAAACGCCCTTCCCCAGTCGTAGAACAGGTCCTTCTCCGCCTTCGAAATGTAGGAGCCCTTCTTGACCTGCACCACGACTATCCTCTTGCCATTCGTGGCGATGAGGTCCACGGGGGTGTGGGATCCGGCGCTCCTGATGACGAAGGTGAAACCGATGGAGATGAGCATCCTCTTGATGGTGTATTCGGCGTTCCTGCCTGAGATGTAATTGCTCATGAACGCTGACTCAGAGGGCTACGCGGCGGGCGGATTTAAGAATGCGCGGGGCGAAGGACCCCAGGTCAAGGTTTTAAGGCCGACACCCCATCGGCCACCGGAGCAGGCAGTTGGAGCCAAACATCTCTGAGCTCGTCACCGAGAGCAGGGAGCTCACCGCCAGGCTGTTCGGCAACGAGATAGTCTTCTACAAGCCGGACTTCTACAGGGCTGGGAAGGACTCCTTCCCCACCTTCTCCGTAACCGGTGCTTCATGCGCCCTGCAGTGCGAGCACTGCAAGGCCGAGGTACTTCGCTCCATGAGACCTGCCCCGTCCCCAGAGGCCCTCTATGAGGAGATGCTGGCTGCCCACGCCAAAGGGGCCAGGGGATGCCTGAGTAAGCGGCGGCTCAAGGCCCGACGGATCCGTCCCCCTCGAGCCCTTCATCGAAGCCATAGGCTCTGCGAAGAAGGAGACGGGGATGACTGTCGTGGTCCACACGGGCCTGATTCGGGGCAATGCGGCGGCGAGGCTGGCAGGAGCGGGAATCGATGCCGCCCTCATCGACCTGCTCGGAGACGAGCACTCCATCAGGGAGGTCTACCACCTCGATGCCACTCTTCGGGACTACAAGAGGGCGGTGGCCGACCTGGTGGGCGCCGGCATCCCTCTGACCCCTCACTATATCGTCGGCCTAGGAGCGAGCCAGTCAGCCGTCGACGGGGTCCTGGACATCCTCGAAGAGTACCGTCCTAGGGCCTTCATCGTGATAGCCCTGAGGCCGCTGCGGACCACGCCCATGGCCCTCACCCCGCCGCCTGCCCCTGAAGACGTCGCCTTCGCTCTGGCCAAAGCCCGACTTAGGTTGAAGGAAGTGCCCCTGGCACTGGGTTGCATTAGACCAGTGGGTAAGCTCCGGGAGAGGATAGACGAAATGGCCGTCGGGACCGGGATAAACGCCCTCGCGCATCCGACGCCTGGGGCATACGGGGCGGCATCTAGGGGAGGCTTGAGGGTTATCGAAAAGCTGACATGCTGCTCTGAAGTGTTCGCAGACTACCCGAATCAGCCGGCCTGATCCTCCCCGCCCTGGAAGATGTTCGCGATCGCCCCCGAGAGGTCGAGGATGCCCGAGCCGTCGGAGGACGAGACGGGCCAGAGACGGCTGATGAACCCCTTGGAGGCCAACGACTTCAGCAGGTCGGAGTAGAGGATGTAGTCGTCCCCCTTCAGCTTGGCTGAGAGCTCCTCCAACAGCCTGTCGGGCTTGCGCGCCCACCCTTCGATGGTCTTCACCGAGTCCGGCACGAGGTCTGCTTTCGATAGGATCGGTATGAACGGAAGGCCGAACCTCAGCTTCACAGAGGACGCCAAGAGGGTAAGCGAAAGGAAGTTGGCGGCGTCCCCCATTAGCCAGGAATCGAACAAGAACAGGAGGGCGCTGTCCGCTGCCCCCATCTGCTTCACGAAGAAGGGACCACTAGGCCTGTAGGCGAACAGCTCCATCTGGCCAGGGGTGTCGAAGATGACGTAATCCGCATTGTAGTCGCTTATCTCCTCCATGAGCTCGGGCGCCTTCGAGGCGATCATGTCGGCGGCTAGGACAAGGCCGCCATTGGGGCCGAGGTCGTACTTCTCCATCAGCTCGTGCAGGTTCACGGAGTTCCTCACGTCCACGTCCGGGTCATAGGGGAGGCTTTCGGCCCCTGGATCGAGGTTGACTACGATCACGTTCCACTCCTTCCCGACCAGGTGATCCTTCAGCACGTGCGTCAGGAGGCTCTTTCCGGCCCCGGCCGTGCCAAGGATGAAGAGGTTGCTCAGGATAGGCTCACCCTGAAAAGACCTTTCACTCATTCCGAGAACGTCCGATATTAAGGTAGCTGGCCACTGCCACAGGGGGTTTATAGCGCAGGGCTGCCGATCGCGGTCATGTGAGCGAAGGGTTCACGGCTGTCCTGATAGGGGTGGGAAACGAGCTCCTGAACGGAAGGACCGCGAACACGAATGCCCAGTGGCTCTGCGGAGAGATATATGCCCTGGGAGGGAGGGTCAGGAGGGTTCTGACGGTGCCGGACGAACTTGCAGAGATCGGGGACGCGGTCCGAACGTCGCTGGCTGTGAAGGCGACCTGGGTCATCCTGACCGGCGGCCTGGGGACCTACCTATGATGACATGACCCTCGAAGGCGTTGCCGGCGGCCTGGGGCTCAAGGTCAGGGAGGACGCGAGCGCCCGTGAGATGATCGTCGCGAAGCTCCGAGAGTACAAGGCCTCTGGGAGGGTGCAGTCTCTTGACCTCACTCCGGAGAGGGCGAAGATGGCGGCGATCCCGGAGGGGTCGATCCCACTGTCCAACTCTGCGGGAACGGCCCCGGTGTCCTACTGCGCGTGGGCTCGACAAACGTAGTCTGCCTACCAGGGGTGCCTTCGGAGATGAAAGCGATCTTCCTCGAACATCTGGCGAAAATGATGGCCGAAGGACGCCTGAGGACGATTACGGTGGAGGCCGACGTCATAGGCCTCCCGGAAGCGGCCCTCGCACCCCTGTTGGCTGGTCTGGCCAAGAAGTACTCCTGCCGTCTACGTCAAGTCTCACCCAAGGGGCTTCGAAGGGGTCAGCAAGGTCCTGATTCAGCTCACGGGAAGGGGCGAGGAGGGGCTTCGGGACGTGAGTTCCGCGGAGGACGAGTTGACGGCTGCTTTACGAAGTTTCAAGGCTGACTTCCAAATCAAGACTCTTCAGGACGTCCGCTAGGGCTGCCTTACGGGTTCGCCGACAGAGTCACTTCTTCTTGTCGCTGAGCCACCAGGAAAGGTAGTCGTCCTCCATCCTTCGCCGCTTCTTCTTGTCGTCTTCACCGCCTTCCCTTATCCTGGTCTTGATGTCGTCCAGCTGCTCCCTGGTCACATAGAGGCCGCAGCGCTTACACTGGAAATGCTTTGTCGACAGCTCGGTTGAATCATGTCTCCGCCGCATTCGGGACAGATACTCGTTGACATCCGAACGCCCCGGTCGCTCGAAAGGCTCAGCAGAATTCCTCTCCTTAAACCTTTCCCGAGAGCACAGAACTCCGCTGGCCGGCCGGATAGATTTAAAACGGAGCGCGAAGGTGATAAGTCGAGCTGAACCGCCCTTGGATGAAGTATACGTCGCCGGCGGGCCCGCGTTCGGCCCAGCTCGCGGATGAGACCGGGAGGCTCCTGAGGGCCCGGCAGATCAAGGTGGACTACAAGCTCTTCCCAGACGGAGAGAGTTACTTCAAGCTCAGTGGGGACGACGTGGCGCACAACGTATTCGTATTCCAATCGACCTATCCTCCCCAGGACCGCCACTTGATGCAGCTCCTTCTCATGTCCAACAAGCTGATGGAGGATGGGGTCAGGGTCGTGGCGGTGGTGCCCTACTTGGCCTACGCCAGACAGCATAGAACGTTCCTTCTGGGAGAGGTAGTGTCACTGAAGGCCATCGCTAGGATGATGGCGTCGGCTGGAATCAAGCGTATGGTCACTGTAGACATTCACAACCTTGAAGGGCTCGGCTTCTTCGACGTCCCGGCCCACAGCCTTTCTGCCGTCCCCCTCCTTGCGGAGCACCTCCTGGCCAACGCTGCCATGGCCAAGCCCTTCGTCCTGGCGCCGGACGCCGGAGCCTCGGTGAGGGCGGAGGCCATGGCGACCAAGATGAACTGCAATTTCGCAGCCCTCGAGAAGGCCAGAGACAGGGTGACCGGGGAGACGTCTATCAAGGTGCCCGAAGGGATCGACTTGGAAGGAATGGATGTGGTCGTCATCGACGACATGATCTCCACCGGCGGGACCATCGCCAAGGCAGCGAAGGCGGCGAAGGAGAAGGGAGCCAGGAGCGTCGTCGCGGCGTGCACTCATGCCCTGCTGGCCGAAGGCGCCATGCAGAAGATGAAGGACGCAGGGATAAGAGAGCTGGTGGCGACGAATACGGTTCCTTCGCCTTATAGCAAAGTATCGGTCGCCCCCCTCCTGGCGGACTTCATCAAGCAGCTGTAGACGTTCGTTTTATTACTGGGCGGCGCTTCGCTTCTGGCAAGAGGCCTCCTTGATCGTCTACGGTGAGCCGAGCGGTGGAAGGCTGGACATCGCCCAGGCCGAGCTGAGTTCCCTCCTTGAAGCAGTCCGGCCAGAGGGTGCAAGGCGACCACCGCGGGGAAGGCATCACGACGTGCGAAGCTGAAATGCTCCCCTTGGGTCGAAAGAACGCCAGGGCCTCGTTCCTGAACGACGTGGGGGAGCTCCTGTAGGCTTGCATTCCGACGGCTCGCCGAAGGGACGCGAAGGACCTCGATTTTCTCGAGGCTGGCCGGGAGGTCGTTCAAGGTGGATGCGGAGGGGTTCGGGGGCGAGGCGAAGAGGTACGTCGACGAAGCGTACGGCGAATTGGTCCTCAGGTCCCAGGCCGCCTCATCGCGCGTGAGGATGGACAGAGCCCGACGGGTGATCCGGGTCGTCAGAAGGGGAGGGCACGGCTTCGTCGGGATTACGAAACCGAGGGGAAGAGGGAAGTGGGTGTACGGAGGCCGAGGGCGCGCGCGTTCTTCCACCCTTCGGCCCTGTTCCCGAAGCTGGCGAGGCTAATGGTCAACCTGTCGGCGGTTCCGGCCGGCGGTGAAACCTTCCTCGATCCTTTCTCGGGGACCTGCAGCACCGTCATCGAGGCCTGCCTGGTGGGCGCCTACTGCTTCGGGTTGGACGTCGACAAGAAGATGGTCTTCGGCGGAAGGAGGAACCTAAGGGGATTCGGCCTCTGACGAATGAGCCAGGTCCTCCATGGAGATGCGAGGCTCTCCCGTTCAGGGAGGTGGACGCCATGGCCGGCGACGTCCCCTATGGCAGGCCAGCTCGACGAAGGGCTCGTCCTCGCGGACCTCCTGAGCTTCGATGCTGTCCGAAGGGGACTGTGCCTTAAGGCGCGGCCGAAGGCTGGTCGTGATGCACCAGAAGGGCGCGCCGCTGAGACGGCCAAAAGGATTTGAATCACTAGGGGAATACGAATTCTACGTCCACCGCAGCCTGACGAGGGTGATTTCTGTCTTCAGGAAGGCCTGAGGGCATGTTCAGGGTGACGCTGCTGGGAACCGCGGCCGCGGCCCCGACGAGAGAAAGGGGGCTCCCAGCCAGTAGCCGTGAGAGAGAAGGGGATGTCATCCTCTTCGACTGCGGAGAAGGGACGCAGCGGCAGATGATAAATGGCTAGGCCGCCCATATCCAAACCCGGCCTACGTATTCATCACCCACCTTCACGGTGACCACCTCCTTGGGCTGCTGGGCCTCATCCAGAGCCTCGCCCTGCAGAACAGGGAAGGAGGCCGTTCAGGTGTTCGGTCGCCGACGGGCCCGGACAGGATCATCAGGTTCAACATTTCCGCCCTTCACGTCTATGTTCCATACAAGATCTTCTTCCATCGTGTCTCGCCCGGCGTCGTGCTGAAGGAAAGGGAGTTCAAGGTGAAGGCACATAGGACTCATCCACTGATGACAGCTTCGCGTACCGCCTCGACGAACCGACCAGACCCGGGCAGGTTCTTCCCCGAGAAGGCCCTTGCCTTGGGCGTTCCGCAGGGCCCTCTTTGGAAGAGGCTCCAGAGGTGGCAGGACCGTGAGGCCGAACGGGCAAGAGCGTACGGCCGAGCCAGGTGTCCGGCCCGAAAGGAAGGGGAGGAGCTTCGGCTATTCAGGGGACGCCAGGCCCACGAAGGACCTGGTGAGGTTCTTCCGAAAGGTCGACCTCCTGGTCTTCGATGGGACCTACAGCGAGGAGTTCGCCGACAAGGCGAAGGAGTACCTTCATTCCACGGTGGCCGAGGCCGCGCAGCTCGCCTCAGAAGCGAAGGCAGGAAGCCTCGTCCTCACGCACGTCAGCGCCCGCGTCAACGATGCTCGCTGTTGCTAGCCAGGCCTCGAAGCGATTCCAGAACGTTTCGAATAGGCGAAGATTTCAGCAGCTATAATTAGCGCTTCCTGAATGAGTGTCTGGTACGCCGCAGGTCGGGCACTATCCAGTCGATGAAATGTTCCACCTCTCCGGCGGATCTCCACTTGGACGGCTCCCAGGGGGGATTCCGCCTCATTTTCACAGAACACGACGACGCCTCCTGCCGCCACCTGTTTGTTGAGGAGGAAGCTCGTCGAGATCCTTCCTCGGCGCTGCCTCAGGAGTCGCCTCAGGACGCCTATTGTCATCCTGGACCTCGCCTGCTCGTAGACCTTCTCAAGGGCCTGATCCCCCGCGTACTCGGCTACGACGAATCCGGCCGAGGACTGAGAGAGCCAGTCCTGGAGGCGGAACCCGAAGAGCAAGTCCACGGCCTCCAGGACCTTCGCCGGGTCTTCGGAGAGGTTAGACCGGTGCCCTGACCGTGACCTTCCAGCCCGAAGGCGAAGCGGTTCCTCAGGCGTTCCCCGCCATTCCGCGACGACCCTTCTGACCCTGATTCGTCCGAGCATCTTGATCGAATTGCTCTCGTTTTCGATGATCCGGTCGGCGAGTGCGATGACCTTGCCCAGGCCCAAGGTCCAGCTCCCTTGATCCCTGGGCTTCGAAGTCGGACAAACGAAATGGGATCGTCGTGGCGTACCTCGCGAACTGAGTAGCGCGTAGCGACGCAGCGGGGAGGCGTGGATGCCCAGCACCTTGACCATGCCCCACGCCCCTGAAGGTGTTCACCGAGTCCAGAGACCAGTGCGCCGTCTATTACGACCTTCCGAAGGCCCTTCAATCGTCTCTCCTTTCTTCACGCATAGCTTCGCTATGGCCGCGGGCCCTCCTTCCGCCCTGTGAGATCTATACATCTGCATCTGCCCCTCCTTGTCCAGACCCAGCCCTCTCTTTCTGGGCCTCACGCCTGACGACGTCAGCCATGCTTACGATGGTGAAGCCGGAACTCAACCAGGGCTTTGTGGCGGTGGTCTTCCAGCGCCGGCATGCCCGTCACGCAGACTATGAAGGTCGTCTTTCCGCCGTTCAAAGAGCCGTTTCTCCGGATACAGGGTCTTATCGCCTTGGTATTAAGGAGGTCGGGGGAGTGAAAGCGTTTCGCGCGTCTTCATCAGAACATTAACATATCTACCTCGACAAGCCATGGAGACTCTGAAGCTCAACTAACATCGTGGCTCTGGAGCTGAAGGATCAGGCGCTCAAGCGGAAGATAGCGGAGCTCCAGGGGAGGCTCCTCCTCGCCACTGGAGCGCAGCTGAAGGCTGTGGAGACGGATAATCTCCACATTACGCTGAAGTTCATCGGGGACCTCCCTGAGGCTTCCGTTGAGCCCGTGGTCGAATCTCTTCGAGGAGAAGGGATCAGGATGCCTTCATTCTCCGCTCACTTCAAAGGGCGTCGGTGTACTTCCATTCAAATTCGAGGATCAATGTGGTCTGGCTGGGAGTCGCCGAAGGCGGGGAAACGATGAGAGGGCCCTCTCAGTTCAGCTCGTGAACGAGAAGTTGCTGGCTTCCTACGGCAGGCCGGAGGATTTCCGGGCCCACCTGACCGTCATGCACGTCAAGGGAGGAGCGCAACGTCGCGGAGCTCTCCCGCGAGTCCGTCCAGAAGTTAGGCGAGGAGGAGGGTGGGAATGTCCAGTTCAGAGAGTTCCAGTTGAAGAAGAGTGTCCTCACCCCTGCGGGTCCGCTCTACAGCGACTTAGCCGTGTTCCCCCTCGGGTCAGCCTGATGGACCTCGGAGAGGGGAGTCATTGCCAAGGCGAAGGGAGAGGTCGACGCCGAAGCGTGAAGCGGCGGAGGGTCGTCGCAATAGCGGTGGAGAAGGTCGTCCGGCTCTCCTCGGGAAGAGCACTCGAAGGAAAAGGCACACGATAATATGAAACCGAGAATAGAGATAGGAGGTTCCTATGCCCACGAGGCATGGCTGGAGAACCGAGACGGACGTGGACTTCTTCCTCGTGTACCCGAAGGAAGTGGGTCGGGCGCAGTTCGAGGAGCTGGGGCTCTCCCTCGCGGAGGCCGTCCTGGGAGGGTGCTCGCCGAGGAGGAGGTATGCCGAGCACCCGTATGTAGAAGCCGAGGTGGACTCCGTGACCGTCAACGTCGTCCCTTGCTACGGGGTGGCAAAGGGAGAGTGGAAGAGTGCCGCCGACCGCTCACCCTATCACACAAAATACATGGAGAAACACCTGGACGAGGCGCTCAGGTCCCAGGTCAGGGTTCTCAAGCTGTTCATGAAGGCCCAGGGCCTCTACGGCGCCGAGATCAAGGTCAGGGGGTTCAGCGGCTATGCATGCGAAGTCCTCACGCTGAAGTACGGATCCTTTCTTGGAGTCATCAGGGCCGCGTCGTCCTGGGGCAGGGGCACGATCGTCAGCGTGGAGGGAGGGGAGGAGAGGGCCAAGGCACTCTTTGCCGATTCGACCTTCATACTTCTCGACCCCGTCGACACCACGAGGAACCTCGGGCTCGCCGTGTCGCCGACGAAGCTGGCAGAGTTCATGTACGTCTCCCGGCTCTTCGGGAGGAAGCCGAGCCTAGGCTTCTTCCACGGTCGTCGGCTCAGCCTCCTCCGTTCAGCCCCGGCGTATGCAAAGGAGAACACGATCCTTCTTGCGTTCCGATTTGAGGACAAGAGCGAGGACATCCTATGGGGAGAGCTCTGGAAGAGCGCCGCCGGGATCTCCAACCACCTCTCGAAGGACGGGGCGCAGGTCTTGCGGCTGAGCGTGGCCGCAGAGGACGGCTGGGCGGCCATCGCATTCATCGTGTCACCGAACAGGCTACCGAGGGCTCGGACGAGGAGCGGCCCCGAAGTGTTCATGGGGGATGCCACCGACAGGTTCCTGAAGTCATCTGGGAGGGAGGCAGACTCCTGGTGGATGGGCGACGACCTGCGGAGCCACACCCTCTTTGAAGGCGACGTGGCGTCCGCTGAAGAACTCCTCAGGAGATACATGAAGGACCCGGTCGCATCCGTCGGGTTCGCCAGAGGCCTTTCGGAAATGGCCAAGAAACGCCATGCCGTTCTGTCAGGGGGGGAGGCATACGCCAGCAGGCGTTCGGCTGAAAGGCAGGCGTTGGCAGAGCTTGTCGGCTACGGCTTCTAGAAGAGCCGACCTGGCCAGCATGGGCACCCAACCGTTCGTCAAGGTCCTCTGTTACCCGTCGGGGTCCGTCGCCGAAGCAGGGATACGAATCAAAGCCCTAAGGGAGTTGGGGGTCGAAGCCATCGTGATAGGGGGTCCCACCGAAGTCGCCGGCCTGAAGGTGCTCGGGAAGGGACATGTGGGAGTGGTGGTCAGGTGCCTGTGGAGCGGCAGGGAGGCGGCGCTCAAGATAAGAAGGACAGACGCTGATCGGGAAAGCATCGAGCCCGGGAGGCCGAGGATCCTGTCAGAAGCGAACCGCTGGAGCCTCGGCCCGACCCTGTACAGATTCTTCCAGGGACTTCATCGTGATGGAGGAGCTCAGGGGGATCGGCCTGGTGGATTGGTTGGTGAATTCGCCGACCCTTGACGACTCGGAGTTCCAGAGGTCCTGGGGAACGTATGCGACCAGGCGAGGCGGCTAGACGTGGCCGGAATAGACCACAAGGAGCTCTCGGACCCCCGCCGCCACATAGTGATTCAAGGGGATCGAACCGCTCGCCTACTGGACTTCGAGACGGCGGGGCTCGGGGGGCGCAGGAGGAACGTCAACAGCCTCCTTCAGTTCCTCACCCTGTCAGAGCCCTTCGGCACCATTGTGATGTCCAGGCTGGGAGGAGACAGGGATGACGCGTTGGCCGCCTTGAAGGCTTACCGGAGGCGTCCCGATGATGACTCCTACGCCCTCGTACTGGATGCGATGAAGCTGACGTCAGGGGAATGGAAAGGATCGAAGCCTAAAGCCTAGGGAGGTAGACCTGGAGCTCGACAAAGGTGAGGAGGAGCGCGAGCGCTGCACCGGCTCCCACCTGGAGGAGCGGATGGGACTTCAGCTCGACCCTCGCCCAGCCCACCGGGATGACCAGGACCAGGAAGAGGAAACCCAGAGGGCCGAACGCGGTCCCCAGGGCGGCGGCTGGGCCGGCGATGCCTGACGTGTGGATGGAGATCTTCCAGACGAGGGTGATGAGGGTGACAAGGACCGTGTTCACCATGTAGCAGAGCATCAGAGCTGAAACGATGGCCGGGGCGCCAACGAAAACCAGCAGCGAGAAACCAGCGGCGTAGCTGATGACGGCCAGGAGGAACGGGTAGGTCCTGCTCCCCCTTTCAGATGCATAGACGTCCGGGATGACTCCCTTCCAGGTCAGGACGTAGATTGAGGCCACTGGGATTGCCGTGGCGAAGGTTAAGGCAATGGAGAAGACTGTCGGCCAATCCAGGGCGCCCGACGCGATGGCGAGCGATCCAAAAGTGAAGGCTGCGGCGAACGGGGCGTTGAACACCGCAGATATGTACCTCGCAACCCTCGTCAATCCCCGGGACGTCATAGAGACAAGGCGTCGCGGCGCAGGAATAAAAGCGCTTCCAGGAGGGACCCGTTGCGACCGTGTCACCGCCCTGCCGCCAATACGTATATAGAATAGAGTCTGGAGCCTTTCGAGTGAACAAGGGGCCGTCGTCCAGAGCCAGGGCAGTGAGATTCATTGTCCGGTGGATAGCTTGGACTACGGATGCTCAGCCTGATCGGGCGGCTGCCGCCGCTCGAGGCCAAGGGCGCTCGAGATCGCCGGTTCAAATCCGGCCGGCCCCATTTCAATTGGGTAGCGGAAGCGCAGTAGAAAGAGAAGGTCGCGTGAGGTCGGGGAGGGCAGGCTCTGGCGAGTCGCAGCCCTCAAGGTTTATGTGTTGACAACCAAGGACCAGATGTGTCGTGTGGAGAGCCCGATTGCGTCTTTCGGCGAGCTCCAGGGATGACTCCTGATGCCCAAGCCGAGCACGAACCTCCGCGTAAGCAAGGAGGCATCCACAGTCTTCGGATCGACGATGCGATCGAGGACTACATTCGCGGCGCAGTCAGCAGCAGGGTCGTCCTGCGCTCGGCGACCATGCGGAACATGGATTAGGGGGCACTTCGGAGCGGAGGTGGAAGGCGCCCACGTGGCAGCGCGCCTGGAGCTCTTCTGGCCAAGCTCAATGGGTGGAGGCGACACAGGAAGGCCCAGCCCAACGGGCACGTCAGGGTTCATTATGAAGTCGAGGTTGAAGGGTTTCGGCCGATGATCCAACTTCTAAGGGATTATCCACACACCTCGGAATAGACCCCGCGGCCGGTCAACGGGTCGGCAGGGCGACGTTGCACCTTTGGATGCAACCTTATTAGCATGTCCAGTCGAAAAGTCGGAGATATGAACTGTGCTAACTGCGGGGCGCAGCTTTCCGACGATGCGTCATTTTTTGCTCCAAGTGTGGAAGTCTATCCTACTAGTCGAGAGGGAGCCCAGCATAGGCCAGCAGACTGGCTGGCTCGGCTGCTTCACAGTATGGTGCGCCAGCTCCAGTCGCTGCTCCGCCCGCCCCGCAGCCAGTCATTGCTCCTTCGGGTGTGACTTCGCTGAAGTGCCCCACCTGCGGCGCTCCGTTGGCTCCCAAGTTCGGCGAGATGGTGATAACTTGCGAGTACTGCGGGAGCAGCGTCACTCTGGGAACCCAGGGATGGGCGGACATTCAGAATCAGACGATGCTTCCTCTGAAAATCGCCAGCGCTGACCAAGTGAATTCCATAATCAAGCCGCTGATGGACAAGGGTCTTCTGCACAGACATCTTCAGGAGAACTCCACGCAGGAGGAAATGAGCCTCTCGTATGTGCCTTACTGGATCGTCAGCGTCTCCGCCCGTACGACCGTGGTCGCCGTGAATACCGCCGCGCAGATTGGACAGACCGCTACGACCGCCGCACTGATGGGCATGATGTTTGGTGGGATGGGCGGCGGATTTGGAGGAGGCGGTCGCGGAGGAGGGCGCAGACGCGCTTTGGATTACGGAGGAATAGGAACCACTGGCTTGTTCAGCAGGGGCTTCATGGTCAAGTCCGATCATGGCCTTCGGATTGGGTATGGGATACGGCGGCGGGGGGATGAGGAAGACCGAGCAGATGGACGCAAACTACAACTTTCCTGTCGTTGCACTCAAGGCGCTCACGGAATATCAGCCGCGGAGTACCAATTCGACCTCGAAGGCAGAACGCTCTTCGACATCTCCAAGATACCCAAGGCGTCAAGGTCCTCAACGGAGACATCAGCGAAGACGTCGCGAAGTCACAGGCCAAGACCCTGGTTGACCAGCTCCAATCGCAGAAGAGCGCACGCGAAATATCACATGATTCAGCAGATAAACACCGAATCGGACGTCGGGGACGTCGAGCTGCTTCACGCTCCAATATGGTTCGCAAAGTATGATCACAAGGGGAAGAAGATCGTGCTGGTCATCGATGCCAACTCCGGCAGAGTAATCAACAGCCTGGGGTTGGACTAGGGAGCAGGATTGCCGGAGAGGACCCAGGGGGTCAAGATGATGAACGT
>CAVYVS010000030.1:0-31379 GCA_963772005.1 uncultured Nitrososphaerota archaeon | reverse complement strand
ATGGTCCCTCCTGGAGCTTGATGGTCTATTACTCCAACATCGTCACGTATTCGCCGATGGAGGCTACTATTTCTGCGCCGGTGAGCACTATCGACTTGGGCCAGAACGTGGAGGTCACTTCCTCGGTGACTGGAGGGAACGCCCCGTTCACCTTCGAATGGTATGAGAATGGACTTCTGGTCAGCGGAGCCAGCTCCTCCACCTTCACCTTCTCACCGAGCAACGCCGGAACCTATAGCATAGAATTGTACGTCCTGGACTCGACAGGAAGCACGACCACCTCCAACACAATCTCCATGACGGTCAACCCTCCGGTCGCGGTCACGATTTCGACCAATGGGACTACGGTGGACATCGGCCAGGAGCTGCAATTCACGTCGACTGTGACGAATGGCACCTCTCCCTTTGGCTACCAGTGGTACGTCAACGGCGATCCTATTTCGGGTGCGACTTCCTCCGACTTTACGTTCGCCCCGACCGCAACTGGCAACTATAGCGTCCATGTGACAGTTCAGGACGCGACGGGCGCCGGCAGCACCTCGAACAGCATCATCTTGAGTGTCGGCCGTATCACGACAGTCCTCACCCTTACGGCTCCTAGCTCGGCGAACATGGGCGACTCGATCATTATATTGGCCAAGCTGATAGACGGGAGCGGAAACGCCATCGGCGGCCAGACGATAACCTTTGTGCTCGGAGGCCAGCTCATTGGGAGCTCCGCGACCAATTCTTCGGGGACGGCCTCGGTGACGCGCACCCTTAACCTAACGGCGAACACGTACAGCATCCAAGTCAGCTTCGGTGGGACGACCACCTACTCTCCGAGCTCTGCCACTGCGAGCCTGGTGATCCGGCCGTTCTATCTCACCGTCAGGACCACGGTCTCCAATGCGCAATTGGTGAGCGTGAACGGGACGGTCTACGCCACCGACGCCTCGGGCACGGCCAGGATCCAGGTCAACCAGGAGGGCACCTACATGATCGTGCTCGAGTCCCCCTATGGTACGAGCAATGGCACGCGGGCGGTCTTCCTCGAGTGGGACGACGGCTCGGCTGCCAACCCAAGAGAGGTCGTCATGAACTCAAACCAGACCTACTCCGCCAGCACAAAGACGCAATATGAGCTGAGCGTGGATGCGCCGTCAGGAGCTTCGGCCACTGGGTCCGGGTGGTACGACTCAGGATCGGTGGCCGAGGTTGTGGCGACGTACACCTGGGGGACGAACGGAACTATCCGGAGCAACCTGGCATCCTTCTCCTCTGACGGGAACAGGAGCGTGTATGTGCCCAGGGTGGG
This sequence comes from uncultured Nitrososphaerota archaeon, assembly GCA_963772005.1. Taxonomy (GTDB): domain Archaea; phylum Thermoproteota; class Nitrososphaeria; order Conexivisphaerales; family DTJL01; genus DATKKG01. The sequence continues at coordinate 30,082 of CAVYVS010000030.1, read as the reverse complement.
CCTCGGGAACTTCACCCTGCCGGTCAACATGACGGCTCCCCATCAGGTGGTGTTCGCCGCAGTCACACAGTACCTGCTCTCGGTGGTGGGAGGGAGCGATGTGACCTTCAGTGTTCCTTCACCCACCGGGGATGGCTGGTACGACGCTGGCATGCCGACCACGATCTCCAGCATAGACCTCTGGGGTGCCTCTGGCTCCCTGAGCAGGACGAGGCTGTCCGGCTGGAGCCTCGACGGAGGCTCTCTCGGCGAAATCCCTGCGGCAGGCAGTGGCAACTTCACCACCCCGCTCATAATCATGGACTCCAGCCACTCCTTGGACCTCCTGGGAGTGACCCAGTATTACTTGAACGTCACCACGCCGAGGGGAACGGCTCAGGGCTGTGGATGGTACGACAATGGGTCGGTCGCGACCTTCACGGTCTCGCCCACCAGCACCCCGGCTAGCCTGCTGAGCTACAACGTCTTCGCGGGATGGTCGGGCGGCAGCGCCAGCAAGAACAGCACCGCTTCGGTGACCGTCGACTCCCCTGAAGTCATTGCGGCTGTGTGGTCAGTCGACTACTCACAGCTATACCTTGTTGTAATGAGTGCTATCGTAGTGGCAGCCTCGGTCGGCATCGTCTTCTGGATAAGGGCGAGGAACCTGAAGCCAGCGACGTAGCAAGAGGGCCGATTCCCCCGATGGACATCTGTCTCGCCCAGAATTCATCTTCACGAACACAGAAGCGGCTCGTTTCTCCCCAATACCATCGGGGACAAACAGACGATATGGGCCTGGGCCTGCGAGAGAAGAGGTGAGGTCACTTGAGGTCTGGAGGGACCGCAGTACCAAACTGCGATGTCCAGAGTCACCGGATGCGACCAAGCGTCGTGGGCAGCGACGATTCATTGGATCTTGAAGCCATCTCGAATTTAGCGTGCGTGGAGCCGGGAATGCCGAGTACGATGGCCTCAGATCCTCCGGGGCATGAATGCCCTCGAGGAGCAATGGCGTCAACCCTTGCTGTGAGCTCTCTTACCCTGTCCCTTGGTGGAAGCCAGAGTAGTGAGCCCACCAGCCAGAGCAAGGTAAGGCCCAATCACAATCTCTGGCGCCAGCGTCAGCCCCTGAGCGTACAGCTTGCACAGCCACAGGGCGACGGCTGCCACCATGATTCCCGACGGATAGATGGCGGAGAAGTCGTAGCTCCCCAGAAGCAGAAGCGTTAGGAAGAAGCCGAGAGGAACATTACGAGAACAACGTCGTAAGTGAGTCTTGGATTATCACTCCCCCGGTGTAGTAGCCGACCTCACCCCCCATGATTAGTGTATAGATGCCCCACAGAGAAACGCTTGATCCGTATGAAGTGGGGAGGGCTTTGGAGCTCAACCAAGAGAGGGAAAGCGCCAAGGAGAGTATCGATCCTGCGGCTACGACTCGCCTCCTAATCACGACCGAGCGTTCCTCAGACGGTCGTTTTGCCTAACTGGCCTAATAAACTCTTGAGATGAGGCTATGAAAAGTGCTCATTCGCTAGATGCGCTGCTTGGCTGGGCACAGCGTGCGCCCTCTGCAACGGTGACTTGTGGTTTGATGGTGGGCTTGGGCCCCTTCTCAACTCGCGCTGGTATGTCCTTTGTTGCTTTCCCGTTTCTCGGACTTCCGCAGCCGGTTGAGCTCGGATTTCTCTTTGTACTCCTTCTTCTTTTTCTTGTTACCTTGTGCCCGCGCCTGGTCGTATAACTTCCTTAGTTTCTGCTCCTCCTCCGCATAGTTGGACAATCTTGATACCTACACATTGGCGCCCTAAATACGTCTTTCAAGAATCGGGTGTATTGGTGAGCCGTCGACCTGAGAGCACGAAGGGTGGCAAAGGAGAAGGACGTCTACCTGGTCGGCGGCGGCGACCTGACCAAGGGCTTTACGAACCAGGGGCTCATCGACGAGATGCGACTGTTCGTAATCCCTGAACTTACTAGGAGTGGACACTCCACTGTTCAATGAAGTGTCTGCGCGTCCAGCCTTCACTTTGGCGCAGGCTGATCGGTATCAGAACAACGTAGTGCAACTTCACTATCTCAGACGGCCTACGAAGGGTCAGGGCGACTTGCTCCAACGATCATCTCTTTCCACACCCCTCCTAAAGGGTGGAAGTGAGTGCCCAACAGCGACCCAACCGGTGTCCTGGACCCCGATGAAGGTCAGAGGAACCTCAGCACCGCCGACACAAGGAGTATGGACGCCCAAATCCTGAGCGATCCAACGCGCTTCCTCCCCCGAAAGGCAAAGTAGGCAGCCGCGTACACGAACAGCCCGGCGATGATGGAATCGAGCCAGATGGCCACGACACCGACTACCTTCTCGGGAATGATAAGGTTCCAGAAGACCAGCGACATGCCTTCGGCGAAGTACCTAATGATGGATTGAGACCAAAGGATTGCCGCGACGCCCGCGAAGACGGCGGCATAAGTGGGGCTCACGTCGGAGGGGAGGCCTGACGATCCTTTCTTCTCAGCTCCGCTCCCCGCCGACAATTTCCTCCGTTACCCCCGCACTGGCATCGGAAAGGGATGTTTGTTAGAGTTGCGCTCAGGCTGGCCCTGGTCGATGTGAGGTCGGCCACGTCCCTGCCCCCATTGAAGTTGAATGTCTTCTGGGGTCAGGAAGGAGTGATTTCCAGGAACACGCGTTTGGAACGCCCTCGAGAGAAGGTCCGCGACAAAGAAAGCATAAGCCCGTACTTCGACTTGAAGGCCTTCCTCAAAACGTCGGAGCTGTCGTCCTGCAGGATCGAGGCGACTCCTTCGAAAGAAGGCCCCAGAGGCTTGCCGTCCATCTTGCACGGAGCGAGCGCGACCTTCGGGTTGTTCCTGAGACGCTTGACCTTCCCCGAAGAGGCGTCGGTCCAGACGTACAGGAGCCCGTCCTTGGTGATGAACCATACTGGCGTGGACACCTCCGCCCCGCTTCGTCTGTAGGTAGTGACACTGACGTACTTCTGCCCCTCTAGGGAATGCAAGCTCATCGAAAGTCGCCTAGCTCAGGGCCACACTTCGTATTTCAGGGTTCTCCGGGCCGACGTCAGGCTGTGTCACCGTTTTGAAACAGGCGGGGATGCCCTGATCATAGTCAGGAGCATCTTGAATCGGGTGTGTGCCCTGAGCGAGTGTGGCTTGCCAGCAGGGAGGATGATGGCATCCCCCTGACGGAGGAGGTCCACCGACCCGGCGATGTTGACTTCGGCTTCACCTTCGAGGACGTGTACAAGGGCGTCGAAGGGTGCCGTGTGCTCGCTCAGGCCCTCTGCTTCGTCGAAGGCGAACAACGTAATGGTTCCCCCGTCGCTCTCCATTATGGTGCGACTTACGACCGCACCAGGCTGGTAGGTCACGAGCGCGGCCAGAGAAGCCTTCGTCGCGGCAGTGGGCCCTTCTTACCCTTCGCCGAGGCGGCCATGTCGTTCTCGCAGTGCTGGAAACAGAAGCCCCCTAAAAGACTTCGACCGAAATCTGCACGTAACCTGGACCCGAGATTCCTCCGCCGCAAAGCACCCTATTGTTGAAATACACGGCGGCACCTGCACTAGTTGGGTGACGGTGCTGGTTTGGTCTATGTAGGCCGGTCCGGCCTGGGCAAGAAGCTGCACATCGCCAGATTCCCATGGAAGCATGGCCCTGCTTGGTGCGGAGTCCAGATAACCAGCAAGATCCAGTTCAAGTTGAACGCCGAAGACCCAGACGTTTGCAGACTCTGCCTGAAGACCATCGATAGCCACCTTGCGGCGAAGTACCGCTCACGCACCCGCCCTCGCGACGCCCGCCGCGAGACCGTCTCCCGACGCAGCAAGCACTAGGCTAACATCACCTACCTGGCGAAGGCTCCATCGTAATTCGATGTGAACTAGGCAGACAAAGCACGTAGACTGGGCTCCAACTACTTATCAAGGTCGACCTCACATTGCTTTGCTCGTGCTCGGCCCGCTGCACAAGATGCGCTTCTACGTCTTCGGCTTGGTCGTTGTGCTAGCAGCGGCCGTGCTTTTCGTGAACGTCGGCAACTACCTCTCGTTCGCCTTCCCGGTGAGCGGGTACAGCATGAGGCCCGCCATCGTCGGAGGTGACCTCGCCCTGGTTCAGCCCGTCAGTATCTCGACCGTCCACGTGGGAGACGTAGTCGTCTATAGGGACGGGGCGAAGTATGTGATCCACAGAGTAGTGGAGATCGACGGGTCCGCCGACGGCATGTATCTTATCGTGAAAGGGGACAACAATAGCTTCTCGGATCCCGCCCATGTCACCGCCACACTTTTGGTCGGGAGGGTGGACGTGGTCGTGCACTACCTTGGGGACCTAGTAACCTGGCCATACAACTACGTTCTAGCAATCGTCCTCATCTGCCTCCTGCTGGCAGACTATGGGATAGACCGCGCCCGGTCAACTACGGACGCATACCCGGAACCTTCCCAGCTCTGAGGTCTTTTGTCCCTCCGGCGCCTCGGGCAAACGTATATCATATGGCCCTCCGGTCCAGACCTTGAGCATAGGGAAATGAAAGCCGGTACCATCCTCTCGATCATAATCATCGTCCTCGCCGTGTTCGGAGTCCTGTTGGTCCTGCGGCCTCGCGTGGAGTTTGTCGACCTGCTGTTGATAATCATCCTGGCCATGATTCAGATCGGGTTCGACATTTCAAGCAGGGGAAGGCGGCCTCAGGCTGGTCCATCGGCGGCAGGATGAGTTCGCTGGAGCCCCTTCGAGAATGGAAGGAGTCGGAATCGTGAAGGGGAAGCCTATGACTCGACGGACCGTTCCGCTTGCTTGCCCTTAGCTAGGTCCCTCTCCATCTCCTTGGCCAGGAGCCGCCAAGCGCCAGAGTCCTCCTTCAGGATTCTGTCAGTCAATGCCTTGGTCACCTTCGGGGATGTGATCTCTTTCGTGTATTCGATGTGGAGTCCCGTGAATTCGAGATGCGAAGCGCCGCTTCCCTCGGGCGAGATCTGATAGATGAACTGGGAGTACATGTTGGGTCCCCTGACGTGGGTGCTCACCCATCTCAGCTCGCCGGGGCTGAGCCTGACCAGCTTGGTCTTACGCACCGTCGTGTTCCCTTTTTCGTAGGTGTCCGAAAGGAGCACCGCGTCATCGGATATCCACTTGATCCTTCGTTTCCCGCGATCGCCCATCAGGGAAAGGTCCCCTGAGTCGTAGCTGGTGGCCCACTTGTATGCGGCATCGGCGGGAACGTCGAACCGCTGGACGAACCTGTACCTTATCGAATTGGCGAACGTGTTCCCATCCCCGGGTCGGCGGTGGCCTTCATCCCATAAAAAGGATGGATGAGAAATCAGCAGAGCGTGATCACCTCAATCGTCTGCGAACGCTGTCCTGCGCCGTCGAGCCGCAGGACCTTTCGTGAACGTTTCAGTGATGTCTTCATAGAGATTTGGGTGTCTTTGTGGAAATTGCTTAAATCGCAACCGCCTGCGAATGAGATTTGAGAGCAGGATGCGATTTGCAGGGAGAAAGTGGACATCCGTCATCGCCGTCGTGCTCTTCGTTTCGACCTTCCTGTTCTACTATTGGAGCATCGCCCACACGTTCGTCATCCCATCAATCGATGGCCCCTATTACCTCATCGAGGTCAAGGGCATACTGAGCACGGGCGGGATGATCTATGTCGACCCTCCCCTAACCTTCTACGCCTTCGCGCTCTTAGCCCTGCTACTGAAGAGCGCAGGGACCGGCGTCGAGACCGGATCAGCACTGTTCGCCGCTGCCACCTCTGTGGCGACCTACTTCCTCTTCAAGCGAATCTTCAAGGCAGAGCTCCCCGCCATAGCGGCGTCAATCGCTGCGGCCGTCTCCGCCGAGCACATCAGCCTGTCGACCAACCTGATCAAGAACTCAGTGGGACTCCTCTTCGTAGTTGGGCTGGTCTACTTCCTGCAGAGGTCCCTTGAAGCCGACAAGCGGATGAGATGGAACGTGGTGGGCGTGATGGGTCTCTTTCTCCTGGCCATGCTGACCCACGTGCTGGACCAGGGAGTGGCCCTGCTCTTCATGGTCGGCTATTTCGCCTTCAGCCTGGCGCTCAAGAACAGGAGGCTGGCGGTGTCCTACGGCTCCATGTTGCTGACTGCCTTGGCCTGCACAGTGGCCGGTTACCTCCTAGTTCCCTCCTACTTCGGTGACTTCGAGAAGGGGGTGGTGTTCGCCTCTGACCTCGCGGCTGCCGCGAGTGCGACATCGGGGGGCGCCCCTCCGGGGGCGTCCGTCAGCGACCCTCTGATCTACGTGTTTCTTGCGGCGGGGCTGCTGCTCACGACATACGAGTGGTTGAAGGGCGAGCGGCCTAGGGCCAGTACCTAGTCGGAACAGCCACCGCCATCGGGGCCCTTTGATCCTGCCCATGATTCCAACCGACTTCGCTTGGCGTTTCGAGTTGATGGAGGTGCTCCCCATATCGATCATAGTGGGATACGCCTGCGCCAGTCTCAAGGGCAGGGCCCTATCCCTCCTTCTGCTTGTGCTCTTGGTGAGCCCCCTGGCGTTCCTCGGCTTCCAGAACGCGACGTCACTGACCCCCACGATCAGCGTCCAGGGATACTCCGACCTTCAGAAGATGGCCTCCATGGTCGGCAACGAGTCGGTGCTGATGACGCAAGGAGGAGGCGTCGCCTACTGGCCCGAATACGTCTTGGGGCTGCCACTCGTTTCAAATGCGACGACGTGGATGCAAGATGGTTACACCGTGTACGTCCTCGTCGGCGGCCAAGGTGGCTCGGGACCCGGCAACCTGCTCCCAGGAGTCGGGGTCGTTCAAGGGCTCCCTGCACAGCAGGGAGGGCCCGGAGGCAACCCGGACGACGGAGCCCCCAGCGGCCAAGGGCCCCAGTCTGGCGGTTCCTCGCAGACCATCAACACCAGCAACCTGACCCTCGTCTATCGGGGAAGCGTCTACAGCCTCTACGCCTACGGTTGAACCTCGGGGGACGAACGAGGCCCCTCTTGGAGTTGAGGCGATGGGTCGCTGGTTGGACCGTGCTTGAAGATCAGCCACTGCTTCTTGGCGTCGTTGATGAGGACCAGATCGTACTCCCCCTCCGCCTTTCTGCCTTCAAGGACAAACCGGATGAGCTTCGCAGACCTCTCGATCAGCCTGAAGTCCCCCCTGTCCCAGATTTCGACCTTTCCCGCCCCATAGTTTCCTTCGGGGATCGTCCCTTCGAACGAGCCGTATTCCAGGGGATGGTCGTCGACCTGCATCGCCAGTCGCCTTATGCCGGGCTGCAGAGGGAGCCCCTTTGGAACGGCCCAAGACTTCAGAACGCCGTCCATCTCCAACCTGAAGTCGAAGTGGTGGTGCGAAGCCCAGTGCTCGTGGACGACGAACGACGCCAAGCGCCAGTAGCTCCTTGCTCTTTCGTATCTCAGGCTTCCAGCGAATCGCTCGAGGTCAGACGTGCCCTTCGACCGGCAACGGCCTGTATGGCGCCTCGAGTAGCTTGACTTCGTCAGGCGCCAGCTTGATGTCGATCGCTTCGGCAAGCTCGCGGACCTGCGAAGGCTTAGTCGCCCCCACGATGGGGGACACTACGCCGGGCTTTTGCAGGAGCCAAGCCAGGGCAAGTTGAGCCGGGCTGACGTCCTTCTCCTTGGCTAGGGCTACGAGGGCTTCAAGTATGTCGAAGTCTTGGGGCTTGAAGAACCTCTTCTTCAGATATGGATCACTCTCGTAGCGCCTTCCCTTGGCGCTCGCATCCCTCCTGTATCTGCCCGAGAGGAACCCCCTGGCGAGTGGGCTCCAGGGGATGACACCTACCCCCCTGGAGATGCACAGGGGTATCATCTCCCTTTCCTCTTCCCTGTAGGCCAGGTTGTACTGGTCCTGCATGGAGACGAACTTCTCCAGACCCAGCCGCTCGCTCAGGTCGAGGGCCGTGGCGAACTGCCATGCCCACATGCTCGAGGCCCCGATGTAGTGGACCACTTCCTCGCCGTGGACGAGGTCGTCCAAGGCGGAGAGGGTCTCTCCGATGGGTGTATCATAGTCCCACCTGTGTATCTGGTAGAGGTCGATATACTTCATCTTCAGTCGTTCGAGGGAGCGCTTCGCCTCCCTGCGAATGTGTTTCCGAGACAGCCCCCGGTCGTTGGGCCCGGGGCCGGTCGGGTGGTAGACCTTGGTCGCTATGACCAGATCGTCCCTTCGCCCGTGGACGGCCTTCCCGACGATCTCCTCTGACTTGCCGTCAGAATACATGTTCGCGGTGTCGAGGAAGTTGATGCCGACGTTGAGGGCGGCATCGATCACCTTCGCTGAATCCTCATATCCGAGGGTCCATGCGAACGTCCCTTCCTTGACGCCGCCGAAGCTCATGCATCCGAGGCAGATGCGCGAAACCTTCAGGCCACTGTTCCCTAGGCGCACATATTCGCATGGGTGCGCTTCGGCGGCCCGGCCTACTTAGGCGTTGCCAAAAGCGCAAGCCGCAATCAGAGGGATTAGCCGACGCCGAACTTGACCAGATAATACTCCCCGGTTTCATTCATGGTCAACGTGGCTGGGACCGACGCGCTGCTGACGAGGTTCGGATAGACGCTCAAGAAGATGAAGTTCCCGCTGCCGGAATAGTGGCTCCCGTCCAGGTTGGTGCAGTAGAGAGGATATGTGACGTTGCCCGGCGCCGCGTCGCCGAAGGCGACGGTGACGTTTCCGCCAAGGAGCGTGTTGGAGTTGATGATTTGGAAGGTGTAGTGGACGGTGACGTTCCCGGTGCAGAATCCGGTCGTTGTGGCGGTGATCTCCCCCTGGCCGCTACCCAATCCTGACTGGTTGGCAGGATTGATGAAGAAGGAAAACGTGCCGGAGGCTGAGAGGATGGTCCTGTATTCGTTGACCGTACCGTTGGAGGAGACCTGCTCGCCGGAGGGACCTAGGGGAAGGCTGTACACGAAGGTGCCTGTGTACTGCGTGAAGTGGTTGGCGGCCGACGTGGTCGCGCCGACGGTCTGGGTGGTCGTGTGCCCGTTGGTCCCCGCGGGCGCCGGGACGCTCAGGACGAAGACGTAATACGAGGCCGCCCCCGCTATTACGACGACAAGGAGCAGGGCGATGATGACCATGGAGACGCCTTGCCGACGGGAGCCCAGGAGTGGCCTTTCAGTCGTAGAGTCCAAATGGGAACAGGTCCGATTCGGGCCGGTCGCAATCCTTCGATGATAAGCCTTGCTTCACAAACTTCGACGCCCAGATTCCGATGTGAACATCATGCGCTGCGCTCGCAGGCGGACCCCCCAGCCTGGGGAGGCCTGAAATCGTCGCAATCGGTCGATTCTTGCTGGGGAGGGAGATGCACTAGAGCTTCTCGAATTCGTCCACGGTGCGTCTCTTCAGCTCTGAGAGTTGGGCCTCGGCGTCTGCAACGAAGTCCTTTGCCTTGGATTGTATTTGCTCCCGCGCGTCGGCAAAGGCCTTCATCTCCTTGGCCTTCCTCCTCTCCTCTGCGATCGCGTCGGCCTCGGAACTCACTCCGCCAGCCTCCTCCTCTCCAACACTCGCTTGACGCTCTTAAGCCTTACAAACTCTTCCCTGTCCCGTTCCTCCAGGGTCGACGAGATGAACCTGATCTGCTCTTCGTACTGAGGAATGATTATGAATTCGAGGGCGTTGATGGTCCTCTGGGTCTTCTCGATCTCGCTCACCAGCCGGAAGATTACGTTCTCCATTTCTGCGGCCTTTAGTATCGAGGGAAGCAGGGATGAAAGGAAGGCATAGGCCTGGTCCAAGGAATACGAGGTGTCCCCGAAGCCGTAGGGCCGCAGGACCTCCTTGAAGTTCAGGACCAGGGAGGGCACGTCCACGTCAACGATCCTCTTGACGTTCACCGTGACGTCGGCAGAAGGAGGCGCGGCCTTGGCCGTCGCCTCCAGCCGGGCATGGATCCCATTTCAATGTAGGCCTCGTAGAGGAAGTCGTAGCCCTTCAGGACTGAGGTGCTCAGGCTCTTGTTGGCCTTGGATGCCTCATCCATGTATTCGTTGAGCTTCTTCAGGAGCACCTCCCTCTTGTCGTCCAGGATCTTGTGGATCTTCCGGGCGACCACCACGGCGCGCCTTAGCCTGATCAGTTCCAGCTTTGTGGGCTGAACCTTCTGGCTGGACATTTCGCGCTACTGCTTCTCCTTGTAGTACTTCGCCAGGTTGTCCGTCTTGATCTTGGTGAGCTCCCTTTCCGGGAGGAGCGCTAGGATCTCGTTCCAGGCGATGGCCATGCTCTCGTCCAGCGTCCTCGCTTCGTCGTAGCTCTGCTTCAGGAATTTCTGCTCGAAGGCGTCGCCGAATTCGAGGTACTTCAGGTCCACCGGGGCCAGGCCTGCCTTGCCGACGATGCCCACGAGGGCCCTGAGTTCCTGCGCCCTAGAGTACGAGTCGTACATCTGATTGCTGACCTCTGCATGGTCCGGCCTGGTCTTGCCTTCGCCGATGCCGTCCTTCATGAGCCTGCTGAGGCTCGAAAGCACCTGGACCGGCGGGTAAACGCCCTTCCTGAAAAGCTCCCTGTCAAGCACCACCTGGCCCTCGGTGATGTAGCCGGTCAGGTCGGGGATGGGGTGGGTGATGTCGTCGCTGGGCATGCTGAGTATAGGAAGCTGCGTTATGCTACCCGTCTTCCCCTTGATCCTCCCTGCCCTTTCGAAGTCGGTGCGCGAGGTCCTGTGTAAAGGTAGCCGGGATAGCCCTTCCTTCCTGGGACCTCCTCTCTTGCGGCGCTGATCTCCCTGAGCGCCTCGGCGTAGTTGGTCATGTCAGTGAGAATCACCAGCACGTGGAGGTTCCCTGTGAAGGCCAGATACTCGGCGGCGGTCAGCGCCACCTTGGGAGTGATGATCCTTTCGATGGCCGGGTCGTTGGCGAGGTTGAGGAAGAGGACGCTCCGTTTCAGAGCTCCCGTTTCTTCGAGGGCCCTCCTGAAGAAGGACGCCTCGTCGTTCTGCACCCCGATAGCGGCGAAGACCACGGCGAAGTCCTGTCCCCCGCCCTTGACGGTGGCCTGGCGTGCGACCTGGGCCGCGAGCAGGTTGTGGGGGAGGCCCGCGCCCGAGAATATCGGGAGCTTCTGCCCTCTAACAAGGGTGAGCATTCCGTCGATGACCGACACGCCTGTCTGAATGAAGTCGGTGGGGTAGTCCCTCATGTAGGGGTTCATGGGTGAGCCGTTCACGTCGCGGAACTCCTCTCCAAGCGGAGGAGGAAGGCCGTCCAGAGGGCGCCCGAGGCCGTCGAAAACCCTTCCCAGGAGCTCCATCGAGACGGGCATCTCCATGGGCTTCCCGAGGAACCTCACTGCGGTGCCGCTGGTGGATATGCCGGAGGTGCCGGCGAAGACCTGGATGACGGCCCTTCCGCCCCCGACTTCCAGGACCCTTCCCAGCCTTTTCGCTCCACCGCCTGTCTCAACCTCTACAAGCTCGTCGTAGGAGACCTGGCCGACCCCGTCCACGATCAGCAGCGGCCCCTTGAGCTCTGCCACCTTGGAGTACTCCACGCCGCCGCTTCTCTTAGGCTGCAACTTGGACAACTCCTTGCGGCTGAAGGGCCTTGAAGGCCCCGGTCATTTCGTTCGTAAGCTCGTCGATCTTGAAGAGCTCGTCGTCCTTAATCTCGAACCGGGCCCGCATTATCTTGGATATTACCGCCAAGCCCCGGATGGACTGGAGAGGGACCCCCGACTTCAGCGCGGCGCCTGCGTCCTTGTAGAAGGTCACTATGAGCCTGAGCAGCGCCACTTGCCTCTTGGGGTTGGTGTAGCTGTCTATCGGGTCGTAGGCCGTCTGCTGCAGGAAGCCCACCTTGATCACCCTGGCGACGTCAAGGATTATCTTCTCTTCGTCCGGAAGGACCTCGGGGCCTAGGAGGCGGACGATCTCCTTGAGCGTGTCCTCCCTCTGCAGTATCTGGTAGGCCTCGAGCCTCAAGTCGTACCAATCCTTGTCCACGTTGGCCTTCCACCACGGGGCCACCTTGTCCAGGAACCCGGAGTAGCTCGTCATCCAGTTGATGGCCGGATAGTGCCTGGAGTAGGCCAGTTTGGTGTCCAACGCCCAGAACGTCCTGATGAACCGCATCGTATGGGTGGTGACGGGCTCGGTGAAGTCGCCGCCGCTGGGGGAGACTGCCCCCACCAGGCTGATGGAGCCCGTCCTGGACGGGGTGCCCAAGGTGGTCACGCGGCCGGCGCGCTCGTAGAACTCCGCGAGCCTTGAGGCGAGATAGGATGGGTAGCCTTCCTCGGCCGGCATCTCCTCCAGCCTGCCGCTGATCTCCCTGAGGGCCTCAGCCCACCTCGAAGTTGAATCGGCCAACATCACGACGTCGTAACCCATGTCCCGGTAGAACTCCGCCAGCGTGGCGCCGGTGTAGATGCTCGCCTCCCTGGCTGCCACCGGCATGTTGCTGGTGTTGGCGACGAGGACGGTCCGCTGCATAAGCGGCTTGCCTGAGTAAGGGTCTATGAGCTCGGGGAACTCCTTGAGGACCTCCGTCATCTCGTTGCCCCTCTCCCCGCAGCCGACGTACACTACGACCTTCGTGTCAGCCCACGAGGCTATCTGATGGCTCGTCACCGTGTTGTGGAGCAGTGAAGGATACATGCCTCCGACGAAGTTGTGGGTATCAGGCACTGTCAGATCGTAAACCGTCTGCTCCCCAGGCAGGACTTCTACCGACGCCAACTGATCTATGTAGACCCATTCGAGAGCTTGCATGAGCGAGGTGAGTCGGACGGAGGCCTCGCCCGAGAGCAAGCCCTCCTTGCGAGCAATCAGCTGTTCGAACCTGCCGTATCCCAGGCGTTCGCTGCCCGTCAGATAGTTCTTCAGATCCGATCCTGAGAAAGCGGCTCGAATCACCTCTGGGCTGAGGGGTACGAGGTCCCTAGTTTGGCTGGCGGACGTGTGCAAGAGGTACCCCTTCAATTCTGCAACCTTCGGGAGGGTGTCGAAGGCCTCGGTCCCGAAGACTGAGGCCACGAACCTCCTCAACTCCTTGAGGCTGCTCACGATTAGACGGCGCCCCTTCCTCTCCCCTTGCATTAAGGAGTAAAGGACCCCAAGCCTGGAAAGCGCATACGTCATGTCCGATATCAAACCTTTCGACTCGGAGCCTACTTCGAGGGTACCATCGCTGAAGGAACCATCACCCAAGTAGTAACCCCTGACGAACGATGCTACGACGGAGTCCGGTGATTTCAGCACGAGGGACGGGATGCGCACGTTCCTGGACTTGCGGGATTGTGGATAGCCCATCGCCCTCAGCAGCCGGATGAGCCCTTGGCTGTTGACCGCGACGCCGTCTACGGTCTTGAATCGGACCCTGCGGCACCTGACGCCGAATAGGCGAGTCGCCAGGTCGCTGAAACGATCGAGCAGCAGGGTGTCGTTGTTGAAGAACCTGATCTGCCTGCCGGCGATCATTCCGTCAGAACACAGGAGGCCGAGGAGCTCTGCCATTTCTTCGTCCAGAGTCAAAGGCAGCAGCACTTTCGCCCCCCTCCCTCCAACGGTTAAAGCCCCCGCGCGTGGTTTCTCCAGCCCGGCGAAGGCATATAGGCGCTGCATGAAGGAGATGGTGGGCCTGTTCCTTCCAGAGGCGTATTCGGTGAGGACGTTGTATGACACATCCAGCTCCTTGGCCAGGGTGCGGCGCGAACCCAACTTCTCCTCTACCGACCTTATGGTAGCGCGCATGGCGCGGAGTCCGGCTTCGTCCGCCACTCTGCCTGGGACGATGTCATCCGGCACGTCTTGGTAGGAAGCAGCCACCGGGAGCTTCCTCGGGAAAGCCACGTAGTCGCCGACCGACAAAGCGCCGGCGGGACACTCTTCGAAGAACCCTTCGGGGTTGAACTTGAAGAGCTTGTGAGCCGGGGTGACCGTGACGCTTCGCCCGCTCTTCGTTGTAACACGTAGGAGCGAGTCGGTCGTTCCTCTGAAAACGTGCGACACGGCCTTGGGTGTAATCTTCGATCCGTCGAAGGACAGCACTGAAACGCCATCCACGCGGAGGGCGACTTCGGACGGCGGCAGGGGAGCCGCACCGGCCGATGCCCTCTCGAATACCTCCTCGATGGGCAATGAGGTACCATCTGCGAAGAAGACCGGAGTTCCCGCGGTGACGCACTTCCCCGTCCCGAAACCGCCCGGAATGGCGGCGGCGCCGCCTTTCGCGAGAGGGAAGAAGGTGTCGATGACTCGCTGGCCTGTGATCAGAGGGATCTCGGGCTCCAACCGGAGCTTGTACGGCCTGGGTCGCCTGACGGGCCAGTAGTGGTAGAGCTTGAGAGGGGTCTGCACGCCGTTCTCGACCACCGCAATCTCATGCTCGATATCGTAGTCTCCCTCGGGCTCGATGCTCTTCAGTGAGCCGCCCTTTGTGTCAGGGGGTGCCATGACGCGATGCTCGACGGTCGAGGTCTCCGCGATGGTCCCCAGGATGGTCCCCGCCTCGACCTGGTCTCCCACCTTGACCTTGGGCACGAAGTGCCACTTTGCCGTCTTTGAAAGCGGGAACGCGTTGACGCCCCTGCGGATGTAGGGGCCGGAGGCCGCCGCGAGTTCGGGCAGAGGCCTCTGGAGCCCGTCGTAGATCTGGCTCATTATCCCGGGGCCCAGCGTGACCGAAAGGGGCATCCCGGTGCCCGTGACGGGCTCTCCGGGATGAAGCCCGCTGGTCGATTCGTAGACTTGGACGAAGGCGACGTCACCGGTGACCTTGATGACCTCGCCTACGAGTTTGTCTTCTCCGACGCTCACGGTCTCGGCCATCTTGACCTCGGACATTCCATCGGCCTTGACCGCAGGGCCGCTGATCCAGACTATCTTTCCCTTGGCTACCAAGCTATTTCTCCTCCTTGAAGAACCGCTCATAAACCCTTTTCCTTATGCCGGGCTTCATCCTCTCGAGTCTCGCTTCGAAGGTGCTGTTAAACTCCATGCTTCCGTCCTTGCTGGCCGCCACGAAGCCCCCGGCGCTTTCGAAGTGCTTCTTGGATAACGTGAGAGGATAGTTGGGGAACTCCTTCGCCACTTCCTTCATGGCTGTCGAGAGGCTGGCCCTGTCCGACTCAGGGCATGAAAGGACGTACTCCGCGGGGTCCAGTTCGGCGAGGGTCTCCTTTAGGAGCCGCACCAGGGACCTCTCGTAACGCGCGTCGCGAGGGGCCGACCTCACCCCTTCCAGCGCTTCTGATACCACCCTTTCGAAGAAGTTCTCGAAGGCGGAGAGCTGGGCGTTCCTGGCCTGGAGTTCGGCCGAGCCCAGGATCTTGCGCTTGACGTTCTCGGCCTGCTTGCTCCCTTCCAGCATGGACTCCTTGTACTTCTCGGACGCCCTTTGCTCGTAATCGTCCAGGAGCTTCAAGGACGACGCCAGCGCTTCGTCCAGCGTAGTCTTCAGTGAAGCCGATTCCTCGTTCAAGACTTTCCCTACGGTGGCCTCTATCTCCTTGCTTGGCAATTTACACACTACACCCCCAACATGGCTCTAAGAACTTTGCTGTACTCGGTATCCTCCGCCTTGGCGCCCGGGGTCAGGATCTCGTAGATCAACGGGACGGCCTTCTTCTTCCGGTACCCTCCCAGCTTCAGTCTTATGGAGGCCGAGAGGTCGGA
Organism: uncultured Nitrososphaerota archaeon; assembly: GCA_963772005.1. Classification (GTDB taxonomy): domain Archaea; phylum Thermoproteota; class Nitrososphaeria; order Conexivisphaerales; family DTJL01; genus DATKKG01. The sequence continues at coordinate 14,429 of CAVYVS010000030.1, read as the reverse complement.
TCCGAGGAGGACCAGACCAACTCCCTCGGTCTTGAAAAGACGGTCCACCGCAGACAGCATCTCCGAGGAGTTGTCGACCTCCATGCCGTCGACGCCAACGATGCGGAAGGCGGTCACGAACGGCCGCTTTCCCACGGCGACGACCTTCATTGGCTCGAATGCCAAGCGCATCTGATTTAAGGATTTGCGCCCGGGGGGGTGCTTTGCCGTCGGCCGGGAAGCCGACGTGAACGCAACGACTGTCGCGGGCCGGCCTCCGTCAATCTGAAATACTCCGGAAGAGTGTTCTGAGGGCGGGCATGAAGTGGGGGCAGAGGTTCACCAAGGCGGTCTGGGCTGCCTCGGCCGTAGTCGGCGCGATCGCCACCTACGCCCTCTCGTTCCTTCCGACGCCGATGTCCCTGCTATATACCGGCGTCCAGCAGCTCGGCGTGCCCGCACCGATCTGGGAGGCCCCAGTAGTTCCCGGAGCTACGCTACGGCTGGTGCCATCCGGACTGGTGGTAGATCTCCTCTTCTGGTTCGTAGTGGCCGCGACTGTCCTTTCGGCAGTGGCCTACCGCTGGAAGTAGCCCAGCTCAGCGCCCGGCTGAGTTGGGAGACCACGGACGGCCGAAGGCCTCTGCGAATAGCTGGGCCCCTTTGGGTTTCCTGCCCCGCTTCAGCGAGGGGGACCTCTTGTCGGGGAGAGCGTGGCCGATCGAGATCGTGCCGACGGGCTGGAAGGCCTCCGGGATGCCAAGGAGCCGCCTGACCCCGGCCGGATCGGGGGTCCCGGCAAAGGCCGCCGCGAGCCCCCTGTCGACGGTGGCGAGAAGCACTATCAGTGAGCCTGCCCCGATGTCGAAGAACCAGTAGGGCACCGGCCAGACGATCTCCCTGCCGTCCGGCTCAAGCTTGTCCTTTTCACGGTACCTGTCGTGATAGACCTTCTCGCTCACGCAGGGCACCACCAGAACCGGGGCCCCGGATATGAACGGATCGAAACCCGCCTCGACGTAACCCCCCTCCCCCTGGAGAGCTGCAAGCTTCCTCTTGGTTTCCTTGTCCCTCACGACGATGTAGCACGAACCCTGGCTGTAGCCGGCGCTGGGGGCGTGCAGGGCCAGCGAAAGGATGGTGTCTACGTCGGCGTCGCTGACGGGCTCATCCGAGAAGTGCCTGACCATCCTCCTCTTCAGGACCACCGTTTGGAAGTCCAAGGGCTGTTCAGGTTCAGGCGGCGGGAGACCCTGCAGATAAGAGTTGAGGAAATGGCTTAGTCAGGAGCCAGTTCGGGGTCCGTCTGAGACTTCTCCCATTTGGTCGTGTCCTCCGTGGCGGTCACGTTGAACAACAGGGCGGCGTCGAGGTCTGCGGCCCAGCTCTCGAGTGCTTTGCGGATGATGCGGGCGTAAAAAAGCTCCCTGAGGAGCTTGAGCTCCGGGAGGTTCTTCGTGGCATAGAGATACTTTGTGAAGGCGGGGGAGTTCATCTTGGCTTCGTCCATGTATATGGGCTCCCGCCTGAAGCCGGTGGTGATCATGGCTTCGCTGATGACCTTCATGGCGTCTCTGGCTGCCGTTTGGAACTGCTCGGGGGGGCAGCTGGCGAACTTCTCCCGTTCCATGACCCTGAACAGATAGGTGGCGTGGCCCGTCTCGGACGTGACCTCGAGGGCAATGGTATTTCCGCCCTTCTCGACTGACCCCTGTATCGCCATCATGAACCAGACATAGTTGCCCCTGAGGTTCTTCTTGAAGCCGATCGAGGTGAGGTCTTCAATGGCCAGCGACTGCAGGCGAGAGTAGGACGGGCCCAGAGGGGAGTCCCGGACCAGCCGTTCCAGGGTCAGCCAGAAGTCGAAGGTCCGCTTTACCACGTCTGCCTTGCTCACCGCCCTCCCCTCCGCCATCAGCTTCGAGAGGTCGAGGAGCCTGTCAAATCCGATCCCCGGGCCTATGGCAAGGAGGGTCTCGAAGCCTTCGCCTTCGAAAGCTCTCCGCGCGGCTGTCAGCTTGTCGGCGAAGAACTGGTAGGAGGTCCCCATCCTCAGAAGCTCGAAGACGCCACTGTCTGATGTCTCGACGTTGACGCGGAAGTTCTGTGCCTGGGCGGAGATCATCCTTGCGAACTGAATCTTGACGGGGATGGCGTCCGCAGGAAGTATGACGAGGGCTGAGGGGAGGACGCGAGCCCTGCAGGGTCCGAAGCTCTGGGAACCGTCAGCACGGACGTTGATGTAGGTCGCCCTGGCCTCGTACTCGACGACCTCCTCGCTCATGAGGAGGGCCCTGGCCAAGGCGTCCCCCATGCGTCCGTCAGCCGCTGCAAGAAGGGGTCGTACTTTGTCCCCAGGGCCGATAGGAAGATCATTCCGCCTGGGTACAGCACGTGGATGCCGTAGTTCGCTGACTCGGCCCTCGTCATCTGGGTGTAGGGGAGGAAGACGGTGGTCCCAATGCGAGGCTTGACCTGGAGTCCCTCGGTCCAGACCTCTGCCATTGCGGCTCCGACTTCCTGGCCAGGGATGGCGGCGCTGCAGGGAGCGTCCGCCAGAAACATGCCGAAGGGTGAAGGCTGCTGTGCCATGGTCACATCTGGTCTACGATGTCCCTCTCGACTTGCTGGCCTCCCTTCCCAATCCTCCGCTGCCAATCTTGCCTACGTTCGTGGCGGCCCCCAGGGGGAAACGGGTCTTGGCGAACGGCGCCGGGCGACAGGTGGTCAGGGATCCGTCGCCGCACACGTCACAGGAGAGCTTGAAATGGTAGCCGTTGTCGTCGCTCATGTCTTCGTGGTCCTTCACGAAATCATGCAATACCAAGCTTGGGCTCCTCGGTTCCTTCGAGTCTTGCCTTGCTTGATATAAGGTGTTTCCCCCCTTCTTGGGATGTGTGGAGAGATCACCGGATGCATGGGCTGGCTCCGCTGAAGCCGGTGGCGGTGACGTTCCCCGAGGAGTCAACCTGGAGCAGGACTTTGGGGAGCGGCAGGGCTGCCGGCCCTCGCACGACGTTGCCGCCGCCATCGAAGAGGGACGCGTGGCAAGGACAATAGAAGTTGTTCGATGAAGTGCTGTAGGAGACGGTGCAGCAGACGTGGGTACATAGGAGGCTGTAGGCGGCCAACGATCCGTTGGCCAGCTTGAGGAGGATGTTCGGATGGTTCGAGTCGGGATAGTCAAAGGTGAAGGGTGTGCCCACCTGGAGGTTGTTTACGTTCGCGATGACCCCAGAAGGATTGCCCCCGGCGGATGTGCTGGTGGTGGACGGGCTGCTAGACGAAGTGCTGTTCGTAGAACTGCTGGCCGACGAATTGGTGCTCTGGGTGGTCGTGCCCGAGGTCGGGCTGGGCTGCGACCCGGTCAGGTCGATGACTGAGAGGATCACAGCAAGGAGGAAGAAGACCGCGATGGAGCCGGTTATCCGTAGGAAGTCCCTCCTCTCTCCCCTTGCGGCGGCCTCGAAGTAAGCTCCCTTCTTTGCCTGGACCTTGGCCCTCGGAGTAATGAAGTAGACCGCAAGGACGGCGAACTGGGTCAGCAGGAGGACATCGTAGGCCGGGAGGCCGAAGAGGTAGGATGCGAAGTAGGCGATGGTCATGTTGTAAGCAGGCGCAGTGGCGAGGTCGCCAAGCTGGAGGATGACCACCCCAACCGCCCACACGGGGACGAAAGCATAGAGGCGCCGATTCCCAGTGAACGAAACGACCGCCATTCCCACCGAGATGGCGCACATCGCGGCCAGGCCGTAGGCATGGGAGGCAGCCAAGTACCAAAGCGAGCGGTCCGTCGCGAGAAGATAGGCCCCTGAAACGGCGGATATGAGGAAGAGTACCCCTACCATGTTTCTAGATTTCGTCATCGTCGATTCCGATGGATTCCCGCTGACCCTCTCCTTCTTCAACGCCCGAACTCGCACTCTAGCCCGTCCCTGACGCGATGGCCCCTTCCAGGACGTCCGAGACCGGTGCCCCTTGATTCAAGGGGCGCTCCTAGTTAAGTCATTTCGAGGCGCATGTCAGTAAGATAGGGCAGCGTAAGGCCAAGAACATCGACGTGCCGCTGGACATATTCTCCGTCGACCTCTCCTGGGATCGGGAGGACCTCCTATTATCGACGCCTCCCCGGCGGAGGGGGCACCTCGGCAAGGCTCTAATATCTGATGGCCGTTGCCCCAGCTGTGGCAATCACCCTATACACGTCGAACTACGTGCCGGGATGCAAGGTGGACAAGGTCATGGGCCTCGTCTACGGGATAACCGTCAGGTCGCGCGGCCTCGGCGGCAACATAATGGCTGGCCTGAGGACGCTGGGAGGCGGGGAGATACACGAATACACCGAGCTCGCCCACCAGGCCAGGCAGCAGGCCCTAGACAGGCTGTCTCAACAGGCGGAGTCGATGGGCGCCAACGCGGTAATCAGCGTGATGTTCGACTCAACCGAAATCGGGACGACCATGGACGAGATAATCGCGTTCGGCACCGCCGTCGTGGTGTCTCCGGCGACCGACCCACAGCAGCTGGTCAGGCTGAGCTAAGAGGGCGAAGTGCGGTCGGCGACTTCTCGCATAGGGGAACCCCTGAACGGATGGGCGGAGCGACCGATTTGAGTGAACCTCCTACACAGTGGAAGGGATTACACCCCGAGCGATTCGCCGTTTGCGACTCCTCCAGGCAGAAGGAGAGGATGACGTGGGAAGACTGACAAGCGATAAATAGACCCGATGGGCGGTTCGGCTGCAATGCCTGAACTACTCGGCGCAGATTGCCCTTGCGGGTTCACTTTCACAACGCCACACGGCCAGGAAGACGCGATAGCCATCATCCAACTCCACGTGAACCGCGTTCACCACACCGATTATCCTCACGGACTCACAAAGGAAGAGGCAATCGCTGACCTCAAGAAGCGCTGACGAAGGCAAAACCCCCTTGCTTTTTCTCGACCCAGGTCTCTAGCGCAGCTGACCATGATATGGCCAGTCCTTGGTGGCTTCGGATAACCTATATCAGAGGGCATGAAGTATGGATTGCTCCTATGTCGGACGGTCAAGAAATCTTCCCTGGGGTTCCTGCTCCTGGCATCTACGAAAGGGGTGCCTTGGACTTCCAGAGGATTCTGGGCTCGATCATCGGAGTCGCGGAGGACAGCATGGGAGCGGTGATGACCTACGTCGGGAGGGTCAAGTCACCTGGACTTGACGGCCGAGAAGTCCGAGAGCTCACTATCGAGAGCGACAAGGAGGATTCGACGATGGCACTTAGACGGATGTGTGCCGAGGTGAAGGAGAAGTACGGCCTGCAGCTCACAGTGGTCTACCAATACGAAGGGAGTTTCCAGGTGGGAGACCTCCTCGTGATGGTCGCTGTGGTGGGCAAAGCGCGCCCCGAGACGTTCGCGGCACTCGAAGAAGCCGTGCGCCGCTTCAAGCCCGAAGCCAACCTGCGAAAGAAGGAAGTCTACGATGGCGGCCAGACCACAACGGTTGTAAAGTAGGGATTCTCTGCCGTTCCCCGCAACCCTGGATGACCGCTGGCCGGAGCACGTTCGACATGCTCACCGACGAGTCCGGCGTCCATTGGATGGTCAACATCGCAGCGCACCCCCAATTGTGACCGAGCGCCACTTCAAGTCCAAAAGACGATACTTCTGGTGAACTCGCCAAGGCTGGATGCTGGTCACAACAAGAAACGTCGCACCGAACGTCCAGATCGAGGCGGGCGACGAGACCATCGACGTGCGCACAGAGGAAATCACGGGTGACGAGCGTGATATGTTCTATGCGAGCCAAGCCTCTCTCTACCGTGCGTTCGCCGAGTACCAACCCCGCACCAAGAAGGTCGTCCCCGTCATGGCGCTCACGCCCGAGACTGTGCAAAAGCAACCCGAATCTGCGCCCGGTTTTCGAAGTCGCCATTCCGCCCCAACTCAGCGAATCCCTTCGTAGGTGGGGATTGAAATCTTGGACAAGGGATATAGTTCCCTTCGTCGGTCGTCCGTCGGTCGACCTGTACGTGTCGGAATCGGCCTCGAAATCGGTGAATCGAAGGGGTACGGCGGATGCGCTCGTCTGAGGTGTCCCAGCCTTGCATCAATTGAAGCTCCGAGTCAGCGTGGGGAAGTGACATGCGGACTGGGTCATGTGGGTCCGCCGCGACGATCTGTTGGAGAGAAGGGCGATGATTAAGGGTGCAGCCGTCGCGAACACCATGCAGGGACTTCTCAAGTACCACGGATTACGGAATCGGACTCTGAGGATACCTTATCATGACCTCAATCTCCGCAAACACCACATGCTTTACTACGAGTGTCAGCGCGATCAGAAGCTCTGAACCTGGCGTGTTCATTAGGGGTGCCTACGACGGCGATGCTTCAGGTCGAATCAAACCCATTCTCCAGAAGCTCAGCGGAATGACAGACTGGCATGAAGGGGTGAGAATAGAGACCCTCAATTCGCCAGTGCTTGACGCCAAAGGGCTCGGGTTCTCGTCCTCGGCGGGGGCGGCAATGACGCTGGCCTGTTACAACCTTTTCCAAGGAGGAAGCCTCGACGCCAAAGGACTTTCGAAGGTTGCCAGACTGTTCTCGGCGTCCTCTTCGAGGTCATTTGTGGGTGGCTTCGCCCGGCTGCACGCTGGGAAGGACGACGAAGACACCTACGCTGAAAGGATCGCGGGTCAAGATGTCATGGACTTGAGAATGGTGATCGTTCCACTGCCGATATCCGTCAAGACGGACCAGATGCATAGGGAAGCGGAAACCTCGCCATTCTTTGAAGCCAGAGTGGAGGCGGCCAGACGGAGATGCGACCAGATCGAAAGGTCGATCCTACGAAACGACTTGAAGGAATTGGGTGAACTTGTAGAGAAGGACACGCTCGAGCTTCACGGCCTTTCCATGACGGGGCAGTCAAACACCATTTTGATGACTGAAGACTCCCTCCGCATCATCAGAAGGGTGAGAGAGTTGAGGTCAGATGGAGTCGACGCCTACTTCTCAATGGACACGGGCCCCTCGGTCTTCATAAACACCTCGGCTGAGTATCAGGAGAGCGTCGCGGAAGCCATGAAGAAGATGGGCTACGATGTGTACCTGTCCTCCGTGGGGGATGGGGCCAGAGCCATCTGATTCCTGTTGAGATTGTTCCGGCTTTGGCAGATTTATGACACTGGTTCTCTTTCAAGAAGCAACATGTACGGGTGGCGCGTTCTTTCGCAGCGCCAAACCCAAATTCAAGTGTACTACGTTTGCCTAAGGTGTACTTTACCCCTCCCCTTTGCGAGAAGGTCCCCAAAACTGCCTAAACTACTGGTTGGGCAAACTCAAACTTCAGAGTGAAACTGCTTGGGGAAACCAAAGCTTCTCCAAGGGAGCGCTCGCCGACCCCAGCCAACGTCCTGGGATGCATTGTCGGTGGAGCGCCTTGTCAGGCCTTGTCGTCTTGTTCAAGAGTCAGCACCACCTTTCCTTGGGCATGGCCTTCTTCGACATGGCGGATAGCATCAGCGACTTGACTTAAGGGGTAACGTTTCTCTATGACAGGAACTACCTTACCAACTTCGATCAATTCTTTCAGAAAGGCCAGATCCTTCTGGTTCACCTTTGCCATAGTGAATCCAATCTTCTTACCCCTCGAACTTGACATCCATCGTCCCAAGAGCATAACCTCAAACAACTGAGCCATAGAACCTCCGGTCAAGACGAAGGTTCCGCTGGCACTCAATGCACGCTTGTAATTTGATATCCAATGATAGCCGTTGGCGGCGAGAATTAGGTCGTAACGCTGCCCACTTCTGGTGAAGTCTTCCTGAGTGCAGTCGATGACATGGTCAGCGCCGATCGAGCGCGCCATCTCAAGGTTCCTAGTACTGCACACTCCGGTTACTTCAGCCCCGAACGACTTGGCCAGCTGAACCGCAAAGGTTCCTACGCCGCCGGACGCCCCGTTGATCAGGACCTTCTGCCCCGGCTGAATATGTCCCTTTTCGCGGAGACCCTGAAGGGCAGTTATCGCCGCCATGGGCACTGCCGCTGCCTCTTCAAACGACAGGTTGGTCGGTTTCAACGCCAAGTTCCTTTCGCGGGTACAAAGGTACTCGGCAAAACTACCACTCGCCGTCCCAAATACCTCATCCCCTGGATGGAATTGCTTTGATTCGGGGCCAACCGCTTCAACCCGCCCGGCAAAGTCTGCTCCGAATCTTGGGTCCTTTGGTTTCAGAAAACCGCTGCTCATTCGCACGAGGAACGGTTTGGCTCTCATCATATGCCAGTCATATGCGTTCACTGATGCCGCATGGACGTTGACCAGCACCTGATCGTTCCTGGGAGTGGGCTTTTCGATTTCCACGAGCTGGAGAACATCGGGAGATCCATACCTGGGACACATAACTGCCTTCATCAGGGCACCATGGCCGGCAAGCCACAGTCCGGTTATATTCATTCTTGAAGTCCCGCCGCTTCCCCATGACTCTCAAATCAAAGGACGGATTGCGCGAGTCGATCAAGTGGGTGGGCAAGGCAAGCTTTCTGATTCGAGTGGGAATCCATGCAGGTAAAATGATGTCTTAGATAACCGCCGGCATTACTGGACAACCCAACTGATGAAAAGAGTTGGGGGCGCAGGGGGACCTAAATTGGCCAATCAGAATCGCCTTCTTCTTTCACAGATTAGCGAATCCATTTGTGCGTCTGATTCTCCGCTCTCCATTTCACTTCGTGCTTAGCGGTCAACTGATGATCATATAGTACACCGGAAGGAAGAGCAGGATGAGACACTCCCTTCCTGTCCAATACGCCGAGTCGAACGACGAGCTAATCGTGGTGGCCGGTTTTCATCAGCACAAGAAATGGTGGCGGAACCTACTCAGCGAATCATCAGTCAGAGTTTGCTATCGCCGAAGATGGGTGGTGGCCTCAGCGAGGGCTTTCGATGGTGACGCAGCCGTCATCGCACCTCTCCTGCCGGCCTATCTACGGCGCTCCCCGAGAGGGTACACCGCCAGGTCGGCTCAGACCCATGGGGGTGACTTTGGACCCCAATGGCAACATTGTGGGTACAGAGGGATTGCAGGAGGCGGCCAAGACGGTTGTCATGGTCGTCATCAGGATGCCGACATCGCAGGCTTCGGCATCAGGCAGTTCATTTGGTCTTTCTCAACGTCTTGTTTGCGATTCGGCATCCGCCCTTCGCTAGACACAAGGGGAAGTACTATCCCGCGGCTTAATTGCGCCCTTGCCTGGAAAGGGTCACGAACGGCTCAGGAAGAACTCCGAGAGTCGGCCCACGTCTGTCTAAACCACAGGTTGGGCAAACTTAAAAACCACCTATCTGGATGGCTAGATGCATCGAGGATTCGGTGAAACTCAGTTGTCTGAGCCAGACACCAGCGTCGCCGACGAAGAAGGCAGCAGCGATAAGCTAATCACTAATCAACTGTCCGAGAAGACCCTGATCTCAACGGGGATCAGAATTGGGACTACCGTGAAGACAAAGTACATGGTGGGTTACATCGCAAAGAGCAGGCCCGATGGCCTCCACCTCATAGACATCAACAAGACCCTGAACAGAATCGAGGTAGCGGGCAAGTTCATCGCCCGCTTCCCTGCGAACAGAGTCGTAATCTACACGTCGAGGGACTTCGGCAAGACCCCCATCGAGAAGTTCTGCGAAGCCACTGGATGCATCGCCATCACCGGCCGCTTCATGCCCGGGACGTTCACCAATCCCCAGCTGCCGTTCTACAGGGACGCCGACCTCCTTCTAGTGGTTGACCCTGCACTGGACCACCAAGCCATAGTAGAAGCCTCTGCCATAGGGTTCCCGGTGATTTCGGTGGCCGACACCGACAACGTGACCGAGAAGGTTGACGTCGTCATCCCCGCCAACAACCGCGGGAGGAAGGCACTCGCCGCGGTGTTTTGGCTCCTTGCGAGGTCCGTGCTGATTCATTCCGGCACTATCTCGGCCGAGCAGCCTATGAAGTACTCCATCGACGACTTTGAAACAAAGCTGGTGGAGGAAGAGGAGAGTGAGGAGTAGAAAGCCCGCCGTCGCAGGCCAGTTCTATTCCTCCAACAAATCCGAACTAGAATCCGAGATCCGCGAAGCCTTTCTGTCGCCCCAGGGCCCAGGCAAGCTTCCGCCGGGCGAATTCGACGGAGATCTGGTGGCGACCTTGAACCCACACGCCGGCTACATGTATTCGGGGGGTTTCGCTTCGAATTCATTCTATGCCCTCTCCTCGAAGAAGAAGGCCGACATCGCCGTGGTGCTTGGCCCCAACCACTATGGATTGGGCAGCGGCGTGGCCGTCCCCGAGAGCGAGGAGTGGGAGACCCCTCTGGGGAAAGTTCCGATAGACTCCGAGGCGGGGAGGAGGCTCCTAGTCGATTCGCACCTTGTGGACACTGACGACTCCGCCCACTGGAGGGAGCATAGCATCGAGGTACAGCTGCCGTTCCTCCAGTTCACCTTCGGCGGGGGCTTCAAACTCCTCCCCGTCTGCATGGCCCTCCAGGACATGTCCACGGCCATAGACATTGGGGACCAAGTGGCCCGGCTCCTGAAGGACAGGAATTTCCTGCTCATCGCCTCCTCGGATTTCACCCACTACGAACCTGCAGAAGAGGCCGAGGCGAAGGACCGGGAGGCCCTGAGAGCGCATCTTGGCCTTCGACGTGCCGGGCCTCTACAGGGTCATCGAGAAGCGGAACCTGACCATGTGTGGCTACGGCCCGGTGGCCGCGGTCATGACGGCGTCCAAGCAGTTGGGGGCTACCAAGGCGAAGCTCCTCCGGTACGGCTCAAGTGGCGACGTCACTGGCGACTACTCGTCCGTGGTGGGCTACGGCTCGGTTGCCTTCTACAAGTGAGACGTTTTGATATCCCATGCCAAGGCACCGGGCCGGATAATGCTTCTAGGGGAGCATTTCATGGCGCATGGAAACCCGGCCCTGGCGGCTGCTCTTGACAGAGGGGTGGAAGCCCAGGCCGTTGATAGCACGGAGAACGTGCTCGTATCGAGGAATCTCGGCCAGGAATGCCCGATATGGTCTCCGACCGGGGATCTAACACCCATCGCCTGCGCGCTCCAGAGACTGATGCAGGAGAGGAGCCTGAACGGGGTCGAGGTGACCATCTCCAGCTCCCCACCGGGGCCGACCGGCCTTGGCTCTTCGGCAGCCTCATCCGTCGCGGCGCTGGCGGCCATGGCCAACTTCTTCGGTATAACTGTCAGCTCTGAAACGCTCTTCAAGCTCGCTATGGTCTCCGAGAGGCTCATTCATAGAGACCCGTCTGGCGTCGACGTCTACGTGGCTATTCACGGCGGCCTCGTTTATTTCAAGGGCCACAATGGGAAGAACGTGCCGCTCAGGCAACGATACCCTGTGATGGTTTCAAGTGCCGATGCCGGTAGGAACGCAAGCGAAATGGCGGCGAACATCGGCAAGTTCAGGGAGTCAACACCATCACTTTACAGGACACTGGCAAAGGCTTCAGAGAAGCTAGTGGAGGACTGCAGGAAGGCCCTCGAAAAGGGTGACTCTCGTGTGATTCCCGAAGCGATGAACTTCCATCAGCAAGTGCTGAAGTCGATGGGGGCCTCCTCTGCCCGACTGGACTCCCTTGTCAGGGAAGCGAGGCTAGGTGGGTTTGCTGGTGCCAAGGAGACGGACGGAGGATACATCGTTGGATGGCCAGAGACAGGACGCTACGATGGTTCGTTCGAGAAATATCGCTCAGCACACCCGAATAGCTTCTTGAGTTACATACCTTCAGAGGGACTGGTCACCTGGCAAACACCGTCGTAGTTGGGCTGCTCCTTCGTCACAACCAAGGGTGGCCCTTCCTAAGCCCCTTAGCGTCGCTTTCCGTCACGTTTTGCCCATTCAGGCCTTCTCGACTGTGCCCGCTTCGGCGTCGACCTTGAGCTTGTCGCCAGTCCTTATCTCGGAGATGTCAACCTTGTCAACGCAGGGTATGCCGCCGAGGATCGCACCTGTGGCTACGATGGTCTCAGTCTCCTTGTTGATGATGGCCTTCGGAGCAACCCCGTTCGCTGCCAAGCCGTATATCACGTAGGAGCCAACGGTCGAGCCCTTTCCACAAGGGAAGACGAGTATCTTTCCACTGACGCTCTTCCCCTCCAGCTCGTGGCCCTTCTCGATGACGACGCCCGTCCTTGGGTTCACACACCCGTAGAATCCCAGTGGCTCCTTCGATACGAGTGCCTCACCTTCGACCTTGCCGGGGTAGATCGACCTTCCCTTCATTCCGTCACCTCTCTAATCAGGTCGTCGGTCCTCTTGAACATCACGTTCTGCCTACAGAAGCCTGGGAGGTAGTTCGCTGCCTTTCCGGAGTTCACTCCTGTCGTCTTGTAACCCATTTCCTCGATGGGCGATACGACCATGCAGGTGTCGGCGACGACCTTCCCTCCAGCCGCCTCTATTATCTGGACAAGGCCCATCCTGGAGGCGACATCCTTGGTCATCCTCGAAGTGCATATCCAAAGCTGTTTCTTGACCTTCCGACCGCCCAGCTTATCAGCCAATTCGGATATCTCGCGCAATGACGCGTGGGGGCAGCCGAGTATCACGATGTCGGGCACCTTTCCTGTGTTCAGCTTAGCGTAGGCTTCCTCCACCTCCTCCTGGCCCACTTCGATCCTTTCCAGCCCCGCGGTCTCCCACAGGTGCGCCTCAGGGGTCTGTCCCTTCACATGGTACATGGCGACGGCTCCCGAGGCGGCCATCGCAGCCCCAAGCGACTTCAACGTGTCGGTGTCCGATTCAGGGAGACCGACGAAGTAGGGGACCTTGTTCCTTACGGCCTTGCCGACGTGGTAACCCAGGGCGCCGTAGTCTGCGGTCGATTTCAGCTCGGCTTTCACATCAATCAGGAAGTCCGGCTTCCGGTTCTCGTCCAGGTGCAGACCGTAGCGGGGCGTAACACCGCAAAGCGCGGCGGCGAGTGCGCTGGGCCCGCCCTCGCGATTCGTTCGGGCACCGATTACGGAATTCGAAAACGCGATGGCGGAGGACTCCGACCAGGCGATATGCTCTCCGAACCTCGGCAGGTTGCCGGAGAGGTAGGGCGTGCAAGTGGCGCTGGTCACGATGCCCATCTTGCCGAAGGCATCCATGATGCGCATCTGCTTCTCCGCGAAAGACTGAGGTATTCCCATAGCCTGCCAATCGTCCATGTCCATTCCTGCGGGATTGAGGAAGGTTACCACCTTCACCTTAGCACCCTTCCTCGCGATGTCCTCCAGGAACTCCATTCCTGGATCCTCTATGGACTTGTACGATACGCCGGCCACCTGGACGGAGCCGACGGGCACCATCTTGTCCGCTCCATAGATGTCGCCTAGCCTGACGAGTAGGCGGAACATCCGCTCCAGTACCTCGCCCTGCTCCCCCGCCAGCACCCGATCCTCTTCGTTGGTCAGATACATCTCGCAAGGTCCCTCTTGTCCAGAACTCGCAGTCGCACTCCATCCACGTCGGCATTCCCCACAGGTTCGTCACCGAAGTCGGCCACGGCACGACCATCCCTACCGAAGGTACTCATCGATGTTCACTCCAGAATACTGGACCTTTTCGTAGCCCTTCAACCCGACTTCAAGGGGCATGGTGGCGTCCACGCCGACCTTGGTGGTCAGGGTCTTCTTGCCTGAATGGTCCGCAGAGGGGTCCAGAGAGGAGCCGGGCTGTTTCTCCTTGATCACGAGCCTCCTGTCGCCCTGGAACCTAGTGGCGATAGCCCACTCGACCGCGTTCATGTCGTATATGTCTACGTCCTCGTCGATGATCACGACATGCTTCATCGAGTGGTGACCCCTGAACGCTGCCTCGATGGCGTTCTTGCCGTCTTCCTCCTTCTCCTTCTTTATCTGGACGATGCCGTGCAGCCACGAGCCCCCTCCTAGGGTAATGAGGACGTTCGTGCACTTGCAGACTCTGCTCACTTCATCGTAGATCGTGGGTTCCTTCGGCATGCCCATCAGTATCTTGTGTTCCAATCTGCCGGGCAGCAGGCATTGGTACATCGCATCCTTCCTGTGCGTCATGCAGTCGACCACGAACACCGGCTCCATCCTTTCGAAGTCTCGCGTCTCCGTCAGGTCGACGAACGGCCCTTCCTTGTCCACTTCCTTGACCAGCCGCCCCTCGAGGACGAACTCCGACTCGGCCGGGACTTCCAAATCCTTCGTCACACACTTGACAAGCTTGGTCTCGTCGAGGGCGTTAGCGATAGAAAGCTCGTCGACTCCTGGCGGCGGACCGAGCGCCGCTGCGACCATTACCGGAATGGAGCTTCCAATGCAAACAGCCATTTCCAGGTCCCCCTGCAGCTTGTCGTAGGTCGTTCTGGTCTGCCGTCCGGGAATGAGCCTCGCAGTGAACCTATTCTTGCCATGGAACATTAGCCTGTGGTAGGCCA
>CAVYVS010000029.1:0-60105 GCA_963772005.1 uncultured Nitrososphaerota archaeon | reverse complement strand
TGATGGAGGATGGGGTCAGGGTCGTGGCGGTGGTGCCCTACTTGGCCTACCGCCAGACAGCATAGAACGTTCCTACTGGGAGAGGTAGTGTCACTGAAGGCCATCGCTAGGATGATGGCGTCGGCTGGAATCAAGCGTATGGTCACTGTTGTCAACATTCACAACCTTGAAGGGCTCGGCTTCTTCGACGTCCCCGGCCCACAGCCTTTCTGCCGTCCCCCTCCTTGCGGAGCACCTCCTGGCCAACGCTCCCATGGCCAAGCCCTTCGTCCTGGCGCCGGACGCCGGAGCCTCGGTGAGGGCGGAGGCCATGGCGACCAAGATGAACTGCAATTTCGCAGCCCTCGAGAAGGCCAGAGACAGGGTGACCGGGGAGACGTCTATCAAGGTGCCCGAAGGGATCGACTTCGAAGGAATGGATGTGGTCGTCATCGACCATGTAATTCTCCACCCGCAGGCCATGCGCCAAGGCAGCGAAGGCGGCGAAGGAGAAGGGAGCCAGGAGCGTCGTCGCGGCGTGCACTCATGCCCTGCTGGCCGAAGGCGCCATGCAGAAGATGAAGGACGCAGGGATAAGAGAGCTGGTGGCGACGAATACGGTTCCTTCGCCTTATAGCAAAGTATCGGTGGCCCCCCTTCCTGGCGGACTTCATCAAGCAGCTGTAGACGTTCGTTTTATTACTGGGAGGCGCTTCGCTTCTGGCAAGAGGCCTCCTTGATCGTCTACGGTGAGCCGAGCGGTGGAAGGCTGGACATCGCCCAGGCCGAGCTGAGTTCCCTCCTTGAAGCAGCCGGCCAGAGGGTGAAGGCGACCACCGCGGGGAGCATCACGACGTGCGAAGCTGGAATGCTTCCCCCTTGGGTGAGAGAAAGGGCCTCGTTCCTGAACGACGTGGGGGAGCTCCTGTGGGCTGGGAGTTCCGAAGGGCTCGCCGAAGGGACGAAGGACCTCGATGTTTCGAGGCTGTCCGGGATGTCGTTCAAGGTGGATGCGGAGGGGTTCGGGGGCGAGGCGAAGAGGTACGTGAACGAAGCGTACGGCGAATTGGTCCTCTCCCAGGCCGCCTCATCGCGCGTCAGCCTGGACAGGCCCGATTGGGTCATCAGGGTCGTCAGAAGGGGAGGGCACGGCTTCGTCGGAATGACGAAACCGAAGGGGCGAGGCAAGTGGGTGTCTTGCAGGAGGCCAAGGGCGCCGGGCTTTCTTCAGCCGAGTCGGCCCTCTTCCCGAAGCTGGCCGGGCCACATGGTCAACCTGACGGCGGTTCCGGCGGGCGGTACCTTCCTCGATCCTTTCTCGGGGACCTGCAGCACCGTCATCGAGGCCTGCCTGGTGGGCGCCTACTCGCTTTGGGTTGGTAGGTCGACAAGAAGATGGTCTTCGGCGGAAGGAGGAACCTAAGGGGATTCGGTCTCTACGAATCGAGCCAGGTCCTCCATGGAGACGCGAGGCATCTCCCATTCAGGGAGGTGGACGCCATGGCCGGCGACGTCCCCTATGGCAGGGCCAGCTCCACCAAGGGATCTCTCTCTGCGGACCTCCTGGCTTCGATGCTATCCGAAGGGGCACTGTGCCTTAAGGGCGGCCGAAGGCTGGTCGTGATGCACCAGAAGGGGGCGGAGCTGAGACGGCCAAAAGGATTTAAATCACTAGGAGAATACGAATTCTACGTCCACCGCAGCCTGACGAGGGTGATTTCTGTCTTCAGGAAGGTCTGAGTGCTTGTTCAGGGTGACGTTGCTCAAAACTAAGGCCACCGGCCCCGACGAGAGAACGGGGGCTCCCAGCCATAGCCATCCAGAGGGAAGGGGATGTCATCCTCTTCGACTGCGGAGAAGGGACGCAACGTCAAAGATGCTAAATCGCTAGGCCGCCCATATCCAACCCGGCCTACGTGTTCATCACGCACCTTCACGGTGACCATCTCCTTGGCCTCCTCGGCCTCATCCAGAGCCTGGCCCTGCAGAACAGGACTGTGCCGTTGCAGGTGTTCGGACGGAGGGGAGACCAGGACAGGATCATCAGGTACAACATCTCAGCCCTTAGAGTCGACATTTCATATGAGATAGCCTTCCACGAGTCGCCCCCGGCGTGGTCCTTGAAGCCGAGGGGATGTCAGGGTCACGCCCCAGCGGACCCTGCACTCGGCCGACAGCTATGCCTTCAGGCTGGACGAACTTCCCAGGCCGGGGCGGTTCTACCCTGAGAAAGCCACTTCGCTGGGCGTGCCCGAGGGACCGCTTTGGGGGAGGCTCCAAAAAGGGGGAGGAGCGTGGAGGTCGGCGGGAAGAGGGGACGGCCAGCCCAGGTGACCGGACCGAAGCGGAAGGGGAGGAGCTTTGGCTATTCTGGAGACGCCCGGCCCAAGAGAGCGGCCTTCCGCGGTTCTTTAGGGGCGTAGACCTCCTTGTCTTCGACGGAACCTACAGCGAAGAGTTCGCCGACAAGGCGAAGGAGTACCTTCACTCCACCGTCGCCGAAGCCGCCGCGCTCGCCGCCGAAGCCCGGGTGGGACGCCTGGTGCTGACGCACGTGAGCGCACGGATAAACGACTCGGCGCTATTGCTAAGCCAAGCGTCGAAGCGCTTCAAGAAGGTCGAAGTGGGTTCGGAGACTCAAGAGCTACGAGATCACTCTTACGGAATGAATGTCTCCGTCGTCTAATGTCCGGCGCCAGCCAGTGGATCGAAATGGTCCATCTCGTCAGAACGGATATCCACTCGCACGGCTCCCAGTGGGGACTCGGCCTCACTTTCGCACAGCACCACCACGCCGCGAGCCGCTACCTGCTTGTTGGCCCGGAAGCTCGTCGATGATCCTTCGCGACGCTGCCTCAGCAAGCGCCTCAGGACTCCTATTGTCATCCTGGACCTTGCCTGCTCGTAGACCTTCTCAAGGGCCTGATCGCCGGCATAGGTACGACGACCGCCCCCCCGACGCTGTGAGCGCGGTTCGGGATGACGCCCCCGAAGACGAGGTCCACCGCCTCGAGGACCTTGCTCGGATCCTCAGAAGGATAGAGGGGGGCGCTGACTGTGACTTCCAGACCGAAGCTGAACCGGCTCCTCAGGCCTTCTTGCGCCATTCCGACACCACTTTCCTCGTTTAATTCGTCCAATACATCGATGGAATTGTGCTCGTTTTCCACGATCCGGTCGGATAGGGCGATGACCTTGCCAAGGGCCAGGGTCACTCCCTCTGATCACGCGCATCGAACTCGGACCTAGACAGCGGATCGTCAGTTCGTGCCCTCGAGGTGAGGAGCTCGTATCATCTGGGCGGTGAGGCGTGGATGCCCAGGACCTTGACGGTCCCTATGCTCTTGAAGGCGTTGACCTCGTCCACAGACCTGGCGCCGTAACCACCACCATACGCAGGTTTCTTTTCTTGATTTCAACAATGCAGAGCTTCGCCACCGCGGCAGGCCCGCCTTCAGCCCTCACCGGAAGCATGGTCTCGCTCTGTCCTTCCTTGTCGAGGCCACGCCCCCTTCGCTGAGCCTCTCGACGGATAACGTCTCCCATGCTCACTATGGTGAAACCCAAAGAAGCGAGGGCCCTCGTGGCCGTGGTCTTTCCGGCGCCGGGCATTCCGGTCACGCACACGATGAAGACAGCCTGGCCTTCATCCATCTTGGACACTCCGCGTACGGGGTCGAAACGCCATGTATTAAGGAGGTCGGGAAGTAGGGTGTTTCATTCTTCGTCTCAACATTTCTAGACATTTCTGCTGTGCGGGACATGCTGAATCTGTGAGTTTGAGGACCTTCGTGGCGCTGGAGCTCAAGGACCAGGCCCTCAAGAAGAGGATAGGAGAGATGCAGGAGAGGCTCTTGGCCACCGGCGCAGAGCTGAAGGCAGTGGAGCCCCAGAATCTCCACATCACCCTCAAGTTCATCGGAGACCTGCCAGAGGTGGAGGTAGCGAACGTGTTGGAGTCCCTGCGGGGAGTCGTAATCCGGTCGTTCTCAGCTCACTTCAAAGGGCTGGGGGTCTTCCCTTCACCGACAAGGATCAACGTGGTCTGGCTCGGGGTTGCTGAAGGGGAGAAAGAGGTAAGGGACTTGGCCCTTCAGGTGAACGAACGGCTCTCGCGTTTCGGGAGGCCCGAGTCCTTCAAGGCGCACCTTACCATCGCCCGCGTAAAGGGAGGGAGGAGCGTATCAGAACTGGCGGCCGAGGTCGCAAGCAGGTCCGAGGAGGAGGGTGGGACAGTCCGTTTCACCGAGTTCCAGCTGAAAAAGAGCGTGCTTACGCCCGCCGGGCCGATATACAGCGACCTCGCCGTCCTGCCGCTGGGGTGAGCTCCACGGACATAGATTTGATCATCGCCAAAGCGGAGGCCGAAGCGGCGCCCACGCCTGGCCGGAGGGAAGTGGTTGCGGCAGCCGTCCGCCAAGCCCGGTCATTGCTCACCAAGGAAGCGGCGCACGCGAAGGTCCGCCCGAGGATAGTGATCGGCGGCTCCTACGCTCACGATACATGGCTGGGGAACCGGACCGATGTCAACTTCTTCCTGATATATCCGAAGGAGGTCGTTCGGGGGAAGTTCGAGGAGATGGGCCTTTCCGTGTCAGAGTCGGCGCTAAAGGACTGCTCCCCGAAGAAGCGATACGCCGAGCACCCGTACATAGAGGCCGAAGTGGGCGGTGTGACCATCAACGCGGTTCCTTGCTACGGGGTGGCAAAGGGGGAGTGGAAGAGCGCCGCCGACAGATCTCCATATCATACCTTGTACATGGAGAAACACCTGGACGAGGCGCTCAGGTCCCAGGTCAGGGTTCTCAAGCTGTTCATGAGGAACGGGCCTCTACGGCGCCGAGATAAGGTCAGGGGGTTCAGCGGCTATGCATGCGAAGTCCTCACGCTGAAGTACGGATCCTTTCTTGGAGTCATCAGGGCCGCGTCGTCCTGGGGCAGGGGCACGATCGTCAGCGTGGAGGGAGGGGAGGAGAGGGCCAAGGCACTCTTTGCCGATTCGACCTTCATACTTCTCGACCCCGTCAACACCACGAGGAACCTCGGGCTCGCCGTGTCGCCGACGAAGCTGGCAGAGTTCATGTACGTCTCCCGGCTCTTCGGGAGGAAGCCGAGCCTAGGCTTCTTCCACGGTCGTCGGCTCAGCCTCCTCCGTTCAGCCCCGGCGTATGCAAAGGAGAACACGATCCTTCTTGCGTTCCGATTTGAGGACAAGAGCGAGGACATCCTATGGGGAGAGCTCTGGAAGAGCGCCGCCGGGATCTCCAACCACCTCTCGAAGGACGGGGCGCAGGTCTTGCGGCTGAGCGTGGCCGCAGAGGACGGCTGGGCGGCCATCGCATTCATCGTGTCACCGAACAGGCTACCGAGGGCTCGGACGAGGAGCGGCCCCGAAGTGTTCATGGGGGATGCCACCGACAGGTTCCTGAAGTCATCTGGGAGGGAGGCAGACTCCTGGTGGATGGGCGACGACCTGCGGAGCCACACCCTCTTTGAAGGCGACGTGGCGTCCGCTGAAGAACTCCTCAGGAGATACATGAAGGACCCGGTCGCATCCGTCGGGTTCGCCAGAGGCCTTTCGGAAATGGCCAAGAAACGCCATGCCGTTCTGTCAGGGGGGGAGGCATACGCCAGCAGGCGTTCGGCTGAAAGGCAGGCGTTGGCAGAGCTTGTCGGCTACGGCTTCTAGAAGAGCCGACCTGGCCAGCATGGGCACCCAACCGTTCGTCAAGGTCCTCTGTTACCCGTCGGGGTCCGTCGCCGAAGCAGGGATCGAATCAAAGCCCTAAGGGAGTTGGGGGTCGAAGCCATCGTGATAGGGGGTCCCACCGAAGTCGCCGGCCTGAAGGTGCTCGGGAAGGGACATGTGGGAGTGGTGGTCAGGTGCCTGTGGAGCGGCAGGGAGGCGGCGCTCAAGATAAGAAGGACAGACGCTGATCGGGAAAGCATCGGCCCGGGAGGCCGAGATCCTGTCAGAAGCGAACCGCTGGAGACTCGGCCCGACCCTGTACAGGTTCTTCCAGGGACTTCATCGTGATGGAGGAGCTCAGGGGGATCGGCCTCGTCGATTGGTTGGTGAATTCGCCGACCCTTGACGACTCGGAGTTCCAGAGGTCCTGGGGAACGTATGCGACCAGGCGAGGCGGCTAGACGTCGCCCGAATAGACCACAAGGAGCTTTCGGACCCCCGCCGCCACATAGTGATTCAAGGGGATCGAACCGCTCGCCTACTGGACTTCGAGACGGCGGGGCTCGGGGGGCGCAGGAGGAACGTCAACGGCCTCCTTCAGTTCCTCACCCTGTCAGAGCCCTTCGGCACCATTGTGATGTCCAGGCTGGGAAGAGACCGGGATAACGCGTCGGCCGCCTTGAAGGCTTACCGGAGGCGTCCCGATGATGACTCCTACGCCCTCGTACTGGATGCGATGAAGCTGACGTCAGGGGAATGGAAAGGATCGAAGCCTAAAGCCTAGGGAGGTAGACCTGGAGCTCGACAAAGGTGAGGAGGAGCGCGAGCGCTGCACCGGCTCCCGCCTGGAGGAGCGGATGGGAACTCAGCTCGACCCTCGCCCAGCCCACCGGGATGACCAGGACCAGGAAGAGGAAACCCGGAAGGCAGAACGCGGTCCCCAGGGCGGCGGCTGGGCCGGCGATGCCTGACGTGTGGATGGGGATCTTCCAGACGAGGGTGATGAGGGTGACAAGGACCGTGTTCACCATGTCGCAGAGCATCAGAGCTGAAACGATGGCCGGGGCGCCAACGAAAACCGGCAGCGAGAAACCAGCGGCGTAGCTGATGACGGCCAGGAGGAACGGGTAGGTCCTGCTCCCCCTTTCAGATGCATAGACGTCCGGGATGACTCCCTTCCAGGTCAGGACGTAGATTGAGGCCACTGGGATTGCCGTGGCGAAGGTTAAGGCAATGGAGAAGACTGTCGGCCAATCCAGGGCGCCCGACGCGATGGCGAGCGATCCAAAAGTGAAGGCTGCGGCGAACGGGGCGTTGAACACCGCAGATATGTACCTCGCAACCCTCGTCAATCCCCGGGACGTCATAGAGACAAGGCGTCGCGGCGCAGGAATAAAAGCGCTTCCAGGAGGGACCCGTTGCGACCGTGTCACCGCCCTGCCGCCAATACGTATATAGATGTCTGGAGCCTTTCGAGTGAACAAGGGGCCGTCGTCCAGAGCCAGGGCGGTGAGATTCATTGTCCGGTGGATAGCTTGGACTAAGGATCTCCGCCTGATCGGGCGGCTGCCGCCGCTCGAGGCCAAGGGCCTCGAGATCGCCGGTTCAAATACGGCCGGCCCCATTTCAATTGGGTAGCGGAAGCGCAGTAGAAAGAGAAGGTCGCGTGAGGTCGGGGAGGGCAGCCTCTGGCGAGTCGCAGCCCTCAAGGTTTATGTGTTGACAACCAAGGACCAGATGTGTCGTGTGGAGAGCCCGATTGCGTCTTTCGGCGAGCTCCAGGGATGACTCCTGATGCCCAAGCCGAGCACGAACCTCCGCGTAAGCAAGGAGGCATCCACAGTCTTCGATCGACGATGCGATCGAGGACTACATTCGCGGCGCAGTCAGCAGCAGGGTCGTCCTCCGCTCGGCGACCATGCGAACATCGATTAGGGGGCACTTCGGAGCGGAGGTGGAAGGCGCCCACGTGGCAGCGCGCCTGGAGCTCTTTGGCCAAGCTCAATGGGTGGAGGCGACACAGGAAGGCCCAGCCCAACGGGCACGTCAGGGTTCATTATGAAGTCGAGGTTGAAGGGTTTCGGCCGATGATCCAACTTCTAAGGGATTATCCACACACCTCGGAATAGACCCCGCGGCCGGTCGACGGGTCGGCAGGGCGACGTTGCACCTTTGGAGCAGCCTTATTAGCATGCTCGCTAATCGCCGCATTTATGAACTGTGCCAATTGCGGAGCGCAGCTTCCCGACGACGCCATGTTCTGCCACAAATGCGGGGCTCGGGTCGGCCAGGCGACGGGGACGGACCAGCAGGGGGGGACTGCCGCTCCCCCTTCACAGTACGGCTCGCCCCAGACGGCTGCCTCGTCTGCCCCGAGGCCGGTGATAGCTCCCTCGGGGGTCGAGTCCCTGAAGTGTCCCAACTGCGGCGCACCGCTGACGCCCAAGTTCGGTGAGATGGTCATAACTTGTTTGTACTGTGGCAGCAGCGTAACGCTCGGAGCCAAGGGATGGGCGGACATCCAGAAGCAGACCATGCTTGCGCTGAACGTGGCCTCCAGCGACCAGGCCAATGCCATAATCAAGCCCATGATGGACAAGGGACTCCTTCACAGGCACCTTCAGGAGAATTCGAAGTTGGAGGAGCTGAGCCTCTCATATGTCCCCTACTGGATCGTCAGCGTATCGGCCCGCACCACGGTGGTGGCGGTGAACGCTGCCGCCCAGATCGGCCAGACCGCCACTACCGCGGCGCTGATGGGCATAATGTTCGGCGGAATGGGAGGAGGGGGATTCGGTGGTGGTCGCGGCGGCGGGAGGAGGAGAGCGCTGGATGGCGAAGGTACTTGGAACCCAGGGTTCTTCGGAGGGTTCATGGTGAGCCCGATCAGAGCGTGGGGGATGGGAATGGGATATGGAGGCGGCGGGATGAGGAAGGCCGAGCAGATGGACGCGAACTACAGCTTCCCCGTGGTCGCCCTCAAGGCGCTCACAGAGTACCAGCCGAGGAACTACCAATTCGACCTCGGGGGGAGGACGCTCTTTGACATCTCCAAGCTCCCGAAGAACATCAAAGTGCTCAACGGTGACATCAGCGAAGACGTTGCAAAGTCGCAGGCGAAGACTCTCGTCGACCAGCTTCAGTCCCAGAAGGCGCACGAGAAGTACCACATGATTCAACAGATTAACACCCAGTCGGACGTCGGCGACGCGGAGCTCCTTCATACCCCCATCTGGTTCGCAAGGTACGATCACAAGGGCAACAAGGTCGTGTTGGTCATCGACGCCAACTCCGGCCGCGTGATAAACAGCCTGGGCTTGGACTAGGGAGCAGGATTGCCGGAGAGGACCCAGGGGGTCAAGATGATGAACGTGGAACCCGTCGAGGCGCAACTCTGTGGCGTGCGTAATCCTGGGTGGAGGCCGTAAGGAATGAAGGCCACAAGGTTAGTCGTCATCGTCCTGGTCGTTGTCGTCATAGCGATAGTGGGCCTCTATGTCTACACGAGCCTCTTTACCGGGGGAACCGGCAGCACCGCCTGGTCGGTTGGCGCCAATTATCCGATTCAGGTCGGCGGGACCGGCGGCGTGGCCGGCCAGCAATGTCTAAGCGACGGGTCCTACATTTATTGCATAGGCGGGCAGGACGCGAACGGGGGTCCGCGCAGCGAGGTTTACTCGTCTTCGTCCCTCTCTTCGGCCTCCGCCAACGTAACGAGCTGGGCGCTGGGGTCGAACCCGTATCCCCAGACCATAAACGGCCAGTCTTGCGTGGCCTCTTCGGGCTATGCATATTGTGTCGGGGGAAGCTACGACGACGGAGGGGATGACGTTGCTTCGAGCTATTATGCGCCCATTGGCGGCGGAGCCGTCGGAGGCTGGAACGCGACGACGGCATATCCGATCCCCATAGACACCCAGTCGTGCGTCGCGTCTGCCGGGTACATCTACTGCGTTGGCGGTAACAACGAGACCGACGGCACGAACGCCGACTCCATTTCCACCACCTCGGCGTGGTACGCCCCTCTCTCGTCCTCGGGCGTAGGTCAGTGGAACTATACGACGCCCTACCCCGCGAACGTGTACTTCGCTACATGCTCGGCTTCCGGAGGCTACATCTACTGCATCGGGGGTGCGAACCAGAACGACGATGCCGTGAGCACCGCCTACTACGCCGAGCTCAGCTCGTCGGGAGTCGGGAATTGGACGCAGACCACCGGCTACCCGGAGTCGGGTTCGGGCCTGGCCTGCGACGCCGCCTCGGGTTACATCTACTGCGTCGGCGGTCAGGGGGAGTTGAATTCGTATTCAAGTTCGGTGTACTCTGCCCCCGTTTCGTCCGCCGGCATAGGCGCCTGGAAGAAAGGGCCTAGCTACCCGCAGGGCGTCGAGACCGTTTGCGCCATCAGCTCCGACACCATCTATTGCGTCGGAGGCTTCGACGGAAGCCAGGTGGGGGAGAATGGCGCGGTGTACTATGTCGCCCTGGCTTCTCTCCTGGGGACCAACTCGACGGGATAGAGCTCCCTGAATTTGTCGCCCAAGCGGTGGGAGACTAACGGGGCCCTGGCATGGGCTCGTCGAGGAACGAGTTAATCGTATCGGCCAGCGCATGGGATGAATAGATGTTGTAGTGGGTGAGGCCGGGAAGGATGGCCAGACGTGAATGGGGGATACCCTTTCCGTCCCAGCCCGCGTCCGCCTTGCCCCCGCCTAGAAGCTCTAAGACCTCCAGTCGCTCCACCAAGGCGCTCGAGAGGGCGGCAGGCGATAGCTTTCCGATGTGTCATCGTCTGGAGATATCGACGACGCAGAAGAGGTTGCCGTCGGGGTCCTCTAGGACGACGAAGTCGTCCTCAGGGTCATAGGCCTGGGGATGCCGCGTTGCCCCCAGCCGGATCAGGCGTTCCACCTCCCCTTTTTGGTCGGTGGTGTAGAGGTCGAAGTGCAGCCAGTTCCTCCCGGTAAGCCTCTCGGGAACCTGATTAAGGGAGACGTTCGGGTCCTTACCCTGGGGGTCGCGGAGGACGACCCAGCCTCCGTCAGCGGGCCTCTTGTTGACGTAGTGAAGGGTTTCTCGCCAGAACGCGAACATCTTCTCGTAATTCAGACAGTCGATGACCACGGAGCCGATCCTCAGGTCGGGATTGGACAAAGGAATTCGACCGACCACGAGACCGACTTTCATATTATAACAATTGTCGACGATTCCGCCCAGTGACAGAGACCTCTGACCTCCTGAAGGCCGTCGGCCACCCGATGTGTCGCGCGTCCCCGCAGTCTCAGGAGATTTCGAACTCGTTGCCGTCGGGGTCCCTTAGGATGGCATACTTGCCCCAGCTGGTGGTCGTAAGCCCTTCTGAGAACTCGACCCCTTTCGACTTCAGATCCATGTAGGCCCTTTCCACCTCCTCTGGCCTGCTCGCCGGGACAGTGGTTCCTGACACCCTGTCGTAAGTCACTTCGCCGCAGGAGAGCCATATGCCCGTGCGCCCGCCCGGATGGTCCCCCTCCCATGCATCGCACTTCTCGCATAGGTGGATCAATGCCTGCGAGCCCTGGGGCCTGACAAACACGGCGTGACCTTTGTCCTCAACTACCTCGAAGCCCAGAACATCCCTGTACCAGCGAGAGGACTTGTCCGCGTCAGTGACGAGGACCGCCACCGAACCCATTCCCACTTGCATACGGGACCAAGTTCCCCTGTAAGCATTTCAGTATCGCTCTGGTCTCCCGAGGAGAGCTTCCATCGATTCCCCCGGCTCCCTTTCACCGCGCCGTCATTTCAAACGAACAAGAGACGTCCTTGAAACCGAATTCTCAGAGGCGTTTCGTGCGTTACATCAGCTTCAGCGAAACCATCTCGCCCTTCCCGATGTGAAGGGTCTGCGTGAGATACCTGGTCGAACTCTCCACCTGGTTGATAAGCTCGAGGAGGTCTTCGGGCCCGGGGACGATCGCGTTGTCGACCACCAGCAGGCCCCCGACCCTTAGGATCCGGTCTATCTGATCCCAGTAGCCGGCATATTGGCGCCGGTCAGCGTCCAGGAAGATGAGGTCAAAGGACCTGTCCCTCTGGCGTCCTAGGAACGCCCGCACGTCGCCGTTATGGAGGTCGATGGTTTGCGATAGCCCGCTTCTCCGGAAGTTGGCCCTGGCCATTAGCGCCTTCTTCACCGATATCTCCACGGTGCTTACCGTGCCCCCGGTCCTGCGGAGGGCGTCGGCCATCCAGAGCGTCGAATAGCCGTTGGATGTCCCGACCTCCAAAACACGCCTCGCCCTGGTCGCCTGAATCAGGAGAGACAGGAACTGGCCTGTGTCCGGCGTGATGTTGAGCATCCGGTCGCCCGGCTCTTCTTTTCGGGAATCGTTGTCCGTCCCAAAATCGTGCAGTTCGTTGAGAAGGGCCGCAAGCGCGTTGTCCAAACTCGGGTTCCGAACTCTCCAGGCTCAAGTGACCACTCCGGGCATCTATAGGGATTCTTGTCGAATCAGGACTCGGGGAGCGCTCGCAGTCGAGCGACCCTCACTTCCGCAAAAGCATACAGGCCGCATCCTCAGCTGGCCTGAGTTTCTCTGGAGATGAAGCCCTTCCAATACGCTTCGGTCTCCAACCCCGGCGCGGTCTCCCCCCTCTTCTTCCGGGCGTAGAGGACGAGCCTCTTTGCCAGGTATTCGAAGTTGTCGTAGAGCTCCTTGTTCTCCTTGCGCATCTCCATGACGTGCTTCTTTGCGGTGAACCAGTACGCCATTGGGCTGTGGAAGAAACTCTCGAATAGGATCTCTTCGTGAATCGCCCCCTTTCGGAGCAAGAGGCCGCATTCCTCGAAGAAGTCCATGACGTAGTAGGCTTCGTCCACAAACTTACCTCCGAGTAAGCCCCGAGCAGCTATTCGTCTCAACCCTTTCATCCTTTCGCTATCGAACTTGTCTTCGAACCTCAGGAGGACGTCTAGGCTTCGAGTGATGCTCGCGGACCTGTTCTGGAGCCAGAGCGCTATCACGGCGCCTGTCGCGGTGACCAAGGCCGCCCATGCCGAGACTTCGCTCCAGTCGATGGTCGGGGCCAATCGGGAATCTCTTGGTCGACGTGGATATATGAGGCTATCCTGACGCAATCATATGCTAGAACGCGGCTCGATTTGAGGCCGACAGCGCATCGTTCTGTCTCGGATTTCGGCCACAAGAGCGCCTTTGGGTCTCGCTCCCACCGATTTGGGAAGGCGCCTAGTGGTCCTGCTGCGGCCTCGGGACCGCGAGGGCGTTCAGCTCGTCAAAGGAAATCGCTCCGTCCACAAGGCTGGTGAAGGTGCCGGCTTCTAGAACCTCCCTGGAAACCCGTCTAAGCAGGCCCATCGCGGCATACGAGGCGGAAGGGCCAAAACTCACCCTAGCGACCCCTAGCCTTTCCAGCTCGGCCAAGGGCGGAAGGCCCTTCCGGACCATCACGTTCACCG
The DNA here is from genome assembly GCA_963772005.1 of uncultured Nitrososphaerota archaeon. Lineage (GTDB taxonomy): Archaea > Thermoproteota > Nitrososphaeria > Conexivisphaerales > DTJL01 > DATKKG01. The sequence continues at coordinate 46,978 of CAVYVS010000029.1, read as the reverse complement.
GGAAGTTCAGGGCCTTGACGAACCTGCCAATGGACGCTGCCTCAGTCAGTCCCATCGGGTAGACGCAGTCCGCGCCGGCATCCCTGTACGCTGATGAGCGCCTTATCGCCTCGTCAAGCCTGGCCTCTTCGTCTCCGCCGGCGTATCGGAAGGCATCGGTCCTCGCATTTATGAAGAAGGGGACACCCAGTGACTCGCCCAGTTCCCTAAGGGCCTTCAGTTTCTCGACCTGCCGATCGACGGGATAGAGGGACTTCGTAGCGTGGACGAAGTCCTCGATGTTAATGCCCACGGCTCCAGCCATGATGATTTCCCTGACTGTGGTCACGACCTCCTTTGGAGTGTCGCCGAACCCGGCAACTATGTCGGCGCTCAAGGGCACCGAGAGGACGCGGGCGATTCGCCCCACGGCCGCCACCAGCTCCTCTCTGGGCATCTCCTGTCCATCGGGGTACCCCTAGGGAGACCATCATTCCGGCGCTGGACGTAGCAACAGCATGAAACCCGGAGTCTTCGAAGACCCTGGCGCTGGGGACGTCCCAGGCGTTGGGGAGGACGAGCATTCGCTTCCCGTTGTGAAGGGCCCTGAAGGCCTCGGCCTTGGCTCTCTGCGAAATCATCGACGTGGTCGGGCTTCGCCGCCGAGATAAGCCTTGTTGGTTTCTCGAAGCAAATGAGTCGATCAGCTCGTGGGATCTATGGATCTCGAGCAAAGGGTCTCGCCGAGTTGTTTATTAATGAATGACTTATTCATTCAACGTCAACTGGAAATTGCCTCGCACAGAACAGGCCAACCGGTCGATTCGTGAAGCTACAAGGGAGCGAATCCTTGACGCGGCCGTGATAGCATTCGCCAGAAGAGGGTCCGAAGCTACCATGTCGGAAGTGGCTTCAGAGGCGGGCGTCAGCCAGGGGCTCGCGTATCGCTACTTCAAAGGAAAGGAGGCGATCTACATGACCCTTATCGAAAGGATGCTCAGAACCAGCACGCCGCTCACGAGTCGAGTCGGCACCATGCCTGGCACTCCCCTGGAGCGTCTGAGCTTCATCGTCTCCATGATTCTGGACGACAGACAGAAGAATCCAGAGCTCTATCAGTTCTTCTATCAGGTGCTCGCGGACAGGAAGCTCCCTGAAGATCTTCGGGACATAATGGAGAGGAACGGAAAGGCGTTCCAGGAGACTCTCAGGGAGCTCATCGTCGAAGGACAGGCGGCGGGGGAGGTGGCAAAAGATGACCCAGACGAGCTCGTGACCGCGGTGATGATCTGCCTGGAGGGTGTCTGGCGGGAGATGGCGATTCGCGGCCAGAAAGGCAATGAATGGCATTGTCCTAAGAGCAAGAGTAATCATCAGACTGGTTAGGCCGGAGTCGCCATCTGGGGTGAGCTAGACGAAACGAAGGGGGGTCTGCTATGACGTAGGACGCGTGCTGATGGGAGCAAACTGGCGCCCCAGCTTTGACCCTCGCATAGTACACGACGAGCTCGAAATCATCAAGAACGATCTACACTGCAACGCCATCAGGATCTGCGGCCTTGACATCGATCGACTCATCGTTGCGACCGAGGACGCCCTGACACAAGGACTGGAGGTGTGGCTCTCGCCAGAGATGTGGGACAGGGCGCCGGAGGAGACTCTCGAATACATAGCGAAAGCAGCGAACGCCGCTGAGACGTTGAGGTGCCAGTGGCCAGACCAATTGATCTTCAGCCTTGGCTCCGAACTGACACTCTTCATGAAGGGCATCGTGGAGGGGAACAACCTCTTCGAGCGGATGAACAAGCCTTCGTTCTGGGAGGACATCGGTGCCGGGAAACACAACGGCCGTCTCAACGCATTCCTAGCGGAGGCCAACGGAGCCGTGAGAGATGTCTTTCGTGGTCCTGTCACATACTTCTCGGTCCCATTCGAGACCGTCGAATGGGGTCCTCTTGACTTCGTCGGCGTCGACCTTTACCGAGACGCGACGCACAAGGAGGTGTACGGAGGAATGGCGAGGAAGTACACGGAGTTCAACAAGCCCGCCTTGGTGGGTGAGTTCGGCTGTTGCACGTACCAAGGTGCCGAGAGACTCGGCGGGAACGGCTTCGTGATAATGTTTGGAATGATGGCCCCGCACCTCAACCTCACACAGAAGCTCCCCAAGTCCATTGTCGAGATGACCAGGATACCGACCCAGGTCGACGGCCATTACGTTCGCGACGAGAGTCTGCAGGCGCAGGAAATCACCGAGCAGCTGAGCGCGCTGGATTCCGCCGGGGTGGATGGCGCCTTCGTGTTCACGTTTGTCACCCCTTCATCACCGTATGCCTCGGACCCGAAGTTTGACGGAGACATGGCGAGCTTCAGCTTGGTGAGAAGTTACGCCGAGAAGTGGAGCGCCGAAGGAATCTTGAAGCAAACGGCAAGACAGGGGAAGGAGATCCTGGGCGTCGACATCGATCCAAGCAGTTTGGCAGACTTCTTAGGTGACGTGGGGAGGCGGGGAGAGACCTATCCCAAAATGCCTTGGGAGCCCAAGAAGTCCTTCTATGCCGTGCAGAAGTACTATTCAAGCCTTCAACGCAAAGCGGCAGCGGGAAGTGGCCCCGCCACATCAAGCTGGGAAGCCCAATGAACCGGAAAGGAATCTGCTATGATGTCGGCAGCTTCATGTGGATGAACTGGCGGCCAGACTACGACCCGAAAACAGTCCAACGGGAGCTGGCCATCATCAAGGACGACCTCCACTGCAACTCCGTCAGGATCTGTGGGCGTAACCTGGACCGGCTCCTCTATGCCTCCGAGTCCGGCCTTGGGCTGGGGCTGGAAGTCTGGCTCTCGCCTTTGATGTGGGACAAAGGTCCCGATGAGACGCTCAGCTACGTGACGGACGCGGCTTCTCGGGCTGAGCCGCTGAACAGGCGGTGGCCTGACAGGTTGGTATTCAGCGTCGGCTCGGAGCTCACGCTATTCATGCAGGGATCCTCCCTGGAAGGAACTTCGCCGCTAGAATCTCAGACCCTTCCCTCATCTCTCGAATCAAAGCCGGGGAGCACAACGGGCCGTTGAACGCGTTTCTGGCTAAGGCGAACGGCCGGGTCAGAGAAGTGTTCGATGGCAAGGTGACGTATGCTTCCCTGATCTGGGAGGGGGTCGACTGGCGACCGTTCGACTTCGTCGGCGTCGATCACTACCGCGTGGCCAAGATCGAAGAGAAGTATGTGGAAATGCTGAGGCCCTCATTCTCGCACGGAAAGCCCGTCGTGGCGACGGAGTTCGGCTACGCGACCTGCCAGGAAGGCATCTTGTCCGAAGGATTCCTGAGCTCCGCTGGCCTGGGGGCCGACATCGTCGACCACAGATCCCAGTTCATCCATTCGCTGCCGGCAATAGGGCGGTTTGTGAAGCCGAGCATCAGGGGCGAGCACACGCGCGACGAAGGCTGGCAGGCGCGCAAGCTTGTCGAGCAGCTGGGCATCCTTGATGCCGCAGGGGTGGACGGCGCGTTCATATCCCAATTCCTTTCCCAAATCACGCCGACGTCCGACGACCCCAGGACATGACCTGGACATGGCAAGCACGAGCCTGGTGAAGTATTACGACGACGGAAGGCATGGTGCTACATATCCGGAAATGAAATGGGAGCCCAAGGAGTCATTCTATGCGGTGGCAGAATACTACGCAAATCACTGAAGCCAAGATAGATTGATTCGCGCCCTCCAAGGCCCTGGCCAACCATGCATGCGAGTTAGCCCACGCCGACTTTCACCAGTTTCGGCGGAGCGGAGAAGGGGTCGGACGATCAGCGCAGCTGGCTCGAGCCTTCGCCGAAGGTGGCCAGGAAGCCCATGATCTTCCAGTAGGTCTCCAGGAACTCCGTCCCTCTCGGGGTTACCCCATAGAGCGACCCACCCTCCTCGACCAGCTTCGCCATCAGCCCGTAGGAGCAGAGGGCGTCCACCATCACGCGCAGCCTGTCCACAGGGACGCCTACGCCGTATGAGAGGCGCGTTATTCCGATGCCCTCTGGATATCTCGTGACGACCTCGAGCACGGTGGCGTAGAGCTCCATCTTCGAACGCTTGCCCTCCCTCCTCCTCAAACAGGACCCGACCCCCGTGCCACTCCTGACACTCCACCTCACAGAGGAGGCCGCGACAGGGTCTCCACCTTGGAGGCAGGATGGACCAGGTAGACCCGGTCGCCCACCTTCAGCTCATCGGTGTACTTCACCGAGCCCGCAATGCTTCCCACTTCCAAGAAGACCTTGTTCGCAGAGATCATCCTCGCCTTCGAGTAGCTCCCAAGGTGGACTTCCCTCCCATGGAGGTCCTCCACCTGGGTCATCTTCCCGATCAGCCTGATGGCCGCCACCTGGCCCAACCAGTCCTTGTGGAAGCTTGATACGACGTTCCCGCTCTTTCCGATTTCGACGAGCTCTCCGACCAGGGGTCCAGAGCAGGTGCTCCCGTTCCTGATGATGACCCTCTTAGCCCTCAGCCCGGATTTGGTGCCGATCTGACCCATGAGGTCCGCTTCACCCCCCACTGAAGCCTTTCCGGCCCTGAAGCCGCCTTCTACGACCAGGGTCATGCCAACGAATTCGCCTGAAATGTCCGTCGAGCCATGAGCTTCAACGGCGTCTGACACGAACAACGAGCGAGACACATCGAGTTTCCCGTCGACATGGAGGACCTTGGCCTTCAGGTCACCCTCCACCAGGGCCTTCCCCATTAGCCGCACAGAGTCACATTCCAAATCCCCCGCGACGTGTAGCCTTCCGAAGGTCGAGATGGACGTTCCAGTGCACCCGGAGGGCAGGGTGCAGTGGCCGTTGACTACAAGGTCTCCGAAGCGGATCTTCCCTTCAGCGATGAAGGAACCGTTGATCTCAGCCCTCCCAGAAATACTCCCTCCTCCTAAGATGGTCTTCCCTGCCATGGCCAGAGATCCGATCTCGGCCAGCTGCGGCACCATCAACTTGCCGCTTGCCTGGACTGACTCGGCGCGCAAGCCATCGACTACGCCGATGTCCCCTCCTGCCCTGATCTTCTCGCAGGAGAGAGCCTTTGCACGCACGCTTCCTCCGACGTCCAGCTCCTTGGCTTGGACCGAGCCATCTGCCCGAAGGTGGTGATCGACGTCAATCCTTCCCGAAACAACGACACCCCCAAGCGCTCTCAGAGTGCCGTCCCTGACCGTCAAAGAGGCGCACTCAAGGTTGCATTCGACCCGGGCATCGCCCTCGAAGTAGGCGCCTCCAGCGACCACCACCGGCTGGCCGTCCAGGCCCGCGATCCTTGCCCCCCGTCCCACCCGGAGTTCCCCCTCGATTCTCCCGAGGCCGGCCCTCCCCCCACGAGGAACGCGGACACCACTCATAGAGGCGACCCACCTCTTCGGATGTATAAACCTGGCTCACACAAAGTGCGTTGGCAGGTGTAACGCCTCACCAGGTCGTATTCGCCAACGAGTGGATGCCTATCCCCGGGGCGTCGAGAGCACCGCTGGCGGCGACGACCCTCCATCATTTCCTGAACATTGGGGCCGGCGGTTGCTCCGCAAGGGGCTGCGATCTCCTTCGGATCGACCATGACACGCTTCCGATCCCCCTAGGTTGGCCTCAGCGCATGCCGTGCCAGGATGGTCCCCGCCACCACGCAAGCGACGGCGAAGGCGGAGAGCCCGATGATGTCCTCCATGAAGACGGTCCACTGGGCGTTTGAAAGCACACCGTGAACGAGCAAGAGTCTCACCGCGTCGCTCGCCAGAGATACAGGGTTCACCTGAGCCACTGCCTTCAGCCAAGCCGGGAAGAAGCTGAGCGGGAACAGCGCGGTGCTGGTGAATAGGATTGGGAATGCTAGGAAGTTCACCATGGCGAAGAAGCTGTCCACGGTCTTGACCGAGACGGCCATCGCCGTGAAGACCGTCGAGAAGACCAGCGCCAGGAGGGCCAGGGCTGCCATGATGCCGAGTAAGTCTGCTGCGCCGAAGCCGGGAGTCAGCTCCATGCCGTTTGGGACGACCAGCGCGAGCGCGAAGGTAATCACGGCCAGGACCATAGCCTTGGCAATGTTCTGGAACACGCCTCCGAAGTAGATCGAAGTCCGTGGGATGGGATAGGTTCCCAGCACATCCACGTATCCGTTGATCCTGTCGAGCACCATGTCTACACCCATGAAGCTCATTGTAGTGAGGGCCACGAGGGCGATGACGCCTGGGGCGATGTACGTGATGTAGTTGCTTGCGCCCCCGAAAGCGGACTGGAGGAGGCCCAACGACCCACCTGACGCAGAGGGAAGCGAATTGGCCGGGTTGAAGGTGTTGCCGAATAGCGCAAGCCAGAATATCCCCTGGATGGCCCCTACGATGACTGCGAATGGATTTCGGACCCACTTTCTTAGAGAACGCACAGCCAGAGCCATTGATTCACTGAACATGAGACATCACATCCCCGGGCCCTCCTGATCCTTCTTCGGATCAGAGTGGTTGTCGCCGTTCGGTTCCTCCGCATCTCTACATGGACCTGCCCGTTACCTCAAGGAAGACCTGGTCCAGGGTCGGCTTTGTAAAGGACGTGGCCTTCAACTTCAAGCCACGAGTGGCAAGGCTCGTGACGATCTTTGGAAGCGCGGTCTCCGCGTTCGGGATCTTCATGCCGATAGGACGAACCGGTTCGGGCTACGCCGACGACGCCCTCCATCGTCTCCATCAACCCGGTCAGATCGTCGTACCCGCTCGCGACCTCGATGGTCAGGACGTCCCCACGGAGGGCTTCCTTTAGAGCGGCCGGCGAGCCGGAAATCCTGATCGTCCCGTGGTCCATTATGGCGACCGTGGTTGAAAGGAAGTCGGCCTCCTCGAGGTAATGGGTCGTCATGAAAACTGTAACCCCTTCGTCCGTGTTGAGCCGCTTGATGTAATCCCAAATCCTAGTCCTAGTCTGGATGTCCAGGCCAACGGTGGGCTCGTCTAGGAAGAGCACCTCAGGTTGGTGGATGAGGGCGGTGATTAGCTGCAGGCGCCTCTTCATTCCGCCCGAGTAGGTGACGACCCGCTTGTCTGCGGCACCTCCAAGCTCGACGAGGCTCAACAGCTCATTGGCCCTTCTCCGGGAAGTGTTCTCAGGGAGATGGTGGAGTTTTGCGGCGAGCAAGAGGTTCTCGATCCCTTTGAGTTCGTTATCCAAAGTGACCATCTGCGGCACAACTCCGATGCTCCTGCGGACGGCCGCGGGGTTCGTCTTGACGTCGTAGCCAGCTATGGTAGCGCTTCCCCCAGAGATGGAGGCAACCGTAGTGAGCATCCTGATGATGGTGGTCTTGCCAGCGCCATTCGGCCCCAGAAAACCGTACACTTCCCCCCTGCCTACGCTGAAGCTGACCCCGTCGACGGCGTTGGTCTTGCCGTCGTATGTCTTCGTCAAGTTCTCGGCTTCTATCGCGTTCTGCATTCCCGATCTGATGACCGCTCGGCCGCTGACCGTTTATAGTCAGTTCACGTGAAGTAGTCGCTCTCGGTGCACACTATGTGTTAGTGGACGGCGCGCCACTGGCGGCCCAGCCCACGAATGGTCCCTTGGGAAGGTTCCGCTAGCCTCTGCGTATCAATCATGGGGCAATTTCGGAAACTCGGTAAATACTCAGATGGGAAAAGGCGACCAGGTAGCAGGAATTGCAGGGACCGACTGGGGGAGCGTGCCGCCCGCCGTCGAAAGGGTCTAAAGGGGACCGAATGGGGGGCATTCGGTCTGGACCAGGGCCGACGCCATGCCGTGATGACGGTTCAAGAAGGACTTGCTTTCGACAAGGGGAGTATCGCTGATGGCCTCGCCAATGGGAATATGGCAGGAGTTCGACGACCGGCCCGAGCCCTCGGTGGGCAGGGTCGGCATGATAAAGCTGATGGACATGAAGGTCACCGGGATCGTCTCCCATGGGGTCCGGCACGTGATCAAGCGCTACCTCAAATGCACCGGTCTGTCCCACCTTAAGGTCAAACATGCCCAGGATTTCAGCCCCTTTACGATGAGATTCCTTGTCGAGGGCAACGCCGAGAAGCCTCTAAAGGCTGACCAGCTCATCAAGCTGAAGTATCTCAACGAATGCGTGACTTACGTGCTCAGCGGGGGCGAGAGCAGGGTGGCGCCCCATCCCTACGAAGCAAATGCGGAGCTGCTCAGGATGATGCTCGCCAAGGTGGAGCCGCACCTGAGCAGAGTGTACCACACGAGGGCGTGAAATGGTGAAACCCAGGAGGAAGTCTCAGGCTCCGCAAGGAAGGGATTACACTTGTCTGGCTCTTTGCCGGGTTTCATCTTCCTTGCTTGAAGCTGAATCGAGCGAGCGCAGAGTGAGGGATAAGGATATAACGCCTTGCCCGGGATTGCCCCGGTGAAACGCTCATGGCCACATGTCCCAACTGCGGAGAGCTCGTCTCGCAATACGCAACGTATTGCAGCTACTGTGGTACGAAACTTGAGGCGCAGCAACCCTCCACGCCCACGTTCGGGGGCGCCGCACCCGCGCAGCCAGGCCAGCCCTACCGTCAAATGCCAACGAGCGGAAGGCATAGGACGTATGCCATGGCTTCACTGGTGAGCTCAATCATCGCCCTCTTCATCCTTCCGGAGTTCCTCGGACCCGTCGCCATAATTCTGGGCGCCTATGCCTGGAAGGATGAGCCCGTCGGGAACCGAGGGCTGATGCTCATCATCCTCGGCATCGGCTGCATGCTTGTGGGCCTCTTCTATAGCGCCTTCATCGAGTAAGCGTTGAACTGGGTCCCTCGAGCAGCCGAAGAAGCCCTCGTGAAAGGACCCTACCATGCCTTGACCTTGATGCTTATTCCCTTTTCGCCGTACGGGCACGCCTGGTAGCACTTCAGGCACATGATGCAGTGGTTCAGGTCGTCCTGCTGATATGGCTTGAGGTCGTATGGGCAATCCCGGTAGCAGAGGTCGCACTCGGTGCAGACCTCCTTGTTGACCTCCAGCTTGAACGTGGGGGAGACATACTTCCTGATCCCCGAAATGGTGCCGCCCACCGGACAAAGCCACTTGCAGAACCATCTCCTGGACCTGCCCTCACCGACAGCAGGGATGGCGGCGAACACGGCGATCTCTGCGCCCCCGACGAAGCCGTTCAGGCCCACGCTCCGGCAAACACCCCCGATGGGGCAGACCGGGCACCATGCGGGAGCTCCCGCCGCCAACGATGCCCCCACGACGGAAAGGGCCAGCGTCTCCCGAACCGGGACGCCTGCAAAGTAGCCTCCGACGGCCTTCTCCTTTGGCTTAATCTTGGATGGCTTTCTCAGCCTGCCCACGAGGTCGGATATGGTGCCCACGGGGCATGCCCATCCACAGAACGCTCCTCCAAAGATTACGAAGGCCAGAAGGAAGGCGACTGTACCACCGATCGCGACCAGGCTGAGGGTGAAGGTGCCATTCCTCACTCCTGCGGCCAGCAGCTGGAGGAATCCTCATGGCTCTAGGGCGGTGACATGCGACCCCTCGAACACGCAGATCGCGCCTGAGATGATCACGACGAAGAGGGTGAAGAAGAGGAGCTGGCTGGCGAGACGGGCCTTGTCCGCCCAGGCCCTGAAGCCCTTCTTGACGGGCATCTATCGGCCCACCACCGGATTCACGACCACCGACTTCGGGCTGGTGGGGCATACGTAGACGCACTGGGCGCAGCCTATGCACTTCGTCGGATCGATGACGGGTTGGTAGGCAACCGCTTCGGCGATGGCGTTCACCGGGCAGACGTCGTAGCACCTGTTGCAGGTGCCGCTAACCCAGGCTAGACAGGTCGACGTGTCGATCTGGGCGAGCCCCATTCGGGACGTCCTAATGTACTGCCATTCGAGGGCGCCCGTCGGGCATGCGGAAACGCACTTCATGCATGGAGTCCCCTCTACGTCTCCCGACTTCAGGGCGTCATTCCCCCCGGGGACCGGGGGGATACTCACTTCATCAAAGACGCGACAGTAGCCCGTCAGCGTAGGCGTTCCAATCTCCGACACGTCGAGTATCGACACGGCCGTGAGGCCTTGGGTGGGGCATGCATCGAGGCAACGCCCGCACCGGTTGCACGCCGCCAGGAATTCGGTTTCCTTGACCACTCCCGGCGGTCGCACGTGGGCCTGGCGAGGGAGCTCCCTTAAGCCTCCAAGGACCGCTAGACCGCCCAAGAAGACTATGCCGGTCCTGAGGAAGTCCCTCCTTATCATCGATCTTCAGGGCTCCGAATCGCTTTACGTTATTTATGCATTATCGAAGCGGGTTGCCCCCCGAGGCGACGATGCGGGCCTCAGGCGTTCTATCTCCCTATTTCTTCTTCTTCGTGGCCAGCTCGAGCCTGTCGATGCGCTCCCTCAGTAGACGGTTTTCCTCTCTCAGCTTGTCCACGTCCTCGGAGAGGCGCTTGATCTCATCGTCGGACGTCCTGGAGGCCCTGATCTTGGCTATGGATTCTCTCATCACGCGCCTGATCCTCCCGTCGAGCTCCCTTTCTGCGGACTTCGAAAGGACTGGGATCGCAGACATGGCCTTCAACTCAGCCAGGGACCCCGCTGCAGCCCCCCTGACCCGGAACCAGTAGTCGCCCAGGAGCTCCGTGAGCTTGTCCAGAACTTGGGGATTGTCCCGGCCCACCTTGCCAAGGGCTACGACCGCCGCCTCCCTCACCCGGAGGTGATTGCCGAGCTTCAGCTTCTCCATCAGTACCGGGACGGCCCTCGCGTCGCCAAGGCTACCCAACCCGTCGATGGCGCCTACCTTGACCACCTCTTGCCAGGACGCCCGGTCCATTCCCTTGACGATGAAGTCGAAGGACTCCGTGACCTTGGTCTTCCCGATGCTCCTGAGACACTCAGCCTCCACGAGATAGCTCGCGTCTCCCTTCTGGAAGAGCAACTCCAGGGCACCGGCAGCCTCGGCATTCTTGAACTGGCCGAGGGCTGCGACTACGGCCTTCCTTGCCTTTGGGTGACTGACGGCAAGGCAATCGATGAGCCCCTTCATTGCCGCTTCGTTGCCGATCTCCCCGAGTGACCTTGCTGACTCGACCTGAACGCCCCAGAAGGGGTCGTTCATGACGGCCTTCTTCAGGGCCCCAACCGCTTCGGGCGAGGCATCCTTGATGAGGCCCTTCGCTGCCTGGATCCTTCCGGGCACGCTGTCGGCGGAGAGCTGAGCCAGCATCATCTCCTTGGGCCTCGAGTATTCAACGGTGGAGAGGACCTCGAAGTCCGGGTCCACGGAGACGTAGGCGGGCCTTCCCTCTAGGGGGAGGACGACGCTCTGGTCCTTGGTGCTGATGTCCCCGAACACGAGGTTGGACCCTTCCTGATATGCCACCTTCACCTTGAGCCTGAAGCTGAAGGCCTCCTCGGCCTGCTTCTGCACGACCCTGAGCGAGGCGGACCCGTCCGGCTTGGACTCGTAGGTGATGGAGAGCTCCGGGTGCCCGGCGCGCCCCATCCACTGCGCGAAGAATGAATCGAGGTTTACTCCAGAGGACCTTTCGAAGGCTGCCCTCAGGTCTGAGGTCTCTACGTTCTTGAACGCGTTCTCCTTCACATAGAGCTGAATGCCGCGCCAGAAGGCCGCAGGTCCCAACTGGGACCTGAGCATGTGGAGGACCACCGAAGCCTTTTCGTAGAGGTGACGGTCGAATAGCTCGGACGCCGTCTCGTATACGTTGGTGACCACCGGGCGCGCATATCGGTCAAGCTCGCCCAAGTAGATGTCACGGTTGTTCAGGACGTCGTAGATGTATTCGTCGGCCCCCTTGGTGGAGCCGATATATGCGGACTCCATGTAGGTGGCGAAGCCTTCGTTGAGCCAGCCGTCCTTCCAGAATCGGCAGGTCAAGAGGTCCCCGAACCACATGTGGGCGAGCTCGTGGGACACCAAGGGGACGCTGGAGAAGTCCAGATGGGCCCTTTCGTCGTGGAGGGTGGTGTCGGTGAGGGTCGTCGCCGAAGTGTTCTCCATCCCGCCGAAGACGAACTCGGTCACGCAAGTCTGGGCGTACTTGTCCCACGGGTAGGGCATGCCGGTCTTCTCTACGTAGAACGCAACCATCTTCGGAGTCTCCGAGAAGCTGCGCTTGGCGTCCTCCTCGCGCCCCTTGGGGACGTAGTAGTAGAGCGGAACGCCTCCTGCGTCGTCCTTGACCTCTGCGAACTCGCCGGCGATGAGGCTCATCAGGTATACGGAATGGGGCTTGTCCTGGACATAGTGGAAGGTCTTCGTCCCCTTGGCAGCGTCCTCATTCACCTCGGCGAGCTTGCCGTTCGAGATGACCGTGAAGGTCGATGGAACCGTGGCGGAGATTTCGCTGGTCACCTTCTGGGCGGGGGTGTCGATGCAGGGGAACCAATAGTGGCTGTCCTCGTCCTCCCCCTGGGTCCACAGCTGCACGGGCCTGGCGGGGTAGTCCTTGTCGGGCTTGTGGAAGTACATCCCCTTGCGGGGCTTACCGCCGTACTCCACGGCCAGTTCGACGGTGCTACCGTACCCGAATTCGTCGGGTAGTTGCGCGGTGAACTTGCCGTCTTCCGTATGAAAGAGCAACAGGCCTTTGTCTTTGAGTGCGACCGACTTGACCTTGAGATCGGCAAGGTCGAGGGTGACCGTCTCCACCTTGTCAGCCATCACCTTCATCCTCAACGTGGCCGTGCACTCGAAGCTCTGGGCCTCGAAGTCCGGGACCACCTCAAGCTTGATGTGTTCGATGTTGAGGGGCCTGTCCGGGGTGTAGTGGGGCTTCGAGAACGGGGTTACGAACGACTTCAGGGACGAGCTAGCGCACTTCTCGCCGTAATATGAGTCCAATCTATGAAACACCTTGCGAGTTGACGGCGTCCTTGCATGGAATGAGACGGGTATAAAAGGTGAACTCGGCTAGACCGACGGCCTCTGATTGGCATAGCGTTCGTATTCGTCCCAGATGGCCTGCTCGACCACCTGAAAGTAGAGCTTGGTGGCGAAGGGCATCTTTGAGAGGTTCTTCTCGATGGCCTCTACGACGAACGGGACAGCCCTCTTCGAGGCCTTGATGTTGTACTTCATGGGGAGGAGGTCATCCTGGATCACTTCGATGGTCCCCTTCAGGTTCTCGGGCGCAAGGTCCTGGGCGTCGTGCTCGACCTTTTCAAACCAGACTCTCGTGACCTCAGGGTCCAGCCCCGCCCGCTGGTCCTCTATTATCTTCGAATATTTTGCGATGGTGCCCATCGACATGAGGTCGTCCTCCGGCCCAGGCTTGTCGCTCAACCCAAATTACATAGAGTGCCGCCGGGGAGAAATAGGGATAGAGTCAATTTAATCGACCCAAGGCTGAAAAACAGTAGGCCGGGCCCTAGAGGTCCAGGAGGAAGGTCACGACGTAGCGTCCCCTCCGGCGCCTTATCGACATCTCGTGATATGTGACTGCCTTGACGTCCCGCTTGAATCGGTGGGGGTCGGCATGGTCGCCATGCAGAGTGCCCTTTATCGTCAACCCCTCCCCTGACTTGCTGATCTTCACTTCGGCGGTCCTGAACACCTCTCGGTCGATGTCCTTCTTGACCAGGACGGCCTCGAGCCAGTTGTAGAGGAGGCTCTCGGTGTCGAACCCCTCCACCTTCACTTCCCGACGGAGCTTTTCTGCGGAGACCCCGCGGAGGTCCACCATCACGGCCATCATCGCGACGGCGGCGTTGGCGAAGGCCTCCTCTAGGGTGGAGCCGTAGCTTCGGACGAGGGCGTCGGACATGTAGTCCAGCAGCCGGAACTTACGTCGCGTGCGGACCATCACCCCTCCTCACATGTGGCAGCGCCTAGGCCTTAAAAACCGACGGGCCGAGAAACCTTTTAAAAGAAACCGAAGGGTAAGCCCACGAAGGCCGCTTCTAGCCGGGGTAGCGAAGTGGATTAACGCGCGGGCCTTGAGTCGGCGAGGGTTCGATCCTCCGCCTGCCAGAGAGCCCGTGGCCCTAACGGGCCTCGAGGGTTCGAATCCCTCTCCCGGCGCCATCTTCTCTCAGCAGATATCCATGCCAGAATTCTCGGCCCCGAGGCTTCCCAAGGGGTTCCCGAACGAATCGAGCGCAAGGCCTGGCTCTCAAGTGTCGGCCCCTAGCTGCGTAAGTCAGCTTGCTGCCCGCGCCAAGGGGCTCACAGGTCTCACCACGCTCGTTGAAGGCAGCTGAGAAGACCCAGAGAAGTGCGGCTCTTCGCGCCTATAGTTGCATGAGCTAGTTGGACCGGGCTCCCGGCAGGACCTGCGGCAGAACGCTGAGCGGTAGAGCACCGCCGCCCAACAGGGAGTCGTGGAAGTCCCGGACATCGAAACGTTCGCCAAGCTCAGACTCGACCTCTTTTCGCATGCGCATCATCTCAAGCTGTCCGGTCTTGTATGCCAGGGCCTGGCCCGGCCAGGTGATGTATCGATCCACTTCGTTCTCGATGTTGTTCCTGGCCAGCGCTGAGTTCTCGACCATGAAGTCGATGGCCTGCGCCCTGGTCCAGGAGAGTGCGTGCATCCCCGTGTCCACCACCAACCGGCAGGCCCGCCAGGCGTCAAAGGAGAGCATCCCCAGCCTGTCCAAGTCCGACGAATAGAGCCCCATTTCGTCGGCAAGCCTCTCAGAATAGAGCCCCCAGCCCTCCACGAAGGCCGTGACCCCGCTGTTCCTCCGGAACTCCGGAATGTCCTTCAGCTCCTGGGCGATGGCGATCTGCAGGTGGTGCCCAGGGATGGATTCATGGTAGGCGAGCGCTTCGGCCTCGTATCGGGTCCTTGTCTCCGGTCGAGTGGTGTTGATGTAGTAGCGGCCCGGCCGCGACCCATCCGCCGCAGGCGCCCGGTAGTACGCCACGGTGGAGTGTTTCGCTTCATGTTCCCCCATGCGTACGACCTCGCAGTCGGCCTTCGGCAGGCGACCGAACCATTTCGGGATGGCGCCCTTGGCCCGCGAAAGGGCGGCTTCGGCCTTTTCTGCCACCTCGTCTTCCGTGGCGAAGTAGTGTGACGGATCCGTCCTGAGGCGTTCGAGCACCTTCTTCCTGTCCTTCAGCCCGAACACCTTTGCACCAAGCGCCTCCATCTCGGCATTGATCCTGGCGACCTCCCTCGTCCCGGTCTGATGGAGCTCCTCCGGTGTCAGCTCGAGTGAGGTGTGCACCTTGATGAGCCGCATGTATGATTCACGGCCATCAGGGATGTTGGCGATGCCAGGCCTCTCCTGGGGGCGGGCACTCGGGAGCACGTCGGACCGGAGGAACTCCAGGAGCCGCCCGAAGGCGGGCCTTATCGAATCCTTCACGGCCCCGGTCAGGCCCTCCACAAAGGCGTTCGACTCGTCGTTGGTCCATCCGTCCCGTGGCGTCTTGAGTGGGAGGAGGTAAGGCCACTCCGAATCCGGCTTCAAGAGGAGATCGTTGACTTCGTCGATGGCCCGGGCGACGCAGGCGGCCACGGCGAGCCTTCCCCCGCTGACCCCGCGGCCAAGGCACTCTCTGTAGTCCTCCAGAAACCGCCCCATGGCGTACCATCGCTCGACCATCGCCCGCGCCTCGGACGGGTTCCTCACCTGCTGGTAGGACTCGACGTTGGCTAGCTCGACCTGGGGTCCCTGAAGTGGGTCCACGGCCCACTCTTCGAGCCTGCACCTAGAGTATTCGAGGAGAGACCCTACGTCCACGAGCATGGCTGCCCTGGTCAGCCTATCCTGAGGGGACAGGGAGGCGTCGGCGATGGCCCTGCACCTTTCCAAGAACGAGAGGTAGCCTTCCTCTCTCCTGGTCCGGCCTGCAGGGCTGATGTCAGGAAGCTTCGCGTCGTACCGCCGGTCTCCTAGCTGGGTGGCGAGCAGGGGTTCGTCGCTGAGCCGCCACTCCCAGTATTCCTTGGCGAGGCTTCGGAGCGATTCCGACGGTGGGGATACGGGCTGCATGCGTTTGACGTTCGCCACGCACGTTTTTACCGGTTGCCCCGATTCGACCTCTTCGCACTCCGCCCGTCCCCGGGCACGGCCGGCACGCCCGAATCAGGCGAGTGTCAAGATCTTGGCCGCCGCCCTGTTCGCGCCGTCGTAGTTCCTCGGCTTGCCCCTCCTTGCAATCCGGGCTTCGATGAGTGGGCCCAGCCTTCGCAAGTCGCTGCGCGCGAATCCCAGCGCCTTTGCGTTCTCTTCCTGTTCGAAGTGGTTCTTGAGGGGGATGGTGATGAGGGGGGTCCCCGAGGAGAAGGCTTCGTCGATGGTGCTCTTGCCAGCCTGGCTTACGGCCACGTCGGCAGCGGCCACCAGGTTCTGCAGGTCCCGGACGAAGCCCAGGTGGTGGAACCTGCCGTGTGTGGGCTCCTGCCTCCCGCCGGCGACGGCCACCGCCACGTCCATCCCCTCCTCCCTCACGACCTTCTCGACGGCGGGGACGAGGTATCCTCCGGACCCGCTTCCGCTAAGGCTCACCAGGATCAACTTCTTGTCGATGGGGAGGCCTAGGGAAAGCCGGGTCTCTGACCTCCCCGCCGTCACCCGGCGGACCACGGGCCCACAATGCCAGAGGTTGCCAGAGTCCGCCCCCACATCGGGGACGATGAGGAGGGAGACCGATTCCTGGAGCTCCCGGTACCACTTGGCGACGCGGGACTCGATGCTCCGAGATAGGAAGGTCCTCGCGAAGCCCAGCTCCAGCTCGTCCGATATCATGATGGATTTCAGCCCCTCCTGGGCGGCCAGGCTGAGCACCGAGAACTCCTCGTCACCCACCACGAGGTCCGGCCCCACTTCGTTCCTCAGGGGGAGCATCCTGGCCTTTGAAGCGTTGTACCCCCGCCAGTAGCGCAAGTACCACAGAGAGGAGAAGATGTTCCTTCCGCGCCACAGGATGGGATCCGGCTCGCTGACCGCGTCCCTGACGTCGAAGCCGTAGGAACGCAGGAATCCAACCGCAGGCCCTCCCGTGGCGAAGGTCACCTCCGCTCCGAGTTCAGTCAGCTCCTTTCCGATGGCCACGGCCCTGGAGGCGTGGCCGAGGCCGATTGGGCTTACCCCGTAGAGGACCTTCGTCATCTTCGCCAGGTTGTCAGCCCGGCGACTTAAAACGATGGTGGGCTACCATCATGTCGCCCCCGCTGCGGGCCAGGCAGGCTCAGTCGGAGACCGATGGCCACCCAGAAACCGTAGGGCCGTCTCACGGGATTCCCACCCTATGCGGATACTATCTACACTATTCCTAATAGACTTAACCAGACGTCTCACCGCTAGATTCGAAGGTTTATAATGTCAACATTTCTTTCCATAATATGGAAACTGTCCAAGAGCAGCAAGGTCTTCTAAAGAAGGGCTGGACCGTTGCCAGCTGCAACCGACGTCAGTGGATCTGGATGGTAGCGATGATCGCCATCAGTGGCATCATCAAGGGTGGTTGGGGGCAGATCAGGTTCATAACCGAGTCGATCTTCGGGCCCATAGCGACGACCGTCCTCGGGGGATTCTTCATCTTCTGGGGGATGCTGTCGGTCTTCGCTATCAAGAAGTTCGGCGCCGGGACCCTCGTAATGACCCTTGGGGCTCCCTTCGAGCTCGCGGCCGGGAACCCGTTCGGCATGATGGTCTACGTCTATGACTTCTTCGAGGGGCTGGGGGCCGACGTCGCCTTCGGCCTCTTCCGGTTCAAGTTCGCCTCCTCAAGATACGCCAACTTTGTGATAACGGGCATCGTGGGTGCGATCAACAGTGCCATCTCCTACGCGGTCTTCGGGATAACCCTGAACCTCTTCAACGTCCCCCTTTGGACCAATATAGTCCTGATGGGGACATCATGCATAGTGGCCGTGTTCTGGGGCATCTTCGCCTACGAGATCTACGTGATCCTTCAGCGCGTAGGGGCCGTGCCGCCATCCTAGGGGTCGACGACCGTGAGCGCGGTCGCCGTCGAGGACCTCTGGTACACGTATCCGCTGGCCAAGGAGCCCACGTTGAAGGGTGCAAGCCTGAAGGTGGAAAAGGGCGAGTTCATGGTAATCCTTGGCCCCAGCGGCTGCGGCAAGTCCACCCTGGCCATCGCGCTGAACGGTGTGATCCCGCACGAGATGGGTGGTGAGTTCAAGGGAAGCGTCGTCACCTGCGGCATGGACACGAGGCGCTGGAGGGCGAGAGACCTGGCAAGGAAGGTGGGCATCGTCTTCCAGAACCCCGAATCGCAGATCATCCATTCCCGCGTCGAAGACGAAGTCACGTTCCCGATGCAGAACCTCCTCGTGAAGCCCGAGGACATGAAGAGGAGGCTGGACGAAGTCCTCGCCATCGTCGGCCTCCAGGACTTCAAACATTCGATGACGAGCTCGCTGTCGGGCGGCCAGAAGCAGAGGCTGGCCATAGCCACCGCCCTGGCCATGGAGCCGGAGGTCCTGGTCCTGGATGAGCCCACGGTCCACCTGGACCCTCGAGGCATCGGGGAGGTCATCTCCACCATAGAGAAACTCAACAAGGAGCAGGACATCACGATCCTCCTCATCGAGCACAAGCTGGACGAGATAATCCGCCTGGCCGACAAGGTCGCCATAATGAACGACGGCAGGGTGTTGGACGTAGGTCCACCCCGGGGGATGCTGCTGAGCAGGTCATCCTACATAATGGAGGACTTGGGGCTGTTCATACCGCAGGTCGCTGAAGCCGCCTACGTCGCCGCGAAGAAGGGGTACAAGTTCGACTGCTGCCCCGTCACGGTGGACGAGTTCCCTTGCAACGTCGGCGTAAAGGCCGGGGCGGGCGAGCGGGCCAGGCCCGAGGGACACAAGGAGCTCCTTCGAGTGGAGGGCGTTTCGTTCAGGTACCCCTCCGGCTACACCGCCGTCAAGGAGCTTTCGGCGTCGTTCGAGGAAGGACGGGTCTATGCAATCCTGGGATCCAACGGCAGCGGCAAGACGACCTTCGCGAAGCTGCTCGTGGGCTTGCTGAAGCCTGCCCTGGGGAAGATCTCCTTCTTCGCCGACGAAGGCGTCTTCGATGTCTCGAAGACGTCTCCCAAGATCCTTTGCAAGCACATCGGATTCGCCTTCCAGAATCCCGAGCACCAGTTCGTCACCGATCGAGTCTTCGACGAGGTCGCGTTCGGCCTGCAGGTGTCCGGGAGGCACTCGGAGGCGGAGATCAGGGAGAGGACGGAGAGGATGCTCGACGTCTTCGGGTTGAAGGGGTACTCTCAGGAGCACCCGCTGAGCCTCAGCATGGGTCAGAAGCGACGCCTTAGCATCGCAACCATACTGGTCCTGGAGCCGAAACTCATCATCTTCGACGAGCCCATGACCGGCCAGGACAGGAGGAGGACCGACTACATCATCGACATCATCAACAAGCTCAAGGCGAACGGCTCCACCTCCCTCTTCATCACCCATGACATGCACTTCGTTGCCGACGTAGCCACCGACGTCCTAGTCATAGAGAAGGGGAACCTGATGTTCTGTGGGACCCCCGGCGAGCTCTTCAACTCCCCGGCGCTCCTGAAGGCCACCTCCCTGACCGACCCCGTCGTCCACAGGTTAGCTCTTCGGTTGGACCCTCGGCTGGGCTCGGTGATCAGGGTGAGCGACTTCGACGATTCCCTGGTGGTGCCGCAATGACGCTCCTTGCCTACGCCGACGGGCACTCGTTCTTCCACATGATGGACCCGTCGGTGAAGTTCGTATGGTGCTTCGTGATGTGTTTCATGGCCTTCGCCATAGTGGACGTGCGGGTCCTTGGCATCATCCTGGTGGCAGAGGTCTTGATGATCCGGTCCCTGGCCGGGATATCCTTCAGGTCGCTGGCCTCGAAGAGCGTGATAGCGTTCGGGCCGGCGGTGGCCTTCTTCGTGCTCTATTCGTTCCTCTATCCGTCTCCGAAGACCGTGCTGCTCAACCTCTGGGTGTTCAAGCTTTCCTATGAAGGGATGATGTTCGGGGCGGCTGTGGCCCTGCGGTTCCCGATCGTGGTGCTCACCGCCATCGTATTCATGCTCACTACGGACCAGAAGAAGTTCGTCGTAAGCGCCATCCAGGTCATGAAGATCCCGATCTCCGTCGCATACATGGAGATGCTGGCCCTGAGGATGGCGCCCCTCGTGGAGGAGGAGCTGGTGAACATCACGGACGCCCACACCGTAAGGGGGATGGACCTCTACGCCGAGGGCATAAGGAAGAAGCTCGAGAAGTACAAGCTCCTCCTCATCCCCCTCTTCGTCCGTGTGGTGAAGACCCTGGGCGAGCAAATGGCGATAACCCTAGAAAGCCGGGCCTTTGGCGCCTACAAGGAGATGACATTCGTGGAGCAGCTCAGGCCCTCGAAGAAGGACCTGGCCTTCCTCCTCGTCTGGGTAGCCATATTCGCTGCCGTCCTCGTAGTGGGGGCTGGCCACATTGGGGAGTACATGAACAGCTTCGTCCCCCATTAGCCGGGATCATGGTGAATTGATATGAGTTTCAGCGAGCTGGTACGGGCGGCGCAGGGGCTGGTCCCCTGCGACCTGCTCATCAAGGGCGCGCAGCTGGTGAACGTGAACACCCGGGAGGTGCAGGAGGGGACCAACATAGGCATCTTCCAGGGTAGGGTAGCCTACATCGGGGAAGAGGAGCTTCCCTCGGCCGCCGTCGAAGAGGCCTCGGGCAGGTACGCGATACCGGGCCTCAGTCGACACCCACATGCACATAGAGAGCAGCCAAGTGACCCCGCCGAGGTTTGCGGAGACCGTCCTGACCAAGGGCACCACGGCTGTGGCCTACGACCCTCATGAAATCGGGAACGTCCTCGGCAAGGCCGGGGTCAGGCTCATGATGCAGTCCAGCAGGCACCTCCCCCTGAAGGCCTTCTGGATGGTGCCCACCTGCGTGCCCAGCGTCAAGGAGCTGGAGACGTCTGGGGCAGACTTCATGGCGGAGGACGTGGCCGAGATGCTGGGGTGGGAGAGGTGCATCGGCCTGGCGGAGATCATGGACTACGACGGCGTGGTCAACCTAAAGGAGAGGATGGTGGGCATAGTCGAAGAGGGCAGAAAGGCTGGCACCGTCCTCGATGGCCACTGCGTCGACCTGAAAGGAAAGGCCCTGAACGCCTACATCGCCTCCGGAATCGAGGCCTGCCACGAGAACTTCGTCGTCGAGCAGGCGCTGGACAAGCTCAGGGCGGGCATGGAGTACGTCAAAATAAGGAACCTCAAGCTGATGGCGAGGTTAATGCCCCCCGAAGCAGTGGACCCGTTCATCAAGGGCTATGTGGCGGGCCTGACGGCGGTCCCGGACAAAAGGGGGATAATCTTCTGCACCGACGACATAATGCCGGATGTCCTCCTCGAATGCGGCCACATGGACGACGTGCTGAGGACGGCGATCGCCTACGGATACGACCCCGTCGAAGCCATCCAGGGGGCTACGATAAGCGCCGCCGCCCACCTTAGGCAGCACGACATGGGCGCCATCTCGCCAGGAAACTACGCCGACATCATCCTGATGAACGACCTTCACCGGTTCGACGTCGACGCCGTCTACGCCAACGGAGAGCTGGTGGCGCGGAAGGGGAAGCTGATGACCAGAATCGACCCATGGCCGTTCCCGGAGTTCGCCCGCAACACGGTGAAGATGGCGAGGCCCAATGAGGAGGACTTCGTGATCCGCGCGCCGTTCGAGCAGGGCAGGGCCACGGTCAGGACCATGGACCTCTCTTCCCTCTTCGCCGGCTTTGCGACGGATGAAGTGGAGGTCAAGGACTGGAGGGTGCAGCCGGGCGATCTTACGACCCTTGCCATCTTCGAACGCCACGGCAGGAACGGAAACAGGAACCTGGCCCTGGGCAGGAAGGGGTTGGATAGGGGGGCCATAGCCTCTACCATCGGCCACGACTCCCATAACCTGGGCGTCATGGGGAGGAACCCGGCCGACATGAAGGTCGCGGCAGACGCCCTCATAGAGGTCCAGGGAGGGGTCGCGGTGGCCGACGAAGGCGAGGTGAAGGCCCTCCTTCGTCTCCCAGTGGCCGGCCTGATGAGCGAAGAGCCCACGGAGGTGGTCGCCGACCAGATGAGGAAGGTCAGGGAGGAGCTTGGGAAGTTGGGGAGGGTGGAGCCCTACTTCCTGACGATCTGGACGATAGCCATACCCGTCGCCCCCGGCGCGAGGATCACCGACAGGTACCTCGTGGACGGCCTGACCCAGAAGCCAGTGTCACTCTTCGCCTAGGTGGACGCGCCGGCGAGGCCTCCGGTCCAGAAGACGGCGGGCGAGGTCAGCGAGGGAGCAGCGAGAGGGCCAGGCTGACCAGAAAGGGGACGATGAGGGTGATGATGACCCCATGGAGGAAGCTGAGGGCCCCCACCTCCTTCCCGCCCACTCCTGAAATCACCGTCAGGGTCGTGTCCATGGTTGTGGCCCCGCCAAGCGAGATCGAGCTCCTTCCACCCAGTCTCTTCCTGAAGATCGGGTAGGCTACGAATGTGAACAGCTCCCTGAGGAAGTTCGCCAAGAAACCGGTGGCTCCGGCGAGGGCTCCGAGGGAGGCCGTCACGAGGGGACCGTCTAGCGTGTACCACCCCATTCCGAGCGCGACAGCCATCGAGCCTCTAAGGCCAAGAGAGGGGACTATCGAAAAGGCGAGGCCGACGACGACGCTTCCCACCACCGTGCCCGTGGAGAGCAACAGAGCGTCCCTCCCGAGAGAAGAGACCGTCTTCCGGTCAAGGCCGGAGCCGACGTCCACCGAAACTATGAAGACGAAGATTATGAGCAGGTAGTCCACGAACGGCGAAACGTCAGCCGACGTTACCCCTTTCAGATCCAGAGAGGAGAGGATGAGCCCAGCCACCAGAGACGTGACGAGGAGCACGGGCATGGCGACCTCCCTCCTCAATCCCTCCTCCTCCCACGGATGAAATAGGTGGCCAGCGCCCCGGCTGCGGCGGCCGAGAGTCCTAGGAGCACAGAGGTTCCTGCGGCCTCCGGCAGGATCTCAAGGAGGGCGCCTCGCTCGAGCCCGATGCTTAGGCCCATGGTGAACAGGAGGGCGGAGACTGCGACGGCCGAAAGCCCCCAAAGGTTCGGCTTCACCTTCCGCAGTCTGAGGAGCTGGCCTAGGAGGACTCCGACGACGAACACTGCGAGGACCTCTGTCAGCATCCGACCTCAGAACTCAAATGTGCCTTCCTAATTTGCGTTGCCAGGTTGGGTGCAGGTCTTCCTGAGCGTCACAGCCTCTTCCTCAAGTAGGAGACCGTGTGGTCCTCTCTGAACCCGACGCGCCTCATGAAGTCGAGCGCCTTGAAGTTCCTGGTCTCCACTTCAGAGATGACGCTCCTGGCCCCCCGCTCCTTGAGCCTCCGCTCCATCTCCTTGTAGAGCTTGACCGCGATCCCCTTCTTCTGATACCTCTTGGCCACCGCAATCCAGAGGAAGTAGCCGGTGGCCCACGATGACCCCGTGCGCTTTAGCAGCCCGCCTAGGATGAAAGCCACAACCCTGCCGTTGAATATGGCCGTCAGGCAAAGGTCCTGGTTGTCGACGAAACGTGCGAGTAGCTCATCCTCTGTCCAGAGCCTCTTCGAATACGATATCTCGCTGGTGAAAGAAGCCTTCCCCAACCTCCAGACGAATCCAAGGTCGTCGATGGCCATCGTCCTTATGGTCACCGGGTCGGGGGTCTTTCGTCTCAACACCCTCAATCAGGCGCGTTGCGTATTTAGGCTTTGGGCACTAGGGCGCCTCGATGAGACGAAACAAGCGGAATGCGTAGTGCCCTGTGAGGCCTTAGCGTCCTGCTGCGGGCCGGTCCGTGCTCAGTGGATGAGGTGGAGGAGGTTGACGAATAGAGGGATGAAGACGATGGAAAGCGTGTTGAGCAGCTTGATGAGCACGTGAAGCGAAGGCCCGGCCGTGTCCTTCAGGGGATCACCCACGGTGTCGCCCACCACTGCCGCCGTATGGGCGGGGGAGCGCTTCCCACCAAGATTACCAGCCTCGATGTACTTCTTCGCGTTGTCCCAGGCGCCTCCTCCGGTGTTCATGAAGAGCGCCAGGGGGACGGCTGAAAGCGTGGCCCCTATCACCAGGGCTCCGACGGCTTCGATGCCTAGAAGGACCCCTATGACGATGGGGACCGTGACGGCTAGGAGGCCTGGCAGGACCATCTCACGAAGCGCGGCACGCGTGCTGATGTCCACGGCCCTCGCGTAGTCGGGCTTGGCAGTGCCCTCCAGGATGCCAGGGATCTCCTTGAACTGCCGCCTGACCTCTTCGACCATCAGGCCTGCGGCCCTGCCCACCGCCGCGATGGCCTGCGAAGAGAAGAAGAACGGAATCATGGCTCCGATGAAGCCGGCAACGAGGACCGCCGGGTTCGAAATGTCCACGACGAACACAGAGGTCTGATGGAAATAGGTGGTGGCCTGCTGGACGTAGGCCTGAAAGAGTAGCTGTGCTGCCAGAAGCGCCGAGCCAAGGGCAAATCCCTTTGTCAGGGCCTTGGTGGTGTTGCCCACGGCGTCAAGCGCCTCCATGGTCTCCTCGGCGCCCTTCTCGCCAGACATTTCAGCTATGCCGGCGGCGTTATCGGCTATAGGGCCGAATCCGTCGAGGGCCAGCACCATCCCCATGACAGCGAGCATCCCCATGGTCGCAAGGGTCGTGCCGTAGACGCCGCCGGTGAACGCGCCGATGCCTGGGTTGGCCTCTCCGAATAGGCTTCCGAGATAGTAGGAGACAAGGAGGGCGCCCCCGAGCGAAACCACGGGGAGGGCGGTTGTCTCGAGGCCGACCGCCAGCCCGGTGATTATGTTCGTTGCGGCTCCGGTCTGGCTTGCAAGGGCGATCCTCCTGACAGGGGTCCGGTCGCGACCCGTGTAGTAGTCCGTGATGTAATCGATCAGCACGCTGGCCACCAGGCCGGAGAGGAGAGCAAAGTAGAGGTAGATCGCATCGTTCACGCTTCCGAAGAGGATATCCGTAGCGAAGAAGAACAGGATGGCCGCGGCTATGGTCGTCACCGTGAGCCCCTTGCGAAGGCCCTTGATCGGGTTCTTGGCCTCCGCGGCGCTAAGGCGTACGAACGGCATCCCTATCAGCGTGGCGAAGATGCCCAGGGCGCGAGCGATAAGCGGGAAGACCAGGAAGATCAGGTTACCCGTGGCCACGCTTATCAGGCCCCCTATGATCATCCCTCCGATGTTCTCTCCCGTGGCGGACTCGAACAGGTCGGCTCCCCTGCCGGCGGAGTCGCCCACGTTGTCGCCCACGTTGTCGGCTATGACCGCCGGGTTGCGAGGGTCGTCCTCCGGGATCCCGGCCTCCACCTTCCCTACCAGGTCCGCGCCGACGTCCGCGGCCTTGGTATAGATCCCGCCTCCCAGCTGGGCAAACAAGGCTATGAGCGAAGCCCCAAAGCCCATGCCGACGATGCCGCTGGCGACCTCCCCGCCCAGCTTTGCCGCGGCGGCCCGCGACAAGGTTCCGAAGAGGGCGTTATACCCTCCGTACAGCAGGAACATCAGGCTGACGCCCAAGAGCGATAGCCCGACAACGGCGAACCCCATGGTCGCCCCCCCATAGAACGCAGTCTTGAGCGCCTTCTCGGCGTCCTCCTGGGCGGCCGCCACGGTCCTGAGGTTGGCCTTCGTGGCGTTATCCATCGCAATGTAACCGGCCGCCAGCGAGGCCACGGCACCCACGAGGAAAGCGATGGCAGTTCCAGGGCCCAGGTTGGGTGCGACGGCCATCAACACGAAGATGATGGCCGTGATAACGCCGATAGTGGTGTACTGCCTCTTGAGGAAAGCGTAGGCGCCCACCCTGATGGCGGCAGCCACCTCGATGGCCTTGGCGCCTCCCTGGTTCATCCTTCCTATCCTTCTCATCAAGAGGAGAGAGACGACGACGGCCAAGAGGCCAGAGACGGGGGCGAGCCAGAATACGTATGTGGAATCGAACGTGAAGCCGAGGATCGACTGCGCAGACTAGGAGCACCGATGACACCTTCCTAACGCCTGCCCATGTTTATGGCTGTAAATATATAGGTTATGGAAGGTGATGAGGCTCCCCGTGACCCGTGCCGAGCCTCTAGCTCACCGACGGCGTCTCGACGTCAGTGTTCCACCAAGGTTTCGACCAGGACTTGTCCACGGTTGGGAGGGCCTTTAGGACCAGCGCTCCGGTCCCAGCGACGAGAGAAATCTGCGCCCCCGAAAGGCCCTTCGCCTTCATCCAATCCTGCCGCGAAACGAGGTTCTCCAGGTTGAGCCTGACGGTCAGGAGGAACTTCGGGTCGGACAGTTCTCGTCTGAGCCTTGCGACGTCCAGGCGCCCGCTGACCCCTCCGTCGATGAGAAGCGAGCATACGTCGAGCATGTCCTTCTCCTCCATGCCGACTATGACCTTGTTCTCACGATAGCTGGGCCAGCTAAGGATCCTCGCGTCGATGCCGTCGGCGGACCGCACCGACTTGGCGTCGAATTCACTGATGAGCTGGCACTTGGTAATGATTAGCTTCTCCAGGCCGATGGTGTGCAGGTTCTCCGCGGCCCTTGCAAAGTCGTCGTGGATCGAGACCGTGTGCCTGGTCTGGATCTTTTCGACGAAGACGTCGACGACGCTGGCCACCGGGCCCTGGGAGTCGGCCCAGTTCCGGCCCCTGACCCTGTACCTCTCCCCGGCACGGAGGGCGTTGAACCTCTTGTCCGTAGAGGTCATGAAACGCTTGAACCTGGAGCCGGCGGCGAGGTCCAAGAGGCAAAGGAGCTGCACGAACTTTCCCGCCTGGTTGCGGGGGAGGATGTAGTCGAGGTCGTGTATCTTCCTGTTCAGGGGGCCGCCCGGCAGGTTCGCGCTGGGGCTCATGAACTTGACGGCCGCACCTCCCATCAGCAAGGGGGATAATGGAGAGTCCAGCTTCTTTCCTTCGGGGAACGAGACGAAGGGCTTCGGCGCCGAAACTGAAGCCCAGAGCACGACGACCGCCCTCTGCAAGGCGGAGTTGGACAGATCTATGTATGAAGGGAGGCCGAGAAGGGTGCGCAGGGCTTCGGCGTCCACAGTGCTGCGTAGCTGCCTGTCGACCTCGAAGGTTTCTCCAGCAGGTCCCTGGTAGACCCGCACCCTCTCTGAGGGGGCCGTATGTCCTTGCTGCGTTGATGCCTCGCCAAGCTATTTGTGGGTTGCTGACGGCAAAGAGTGATTGATTTAAGCCCAATAGTCGCCAAAAACAATACTTAAATCGTGGGCGATACGATGCACAGGCATGACCGAAAAGGAACGGTCATCCGTTTTCGTACGAGAAAGCACAGGTCTCGTCAAGAACGTGTCGATGCTCGACGCCATAGCTCTGAACGTGAGCAACATGTCCGCAGGCGCCGCCCTGGCGACCATCGGATTCACGATGGTAGCCTTGCCTTCGGTGGCCGGCGTGAACCTCGTCTACGCATCTCTCATCGCCTTCATCCTATCCATCCCTCAGATAGTCGTCTACACCATGATCCGACTCGGAGGCTTTCACGCACCGGAGGAGACTACATCTGGGTCTCTAGGACCTACGGCGGCCTCTTCGGCAGCGCGCTCGGGTTCATGGGCTATACCGTCGAAACGCTCGCTTACCTTGCCCTGATCGCCCTTTCCGCGGTATTCGCAATAGGCTCAGTGGGCCTCTTCTTCTATCCGACCAGCCAATCGGCCCTCGGCCTCGCTCTGCCAGGCGACCTCGCAGGTTCGACCCCGTACCTGCAAGCCCTCGTCGGCATTGTCATCTTCGCCATACTTATCGCCATCAACATCTTCAAGCCAAGATACGGCTACAAGCTCGTCTCGGTGCTCGCGGTGGTAGGCGTCGCCGCCCTTGTGGTTGGCATCTTTGCCCTGCTCAGTGCGGGACAAAGCGGCGTGGCCAGCTACATGAACGGCCTCTCCTCCGCCGTCAACGACAGCAGCATCTCATACACCACCCTCTCCTCGACCAGCTTCTCATCAACCTTCGACCTTGGCGCTTCGATCTTCATACTGCCCTTCTTCGCCATCTTCGTCTATCCATGGATCAATGCCGGCCCGGCCGTCGCCTCTGAAATCAAGGGATCCGCGGAGCATAAAGTGGAACGTGCCGATCGCCTCCTTCCTGGTCATGGTCCTGGTGACCAGCGCCTTCGCGGCGATGTACTATGCAGGCGGCTATCAGTTCGTCACCGCGGCCCTCTCGAACCCCACGCTGGTCTTCGACTACTCCTTCAACTTCTGGACCCTCGCCATGGGCGCCGTGAACAACACGGCCATTGCCTGGTTCCTCGGCATAGGATGGATAGTCTGGACCATGGCGGTGCTGGCCTACGGAATCATCGTCGATTCGAGGTACTTCTTCGCACAGGCCTTCGACAGGTTCCTGCCCGAGAAGGTAGCCCACATCAGCCCGAAGTACGGGTCGCCGACGGTGGCGCTGACGCTGCAGCTCATCGTAACCGGAGCGCTGGTCGCGATAGGCGCCGTGTTCTACGGCGGCTTCCAGTCGCTCTATGCTGCGGTCGTCGCCTCCATGATCTACTTCATCTTCGTGGGCATCGCTGCGGTCATCTACGCAATGAAGAACGAAAAGGGTTCTTCCCAAGGCATACTCGGACTCTGCGGCATACTGATGGCGGGCGTCTTCGCCTACATCTCCTACCAGTTCTTCACCCATCCAACCATCTGGGGCACGGGCGCTACGGCCCTAGGGATTCCTGGATACGACTTCGCCTATATCTACGTGGCCGGCTCCTTCTTGCTCGGACTCGTACTCTACCTATGGTCCAAGAACAGCCACAAGAGCAAGGGAATAGATATAGACTTGGCATACAAGGAGATACCGCCAGACTGAGACTCTGTGAACACTAGGATTTTCTTTGCAAGTGACGTGCACGGGTCCGAGCGTTGCTTCCGCAAGTTCATCAACGCGGCCAAGTTCTACAAGGCCAGCTCTCTCATCCTCGCTGGCGACCTGACCGGGAAGATCCTGGTCCCCATTGTGGAGGGTAGGGACGGCAAGTTCAGGCTGAACCTCCGGGGGGAGGAGGTGACCACCTCGAAGGAGAAGGTCGCCGAGTATCAGACGGAGATGCGGAACTCGGGGATATACTGCTTCATCACGAACGAATCGGAGCTGGCGGAGCTCAACGCCGACAAGAAGAGGGCGGACGCCATGTTCCTGGAGGCCATGCGGTCCTGTCTTGCGGCCTGGGTGGCGCTGGCAGAGGAGAGGCTCGGGGGACGGACGTGAAGTGTTACATCTCCCCCGGCAACGACGACAGGTTCGAGCTGGACGAAGTGCTGAAGGCAGGAGAGCACGTCTTCAACCCAGAGAACCAGGTGGTCCAGCTCACACCGAAGAACCCCATGCTCACGCTGGGCTTCGCCAACGTCACGCCCTGGCAAAGCCCAAGGGAGGTCCCCGAAGAGGAGCTCAGGAAGATGATCGACCGGCTGGCGGAGGGGATAGGCGACCAGAGGGGCAGCATCTTCTCCATACACGTGCCGCCCTTCGGGACAGAACTGGACAAGGCCCCGGCGGTGGACGAGCAGCTGAAGTACGTCAGGGAGGGGATGGGGACCGTGAAGATGACCCATGTGGGGAGCACGGCCGTCAGGGAGGCGATCGAAAAGTACCAACCTATGCTGGGCATGCACGGCCACGTCCACGAGTCCAGAGGCTTTGCGAAGATTGGCCGGACCCTCTGCCTGAACCCCGGGAGCGACTACGGGGACGGCGTCCTCAACGGAGGGCTCGTCAGCCTAGAAGACGGGGACTTGAAGGAGTTCGTCCTAACGAGCGGCTAGCCACAGGCTGAAGTCGCTGCGCTAGTCGTGGAAGCGCTGGTCAAAAAGGCTACTTCGTCCTTAGCTTGATCTCGATGTTCACGGTATCGGGGATCCTCAGGCGGGTCAGCTGGGCGATGGTGCGCTCGTTGGCGTCGATGTCGATGAGCCTGCGGTGCACCTTGAGGTCCCACTTGTCGAAGGTGTGGGTGCCCTGGCCGGATGGAGCCTTGCGCGTGACCACCCTGAGCTTCTTCGTGGGAAGAGGCACCGGTCCCCTTACGTTTATGCCGGTCTTCTCGCCGAGGTCCTTGATGTCCTTGCTGACCCTTTCGAGGTCGTCAAGTCGGGTTGATACGAGCTTTATCCTGGCAATCTGTGGCATGAGTGGTCAGCCTTCCGAAGCTTGAAGAGGTCCTCTTTTAAAGTTTGTCGAGATGGCTACTCTTCGATGGTGAGCTTCCCGTACTTCCCGACGTTCAGCCTCATCTCGCCGCGGAAGGTGCTCACATAGCCGTTCTCTATCTTCAGCTTGTCGCCTGCCTTGACCTTCGTGGCGAACTCGTTCCAGAGTGTAAGGGTCGCGGTGCCGGAGTCGTCCTCGACGGTCACGTCAGCCACGGTCGCCTTCTCGCCTGTCTTAAGCGAGACTTCGCGTGGAGAGGAAGTGTCCTTGACGGTTACGTCGACGAAGACCCTCCGCGAATCGGGTCTCAGTTCTTTCAGCTTCAATTTAATCTACGCGACTACTGGAGACGTCTATATTTAAATGTAAAGTGGGTGACCCCGACGAAGCTCTTATAAAAGCCCCGAAAAAAGGTTCTCAAGAGACAACAGAGAGCTTTGTGGGAAGAAATCGCACCATCCATCCTGGCCCTGCCCGTCTGTTACCTGCTCACGAAGTACCTTTCGGGCTACCTCCGAAGGAAGGGCCTGGTCGTCCCTGACGCCCACAAAAAAGGGACCCCCCCGGTATCACGCCCTGGAGGGCCCGCCATCCTCGTCGCGCTGACGGTTTCGGGTTTATTGATATTTGCCGTCTCGCGGGATCTGCGCGCCGTCGCCTTCGTCGCCACGGCCCTGATCGCGGGGGCGGTGGGCCTCGTAGACGACCTCAGGACCCTAAGCGGGCCCCTCAAGGTCGTGCTCCTGTTCCTGGCGGCCGCGCCCATCGTCGTGCTCGGAGCCTACTCTCCGCACCTTGTCCTCCCCTTCGGGCCCCCTCTCAGGATCACCATCATCTACCCGCTGCTGGTCTTCCTAGCGATACCGGTGACTGCCAACACCTTCAACATGATCGACGTCTACAATGGCCTCCTCACGGGTTACTCCGCCCTGGCCTCCATTCCCCTGCTGGTGGCCTTCGCGGTGGTGGGCAACTGGGTAATGCTGGGTCTGACTTTGGCCTTCACGCTGGCGCTCGTCGGGTTCTACCCCTTCCATAGGAACCCGTCCAGGATATTCCCGGGAGACTCCGGGAGCCTCGCCCTAGGAGCCGCCTATGGGGCCATAGTCATTTCAGGTGGGATGGAGATTGTCGGAGTGGTGGCCCTTATCCCTGCTATCCTCAACTCCTTCTTCGTGTTGTCTTCGGTCAAGAGCTTCATGGAGCACCGCGACATGAAGAAGAGGCCGGTGAAACTGCGAGACGACTACCTCCTAGAGGCCTCAAGGGACAAGGACACGCCCATGACCCTCTCTAGGATGGTCCTGGCCGGAGGCCCCTTGCCCGAAGGCGACCTGGTCTCCACGGTCTACGTCATAGAGGTCGTCGCCGTGGTCCTATCCCTCCTCACTTTCGCGATCATGAGGTGGCCCCTTTGACCGCAAAGCCAAGGATCATCGCCACCATTGCCCTGCTCGTGGTGGCCTCGTGGATCGCCCTTCTAGTAAGCGCATTCGTCCTCTTCGGCGTGGTGATCCCCCTCTCGGCGCCTTCGGGCTCCAGCTACTGGGTGATCTTCGGCTACGCGACGGCGAAGGCGGCGTTCGGCGGAGCCATACTGCTGATATGGTTCTACTCGTTCTACGTGATCCGCGATTCCTACGCGCGACTTACAGGACTAATCGAGACTCCCAGTTCTTCCGTTTCTCATCATAGACCCGACGAGAGTAGAACGGCTTAGCTGGGACCCCGGCCACCACCGTGTCGGGCGGAACGTCCTTCGTCACCACGGAACCCATCCCCACGACGCTGCCTCGACCTACCTTGACGCCGGCCTTTATGACGGCCCTGGCGCAGATGGAGGCACCGTCCTCGACCACGCAACCTATCATCCTCTTGCTCATCGGGTAGGGGTCGTTGGTGAACACGGCGGCGGGGCCGATGAAGACGTCCTTCCCGATGACGGTCAACGGCGGGATGTAGACCGAACCTTCGATTCGGGTGTTGGCGCCGATCTTCACGTTGTAATCGACGTGGGCCAGGGAGCCGATCGAGACGTTGTCACCGATCTCGGTCCCCTTCCCTACGTAGACGAGGTTCCATATGGAGACGCCTTCGCCGATCTTCGCGCTCGGATCGATCACGCTTCCAACGCCCAGTCTTGCAGGCTTGGTCAAATCACCACAGACCTTTGGCGCTTCGGCTAAAAACGTTTGCCCACCCGGTCAGGGCCTAATGCTCCCTTCGCCCGCATGTCGACGGCCTTGGAGGCCTTGCGAATTCGAAGGCGGTCCTCGGCCGGGACTGAGCTGTAGGAAGATCGGGAGACCCTTCTCGCTCGAGTAGCTCGCTGCCTCGGCGATCTTGCTCGTCTTTATCGCGTCCCAGCCGTCCACCAGGGGCTTGCGGCCGCTGGCGACGCACTCCAGGAATGACTTGATCTCGGCGCTGAGCGGCTCCTGGGCCTGCAGACGAGGGATCTCGGTGGACGTCTCGCTGTCGATTCGTACCTCCTGGGTGACAAAGTTGATCGTCACGACCCCCTCGGTGAAGACGGCCTCCAGCATCCTCTCCTTCTTGGGGGTGACCCAGTTGGAGGTCAGGATGGCGGAACGATGGCCCTTGAAGCCAAGGACGACCACTGCGAAGTCTTCGAACGGCCCCCTGACCCTTCCGGTCCTCGCGAAGACCTGCACAGGCTCCTCGGCGAATATCCAGCGGGCGGTGTCGATGTCGTGAACGGTGGTGTCCTTCAGGATGCCAACGTCCTTGACGCCTCCCCAGCGGCTCTCCCGATGAAACTCCGCCAGGAGCAGCTCGCCCATCTTGCCCTTTGAGACAAGGTCCTTGAGGTAGGCCACGACCGGGTTGAACCGCTCGATGAAGCCGACGGCGAGGACCTTCTTCTTCTCGTCGGCAAGTGTCGCCAGCATCTCTCCGTCCTCAGTGGTCGCCGCCAGGGGCTTTTCGACGAAGACGCTCAAGCCAGACCTTCAGGAGGCGCTTGGCGACCTGGGCGTGGGTGACGGTCGGGGTGCAGACGTGCACGGCGTCCAACTTCGATGCGGACAGCATCTCCTCGACGGAGGAGAAGGCGGGACAGCCATACCTCTTGGCGAAGAAGGAGGCCTTGGAAGTGTCGAGGTCGCAGACGGCCGCCAGGACCCCCATCTCGCCTAGGACCCTGGCATGGTTCTTCCCCCAGCCGCCCACGCCGACAAGACCCACTGATGGCATTACGAAGCAGCTCCGTCAGGTCCGGCTAATAAACTACGCTACGGCGGGTGGGAGCGTGGCGACCACTACAACTTGGCCGGGCGGGGAACGGGAGGACGCTATGAGCTCGGCGTCGCGGGCGCTGCAGGTGACCACCACCTGATACCTCTCCGAAAGGAGGGGCCTCGTGCGGTCCTTTCCCTCGGGGTCATGGGGGTTCCAGTACTCCACCTCTCCGAAGACCTCGCGCAGCTCAGAGAGGAGCATGCCCAGCAGCCTGGCCTTCTCGGCCTTCATTTCGTACTGATCGATGGACCATAGCACGAGGATCCTCGATCGTATCGCCTTCAGGCCCTTGTTGCGGACCTGGAGCCGGATGAAGGACTCAAGGGTCTTCATGTAGCTGGACAGGGAGCGCATGGCACCTGCCGCGAAGTGGAGCAGGGGGTCTCCCTGCTGCAGGCTCTCCATCAGAAGCTGCACCTCGAAGAAGCCCTTCGAAAGGTCGTCGATGTAGAGCGGGTTCGCCGGCTGGACCGTCACGGCCAGGTCCCTGTAGATCGAAGCCTGCACAGCCTTGTCCAGATACCTGCGGAGCGTGTGGCCGACGAACGTCAGCTCGGCTGAGTCCACGTCGGGCTGCTGTGGTGGGATGCCCAGGGCCGCGGTCAGCTTCTTCGTGGGCGGCTTCCCCAAGATTCCAGCGACCGGGAAGCCCCCTTCGGAGAAGGCGGGGCATGTAAACGTATGTGAATTCGGTCCCGACCTTGAGCCCGCTTTGTTCCTCCAGGATCCCTAGAAACCCCTTGTTGCCCCCGATGGAAAGGGGCACGACGTTGACCACGGTGGCGCCTTTGCTCAGGCTCTGCCCCACCTCCTTGAGGCGCATTAGCTGCTCCGCCCTGCCTTCGGCCCCAGAGGACTTCAGCTTGGGGCTAAACACCAGTATCGAGGCCCTGGAAATGCATTCGGACATGGGAACTATGGGATTCAGGGCGTCCTCGCCGAAGAGGGTAGAGAGGACGACATTGCCGGCCTTCGGGAGGTGAACCGCAGTCTTCAGGCTCTCGTCGGCCAGGGTCACGTCGAAGCCCGCTGCCGCTAGCCTTCTCCCTGCCGCGAATCCTATGTCGCTGACGCCATAGATGGTGGCTTGGTCCAACCAGATTGTTCAGCCGCCCTGAATATGCGCTTGTTCCATGAAGCGTGGATTTAACAGTTCGCTATCGGCTACACGAGACGACACCCAAGGAAGGCGCACGCGCCGCAAAAACGCTTTAAGGGCGCCCGCACGACGCCACTTCAGCAGGCAACAGAGGTAGACCTTCCCTGAGAATATGGATGGACGCGCTCACCCCCAAGCAGCTGATATTCCTGGATTCCATCAGCAGGAAGCTCCAGGAGCTGGGGCATGACGTCTTCAAGACTTCGCGGTCCTGCCATGACGTCTCCTACGTGGTCAGGAGGCTGGGCCTCGACGTCACCATGGTGGGTAGCCACGGCGGGGGCTCGATCCCGGCCAAGCTAGACGCGAGCCTGCGCAGGTCGCTCGACCTGGCGAAGCTCATGGAGGGTCGCGCTTTCGAGGCCGCCTTCTCGTTCAGCTCCCCCGAGGCCGCGAGGGTGGCCTTCGGGCTGGGCATCCCGCATTACGCCGCCAACGACTCGCCCATGCGACAGCGGTGGCGAAGCTGGCCCTCCCTCTGTCCAAGGCGCTGTTCACCCCTGCGTTGATCCCCATCGCCGCATGGACAAGACTCGGGGTCAGGAGGGAGGACCTTAGGCGGTACAGGGCCGTGGACGCCGCGGCCTGGATAAAGCACCCGGAGCGCTGGCCCGAACCTAACGAAGTCGAGAAGAAGGCCAGAGGGTCGATCGTAGTGAGGCTGGAGGAGTCCCAGGCGAGCTACCTGCTCGGAGGCGACGGGGATGCATTGAAGACGGTGGTTTCCTTGGCCGACAGGTTCCCCGACCGCAGGATAACTGTGCTCGCCCGATACTCTGAGCAGGAGCGGCTCTTCGCCAGCGTGGGCAGGAATGTGGCGGTCTGCGACGAACCCTACTTCGGCGTGAACATGCTGAAGGGAGCGGCCCTCTTCGTCGGCCGAGGTGGGACCATGAACGCCGAGGGAGCCCTTCTGGGAGTCCCCACCATATCGTACTTCCCGGGGAGGCCCACCTACGTGGACAAATACCTGCAGAGGAAGGGTGCCCTGAAGATGGTCGCAGATGACAGCGGACTCCTCAAGGCGGCCGAAGGGCTCCTCGTACAGAACGGTAAGTCCTTCAAGAGTCGTGCCTCGGCGTTGCTCTCGCAGATGGAGGACCCGGCCGTCTTCATCGCCAAGGCGCTCGACAGGGAAGCCGCTTGGCCGAATCGGGCCCCGCCTAGCGCTTATTAACCCAGGGATGAAGTGTTAGACAGTCCGAAGCCCGGTGGTGTAGTCAGGTCAAGCATACTGGCCTTTGGAGCCGGTGACGAGGGTTCGAATCCTTCCCGGGCTACCAATCAAAGTGTTCGTATCCGGAGATGTGAACCGAAACTAGCAGGAATCCTAGACTCTCTATAGGTTAATCATCTTTAACATATTGAGAACAATTGGTTAATTGAAGGGAGAAAGGGTCGCCTCGCGCCCAGGACACTTTCTTGAAGAACCTGTTTTCCTGAAGCAAACCAATATAGTGACGTGGACCCAAGAACAGCAGTAAGCGTTGATGTTTACGAAACTTCTTAATGTCGCCACTTCTTCTCTAACTCGAGACGGAATCTGTTGAAGAGGGGGCAGACTGAACTTGCCTAGCGACGCTAACGACAAAGCAACGGTCGCTCAGTCGCCTTCGTCGTGGCTCAATCTTAACGTTTTAGGGATAAGTCTTACGAGTTTGTTCTCGGACATGAGTCACGAAATGGCAACTTCCATCCTCCCTTTTTTCGTAATCTTCGTGCTTGGTGGGAACGCGGCTGTCGTAGGATTAGTCGAGGGTTCCGCGGACGGACTCGCTAGCCTCTTCAAATCGTTCACTGGATACTTCTCCGACAAGTCCGGAAGACGTCTTCCCATAATGTATCTGGGCTACCTCGCGACTGGCATCTTCATCCCAGCCATCGGCTTCGCAACGAACATCGTCGAAGTGTTTCTGCTTCGGGTGACTGCCTGGGTAGGAAGAGGGTCGAGGGGACCGCCGAGGGATGCGCTTCTGGCCGACTCTGCCACTCCCTCCTCCATCGGCAGGGCATTCGGTTTCGAGAGGGCGCTCGACTCACTTGGGGCCGTCATCGGGCCTGCGGTCGTCTTGCTGCTCATACCCCTAATGTCTTTTTCACAGATCTTCTTCGTTTCGGCCATCCCTGCGGCCGTATGTGTGGCGGTCCTCTGCCTTCTGGTAAGAGAGGTATCGCGAAAGAAGACGGTCTCAGACCACGACGGAAAGGAGGTTGCTGGGCGAGTCGTCCTTTCGTTTTCGGAGACGGTCAAGGGCCTGCCCAAAAGTTTCAGGATGTATCTCCTGAGCGTTGGCCTGTTCGGGATAGCTAATTTTTCGAACATAATCTTCACGCTCAGAGCCGAGCAGGTGCTTCAGCCATCGCTGGGGCAGACACGAGCTTCCGAGCTTGCGGTGCTCCTCTACGTAATCCTGAACCTGATTTATGCCCTCGGCTGCTATCCTGCGGGCTATTTCGCAGACAGGGTCTCGAAGCGCAACATACTCGCGTTCGGCTATCTCTGCTTCGTCCTTGCCTGTGTGGCCTCGATATTCGAAAGCTCGAACTACCTCGTCCTCGGAGCCATCTTCGTCCTTGCGGGCTTGCAGGCCGCGATCGTCGATACGGTGGAGAAGACCTATGCCTCTGAGATTACTGGGGGACTTCGCGAAGGGCACTGGATTTGGCGTGCTACAGACCGTCAACGGGATTGGAGACTTTGTGTCAAGTTCGTTGGTCGGCTTCCTCATCGTGTTCTTGTCTCCTGCGCTCGGCTTCAGCGTCGTCGGAGCGATAGCGCTTATTGCTGCACTGACACTTGTAAGCACAATGAAGTAGTCCTGGCTCCCATTCGTTATGCGGAGCGACTGAAACAGCTACTGACTTCGGAATGTGGGCTTGGACCTGCGAAGAAATTGGCGTGAATTCGTTCAAATCTGCACAAAACCCCAAGGCCACAACGGATCGGGATGAGTTCCGGTGTGGTTTCTCTTGGCGGTTTCCGACTTGGCTGTTAATGCGCCGCGCCGATAACGGCTTGGCTACTTCGTTTCTTCGGTCTTCGCCGTCGAACCTTCTTGGGCCTGTCAAGCTCTTCTCGGACTATCTTGCGCATGCTCTCTTGAAGTAATTATATGCCAAATAGGGAATGAGCCCGACAAGGACGATTATGACGGTGACTATCAACACCACCATCAGCCATTCCGTTCCTTGGAGCAACAGAGGCGCCAGCATTTCTCGTGTGACAGGGAGGCTCAACTCTGGTTTAAGCTTTCTACACTAAGCGACTGAATGCCGGGAGGGCGTGGGCTTGGGGCTGCGAAGAAATAGGCTGAGGGAGTCTGCTCTGCCATTCAATCAAAGGCGCAGGTCAAGCCTCCGCCGCTGTGGCGTCTTAGTGTCGACCGGTGAACCTAGTGGCATTGGGCCGGGCTAGGACCTAGTAGCAACGTCAAAGACAAAAACGGCAGTTCTTGGAATTTTCAGCGGGTCATTGTCTTCCTGAACACCGGGACGGCGATCGCGGTCATAACGATCCCGAAACCTATCATGACGGCGAGCTCGGTGGTTATGGCAGGTATTCCCGCTCCGAGCACCATGACCTTCCTCAGTGCTTCTGATGCATAGGTCAGGGGAAGCAATTTCGATATGTCCTGCATATACCAGGGCATCTGCTGTATGGGGAAGAACACTCCACTGAGGAACATCATCGGGAAGATCAGCGTCGTCATCGAGCATCGTCGCCGTCTCTTGGTCTTTAGCAAACGACGTCATCACAATGCCAAGGCCGACGAAGCTGAACACTCCGAGCAACAGCAGCCCAAAGACAAGAAGATGTTCCCTGAATCGTTACACCGAACAACCCGACAGCGAGTGCCAGTATGATGCCCTGGAGTAGACCCCTTGCGGTCTGGCCCAAGTCTTTCCCAGGATGATCGAGAGCCTGTTGATGGGAGCCACCATCATTCCGTCCATTGTCCCCACCTCCTTCTCTTGGGATATGGCCGCCGGGCAATCCTGTCATCACGCTCATCATGACTGTCATCGCCATTATTCCGGGAGCTACGAACTCGAAGTAATTGGTGGATCCCGGAATTATCCCTGTGTCTGACCTTGTACGGCTGAACTATCGCGAGGGCATTGCTTGAGTTCACCGACGAGCTGAGTATCATGACGTTCTGTTGGGCCAGCATCGTGCCCATCTCGCTGAATACGCTGACAAGAAGGTCTGAATGGTGGCCGACACCTGTGGGTTGGAGTGGTCAGTCATTATCGTGACGGTGCCCTGTTTTCCAGTAAGGAGGCTGCCGTGAAGTTGCTGGGGATGATGATCCCTCCTTCGAGGTCGCCTTTCTGGATCGAGTCTTTGACGGCAGCTACGCTCGACGCAGTTGTGAAGCGACATCATGCCGTCTTGCCATTGATCTGCTGCAGGACAGCAGTAAAGGTCTGGCTCGCGATGGTCGAATTGTTGTACCCTGCATCCATGTTGACGATGGCGACAGGCACGTTGCTCACGAGGTCCCGCTGGTTGGAAAGATGAAACCAACCATCCCCATCATGAAAAGCGGCATTACGATCAGCAGGACCAGCCCGAACCTGTTCCGGAATAGCTCGATGATGTCCTTCCAGGCTATTCGAAGCTGTGTGACAGCAGGTCTTGGCGCCCATCTAATCACCTAATCCTCCGTTGAGGGGCGCCGAATCGCCTGCGCCGCGCGAGAGGGATCTTCTGGTCCGCGCATCTCTTACCTCGTGGCCTGTAAGGTGCAAAAAGACATCCTCGAGGGTGGGCTGCAGGTTCTCCACCGAGGCGATCTTCCCGCCTTTCGCCTCACCACATCGATGACATTGTCGAACGCGTCGTCGCCCTGTGCGATGAGCCTGACATGGGTGGAGTTCTCCTGTGTTGCTGTCGGACGCATTCCAACTTCCTCATAGACTCGAGGAGGTCAGGAGTGATGTTGGGGATGTCAAGCTTCAGAACAGTGCTGTTGCCCCCGGGAATCATCCTCTTCAGATTCGTCGAAGTGTCGAGTGCCACCATTTTGCCCGTGGTCCACTATGCCGATGCGGTCGCAGAGCATGTCGGCGTCGACCATGGTGTGGGTCGTTATGATTACGGTGGTGTGCGTTCTCCCTGTTGAGTTTCTTGATGAACTCCCTGATCTCGACAGAGGACTGCGGGTCCAAGCCCAGTGTTGGCTCGTCGAGAAAGAGCACCTGGGGCATGTTGAGCAGGGCGCGGATCACGTTCATCCTCTGCCGCATGCCCGTAGAGAAGGTCCCTACCTGGGCGTCCCTGCACTTTGTCAGCTGGACCAGCTCCAGAAGCTCGTCGATCCTCTGGGTCAGCACATCCTTGGGATGTCGAAGAGGCTGCCGAAGAACCAGAGGTTCTCCCTGGCGGTGAGGCGGTCGTACATTATCATCTTCTCGGAAACTATCCCGATCAGCTTCCGGACCTCGGTGTCGTTCTTCACGATGTCGTAGCCGCCAATGCTGGCGGTCCCCCTCGTGGGCCTAGCCAAGGTGGAGAGCATCCGAGGGTCGTGCTCTTTCCGGCCCCGTTGGGACCCAGAAGGCCGAATATCTCGCCCTTCTTGACGTCGAACGAGATGCCGTCGACCGCCACAAAGTCGCCGAACATCTTCGTGAGGCCCTCGACTTCGATTATCGGTTCGTTCTCCAATGCACGTTCACCAGAATACTATGCACCGCGATATATCCGAATAGGATATAAATATATCGATGCTATACTCTCGCATGGGCAACCATGCTCAGGCATGATCAGGAATTGACCGCCGCGAGCTGGATTAAGGAAGCCACCAAAGGATACATCCGGGTCGCGATACTCATCCTTCTTAGCAAGCGCTCGGCTCACGGCTATGAAATCATGAAAGAGATCAGGGAGCGGACGAGCGGCCTCTGGGTGCCTACCCCTGGGGGGGTATACCCCGTCCTGCGGAATCTCGAGAAGTCGGGTTACATCAAAGGCAACTGGACGACCCAGAAGAACAGGAAGATCAAGGTCTACGAAATAACCGAGGCGGGGAGGGTCGTCTTCAAGAGAGCACTCGAGAGGCAGAGCGAATTAGCCGGTGGCATGAATTCGCTCTTCACGGAATTCGCCAGGGACGTGTTGAACATTGAACCGGGAGCACTCCCGATGCCTGTAATGCCGACCCCCTTCTCCCCGTTCTTGAAGGAGAAGGTGGGCGAAGGTCCGGACGGAAGGAAAGATCTCGAAGAAAGGAGGCGCTATCTGAAGAAGACGGTCGCCATGCTTAACGAAGAACTTAGAAGGACGGAAGGCGACCGACGTCAGAAAACCCCTGCGCATGCGTAGCTCAGCGAAGCGCAAGTGAAGATCGCAGTCTTCAGGCCTACCGTCGAGATAAACACCGCACGACCGAACTTTTCCTTTCGATGTCTTCCCCGCTACCAACTAACTCTCTGGACCTTCGGGTGGGGATGTAGCATCGACAGCCTCGGTCAAAGCGACATTGACTTGGAGTGGGGAATCGCGATTTGGACTTCGACTCGTGGCCGCCAAGAGGCATCAAACCACGGGTGTCGCCGTGGTGGAGAATGGAAAACCGCGACAAGGCTATAAATCGAGAAGTGGGACGTCGGACTCCCGTGAAGCCCTTGGGTTCAGGGCCGACACTGTTGATCGTTCTGACTTTGATATGCATGTTTCTGTTGGCGCCTGTGCCGCACGCCTTTGCGCTCTCCAGTGACCAGGCCGCAGGGCTCGTAATCGGGGAGCCGAGCGTGACATCATTTAGTCCGGCGGCGGGGCCGTCGACACTTGTTTCTCCCATCGCCCAGGCTTTTGATTCAGGCGGCAACCTCTGGGTGGTGGACCAGGGAGCCAACCGCGTGCTTGAGTACAAGGCCCCACTCTCTACCCATCAGGCGGCTAGTCTGGTGATAGGCCAGACGAGCCTCACCGGCAAGGCGTTCGGGACGTCGACGACGGCGATCGACGCGCCTGAGGGGATCGCGTTCGACCCTAACGGCAATCTTTGGATGGCGGACACAACCAACAACAGGATTCTGGAGTTCAAGGCTCCGTTCACGACCGGCGAAGCAGCGAGCGTAGTTATTGGGCAGTCGGATTTCTCGGCCAGCGCGTCGGCGACCACGGCCACGGGCCTTAGTCAGCCTGAAGGAATCGCCTTCGACTCCGCTGGCAATCTGTGGGTTGCTGACGCCCTCAACAGCCGGGTGCTGATGTTCGCGACTCCACTCAGCTCAGGGGAAGCTGCGACTCTCGTCCTGGGCGAGAAGGACTTCGTCACCTCGATTGACCAGGCCACCAAGGCAGGCATGAGCGTTCCCTCTGGGCTTGCCTTCGATTCCAGCGGCAACATATGGGTGGCGGACGGCATTCGCGTTCTCGAATACCTGACACCGTTCACCACACATGAATCGGCGAGCCTGGTGATCGGCCAGAACACCTTCACGAACACCAGCAGCGTCGCGGACGCGAAGGGCCTCTACCTGCCATACGCGTTAGCCTTCGACCCGAGCCACAACCTGTGGGTCGCGGACTACGGCGACAACAGGGTCCTTGAATACACGGCTCCGCTCTCGACATGGGAGGAGGCTAGCCTTGTGTTAGGCCAGCCGAACTTTACGAGCAGCGCCACTCCGCCTGTCCTGTCTCCGACTGCGACGAGCCTGAACCATCCCTGGGGAATAACATTCGACGCGAACGGTGATCTATGGGTGGCAGACTATGCGGCTGCGCGGGTGCTCGGGTACGGCAGTTCGCTTGGCGCTCCTGTCCCTGAGTTTCCAGGTGGGGCGGTGATCCTGGTCGTGGTCCTTGGAGTGGCTACGGCCTTGACCCTAGAGCGGAGATTCAGAGACGTGCCTTCACCGTATCACGCCTGATCGCCAGAAAACTTCTGGCCTCTAACTGAAAGGAATCGGGGCAGTTCAAGGAAGTCTTCGATCGGTTACTCTTGCACCGTCCATGGTAGGACACATTGAGAGAAACTCACCACGGGGGGTGGGAATCCCTGCAACTCCCCTTCTCCCAACGTGGAGGGCAGACTCAGATTCCGACAGTGCCCTGATAACCATGATGATTGGAGCGGCCGTCGATGCCACGTTACATAGACGTTCACAGGGGCCTCAAGGGCACCAAGCTCAAGGACGTCGCCGCCGCCCACGCGAAGGACCTGGAGGTGCAAAACAAATACGGTGTGAAGTTCCTGAAGTACTGGATCGACGAGACGGAAGGGACGGTGTTCTGTCTCTCCGAGGCACCAGACAGGGAAGCGCCTACAAGAGCTCACCGAGAAGCCCATGGGCCGATTCCGAGCGAGACGTACGAAGTCAAGGAAGGAAGCTGACACCGCCCCTAGTGGACCTGAGCCTGGACCCGTAGAAGCGGGCCGGAGAATCCTCCCCATCAATAGCTCTTGGTTGGTGGAGGCCGGCCCACGTTCCAACCTTTTTCTGACCCTCGGCCGAAGACTATATGCCGCCCGATGTCCTATACATCCCCCAGCTGGAGACCAGAGCCCTGATATTCGTAATTCTGGTATCTTTCATCATCCTGTTGGCTTCGACAACGATTTACGAAATCGGCCAGGTCGACACATTGGACTCCGAGGTCAAGTCTCAGTCGGGCAGCACCGCTCCGCCTTACTTTATTCAGACCGGACTGCACGGCGAGCTCATGGTTCGAGTCGTCTCCGACCAAGGAGGCCTTGGGCTGACAGGGGCGAACGTCACGGCCGTCATCCTGAACAACTGTCAGACACCTGCCTTCCTTCTCGGCACTGTTCAGACAAACTCCACGGGGTACGCGGTGATACCTGGGGGTGGGTGGGCAACTACACGGTGGCCGTCACCTACGGAGGAAGGCTCCACAGCTTCCCTGCATGGACAGGCGCCTCAGTCAACGTAGACACCCTCAGCGTCCCGTCGGGCTCCACCAAGATAGAGACCATAGAGTGTCTTGGACCTTTGGGAGCATGTTAAAAAGCGGCTCCGCCGCAACCAAGAGATCCCTTACCACTTGCGCGCTGCTAGAGCATCTGATGGCCGCACTCTGATGCTTGCCGCAGAGGTCGATCATACAATTAAAGAAAGACGGCTACGACCGTGATGTGTCCAACGCACCAGCTCAAGCCCTGCCAGCGCCAACGCCAAAAG
The DNA here is from genome assembly GCA_963772005.1 of uncultured Nitrososphaerota archaeon. Lineage (GTDB taxonomy): Archaea > Thermoproteota > Nitrososphaeria > Conexivisphaerales > DTJL01 > DATKKG01. Next base: position 3,228 of record CAVYVS010000029.1, on the reverse strand, counting down.
CCGATAGCTTTTTCATAAAGCGAACAAAACGAACCCGCAGCCACCCGGAATGATCGAAACCGAGAACCTGACTAGGAAGTTCGGTGACCTGACCGCCGTCGACAACGTGAGCCTAAAGGTGAACCGGGGAGAGATCTTCGGCTTCCTAGGACCAAACGGCGCAGGGAAGACGACCACGGTCAGAATGCTTGCCTGCCTGATTGCGGAGACCAGCGGCACGGCAAGGATAGGCGATTTCGAAATCGGAAACGGCGCCGACCGCAAGATGATAAGGAAGATGGTCGGCCTGCTGCCTGAGAACGTCGGCCTCTACGAAGGGATGAGCGCCTACAAGAACCTTGACTTCTACGGGAGGTACTACAAGGTCGGAGAGGCCGAGCGAAGGGAGAGGATAGAGTATCTCCTCAAGATGCTCGGGCTCTGGGAGAAGAAGGACCTGGCTGCGGGGACCTTCTCAAAAGGGATGAAGCAGAAGCTGGCCATAGCCCGCTCCCTCATCCATGACCCCCAGGTGCTCTTCCTGGACGAGCCCACCGCCAACTTGGACCCTGAGGCCTCCAAGACGGTGAGAGACTTCATTCTGGAACTCAAGAAGGAGAAGAGGACGATCTTCCTGAACACCCACATGCTGGACGAGGCAGACAGGATATGCGACAGGGTCGGGATTATGAAGAACAAGCTTGTGGCGGTGGGAACACCTGAGGAGCTTCGCGAATCGCTCTTCGCCAGGACCACCATAGTGCAGCTCGAGACCGTCACTGAATCGATGGTCTCAGCGGTAAGGAGGCTGGGAATTGGGAAGGTCGAAGTCGCCGAAGACAACAGAATCCTCATCTACGTGAAAGACCCAATGAAGGAGAATCCCGACATCGTGGATGCGATAGATTCTTCGGGTGGCCGAATCCGGGCGGTCTACCAAAGCAACCCCACGCTCGAAGACGTGTACCTAAGACTTGTGAGGAGCTCATGAACATGGACACCCAGAACGTCCGGTCGGTCGCTGCAAAGGACTTCGAGACCGTCAGGCGGAAGAGGAGCATCATGATCTCTATCCTTGTCCTCCCCCTCCTCGGCTCCATCGCCTTCTCGCTATACGTAGCCAATCAGGTGCAGCAATGGCCTCAAACTGGAGTCCCGACGACTCTAGCGGTAGGATTCGAGTGGGTCATGTACTTCTTCATTATCATAGCATCCGTCCTGCCTTCCTCTCTCGCCGCCTACAGCATTGTGGGCGAGAAGGTGGAGAAGAGCCTGGAGCCATTGCTCGCAACCCCAATGACTGACGGAGAGATCCTCCTCGGGAAGGGCATTGCGGCCTTTGTGCCCCCAATGCTCGCTACCTGGGCAGGAGCTGCGCTCTTCATGATAGTCGCGGACCTGTTGACGCACAATGGCCTCTCCTACTATTACTTCCCGGATTGGGTTTCTGGGGTTATGCTGCTGCTCTTGGCTCCTCTCGCCGCAGTAATGAGCATCGAGCTCACGGTGATCGTGTCTTCCCGGGTGTCCGACGTCCGAGGTGCGACGCAGATAGGGAGCCTCATGTTCATTCCGTTCATGGCCATCTTCGTCGCTTACATAGACGGAGTCTTCTCGTTCGACGTGGACACCCTCCTGCTCATCTCCGCCATCGTGTTGGTCGTGGATGTGATTCTGGGCTTCCTGAGCATCTCCACTTTCCGAAGGGAAGAGATGCTCACAAAGTGGAAGTGACGGCGAACTTGACCTCCAAAAGCGGTCCCTCCGCTCGGAATGCCGGTCGCGACCGAATCAGGTCCTCGCCCGAAACCTTCGCCTCAGTTCGATGTCGGCCAACTCCGTCCCATTAGGGCAAGACGGCTCAGATGCGCTCATGTTGCATTGAAGAGAGGGTTTCCAGACCGAAGTCACCCATAGAGTTATTAGCGCTCCTCCTCCGCCTTGGCTTCCGCCGACCAAAGCTTGCCAGACCCAGATCCGCCGGTCGAAGAGGTTCGAGGAGCCGCCCCGGGCGAGTCTGAGGAGCCCAAGGCCGTTACCTTCGAGTGGGGAATCGTGATGGTCCGGACGAAGAAGCTGTTGAAGCTTCTCGACGACCTGGCACGCCACCGAATCTTCTCAGACCTCGGCTGGCTGTACGTCGCCATAACGATCCTCGCTGGCGCCTTCATGATCTGGCTGATGCTCGACGAAAGCTACATCGTCCTGAGCGGCAACCTTGCCTTCCGTTGCGCCATCGGTGCCGCGTCCGCCGCTGCCTGCGCCGCCGCCAACGTCGTCTCCGGGAGCAGACCGGCGATCACGTCCTACCTCCTCCTTCCCGGCGTCAACCGTTACATTCCCATCCTATACGGCATAGTGGGCATCATCGTAGCCATCGTCGTCCACGAAGGGACCCACGGCGTGATGGCCAGGAGGTTGAAGCAACCGGTGAAGTCAACGGGCCTCCTGTTCTTCCTGTTCGTCCCCATCGGAGCCTTTGTCGAGATGGATGACTCCATGGTCCAGAAACTCAGAGCGAGAGACTCCGGAAGGATCCTCGCCGGAGGTCCGGGCAGCAACGTGGTCGTCGGAGTCGTCGCCCTGATCCTGATGATCCTCCTTCTGGGCAGCCTGGTACCCGCATACAATGGGGCCCTCGTCACCCAGCTATCCGCCTCCAGCCCCGCCGCTGAGTTGAACCTGCTTGGCCACCTGCAGCCAGGCGACGTCATAACGGCGGTCAACGGCACGGCCGTAGTTTCTCAGGGAAGCCTGGCGGCGTTCATGCTGGAACCAGGCCAAACGAGACCCTGGTTGTTTCGATCGGTCACTCGGGAACGACCAACACGTATCTGATCACGCTGAGCGCCAACCCGAACAACTCGAGCATAGGCTTCATCGGAGTGACCATCGGTGGCAGCAACCTCTCATCAATCAGAGATACATATGCCACCGCCTACCGCAGCGACCCCCTCCTCTACCTCATCCTGCCAGGGCTAGCCACCCAAGCAGAGACGGTGGTCCCGTTTTCGGACACGCTTCACGCGGACTACTCCTCGCCTCTTCTCGGGGGCTGGTGGTACCCAATCGCTCTGACCCTGTTTTGGGTCTTCTTCATCGACATGAACCTGGCCTTCTTCAACGCGATCCCGCTCTATCCACTTGACGGGGGGCAGGCCCTGTTGGGGTGGCTGAGCCATTCGGGCAGGAAGCGGATTGAGGCAAGGGCGAAGCTGCTTACGACGATCTGCTCGGTTGTGATGCTCA
>CAVYVS010000028.1:0-169511 GCA_963772005.1 uncultured Nitrososphaerota archaeon | reverse complement strand
GAGGAGCGGGAACCCAGGCATCGAGTACCCCAATCTGCTCGAGGACCGCAAAACTTCCAGGGTGCCGACCAAGATGCTCGGCAGCGCATACGTCAAGGTAGTTGTCATTGAAAAGGAGGAAGTCCCTTATCCCGCTGACGCTGCAAAACCGAGAGCGCTCGGCGGCATAGCCTATGACGGTTGTCACAGCCAGAACTACGAAGAAGGTAGGTAGGTTCATTTCGCAGCCGTCCTCTTGATGTACAAGGTCGCAAAGAGATCCTCGAGCTACGATGGCCACAACCCCCGCCCCCATCACCAGGTTTCCGTAGGCTGCGTCCGTCGCCGCCATCATGGCCTGACATCCGCCCAAAAGCCATGACCGGAAAAGGCTACGAGAAAACCGTTTCTCACAAGCTAAACGGAAGAGGATAACCCCCCGAACCGGGGCCCTCGCTCCTTGTGAATGACAGATGCGATCAGCGCACCGAGGACTAGCCCCCAGGACTGTAGGGACAGGAATATTGACCGAGATCTGCTAATGTAGAAGGCCGTCCCCGTGAGCCTGTTGACAATCCAATTCAGAGGTCCGACGGGTGCCCTCCCATCGAGATGGCGTAGTTCAGGGCTATAGTCGGGTTGAAGAGCGCCTGAGACACGCCAGCCCACACCCCGATTCCTATGCCACCTGCGGGGGGTGAACCATACCCTAGACCGTTTAACCCGATTGTGGGACATTCTCCTTCCCTTCACAATTGTGCTTACCCAGCTAAAGACGTCAATCCTGCCCGTCCCATCGCAGAAGGGGCATTTGATGACGCCTTGTGCTGGCTGGATGGTGGTTTGGAAGTTAGGGGAATCCCAAAAGCCCAAATCCCTTATTTCGGTCATATCGGCAAAGGCGATGAAGCTATAAGATTTCGTGCACCCAGCGCCAAGCTCACCCAGATGTACTTGCATGTAACTCCATTCCCCCGAATTCATATCCGTAACGTTGGCCTCAATCCATCCGCTCCACTCTTCCGTTCCTGCATTCGACAGGGTCACGTTCACCGTCACCTGAAAGAGGTCAGTGCGGTCGTATGCGGATGGGGTCTCCTCCAATGAAGATGTCTTTACGTCTACGACCATCAAGGCGTGGAAACTCTGTCCAGCATTCGACCGGATCACACTGTCCCGCCGCACTATGGACAATCAACCTTGGTCACGACTCCGAAGGCAAGCACCGCGAAGATGGCGACAAAGGCGACGTTCATCCACGCGACGTGGTGAATCGCTATCATCCGTTCTCAACTCTGCGGTCCGAATCTGCCCGGGGCATAGGGTCGTCACGCGACGGTCCTCGCAGCTCGACCGCTGAATTCGGTCTCCCGATAGAGGTGTTCCTCGCAGATTTGCCTTCAAAGATGGCGATGTCACTATTTAGACTATCACTTTTTTATTTAAGGGTTGAGTCCGCCAACATACTCGCCACGTGCCCGTGCGAAAAGGCATAAATCGCACGATGCTTATCGCATTACTGAAAACCGCAAGTTGGTGGCTTATTTTGCACGATGGGGACATCGGTAGCACAACTGCTAAGGCAGTCGTAATCGATGAAGACGGTCGCATAAGCCGGGTCCTACCGATAGGAGCAAAGCCAAGCGAAGCGGGAGAGAGCGCACTGAGGGCGGCGCTTGAAGATCCATCAGGAGAGAAGGAGAATCTGAAATATGTGGTGGCAACAGGCTACGGCAGAGTCCTGCTCGATTCGCCAACGAAACGGTGACAGAGATAACCTGTCATGCGCTGGGTGCAAGGCATGTGATATGCCGGTACAAGGACCGTAGTGGATCTAGGCGGACAGGACGCCAAAGCCATTTCCCTGGACGAAAACGGCAAGGTGATCGACTTCGTGATAAATGATAAGTGCGCCGCAGGGACCGGGAGGTTCCTCGAGTTCGCCGCGAAACTCGTGCTTGACGTCCCTCTTGACGAGATGGGCGCCCTGTCGCTCAAGGCCACGGACCCGGTGAAGATCAGCAGTACCTGCACGGTGTTCGCCCAGACGGAGATCGTCTCTCTACTCGCATATGGGGCCAAGAAGGAGGACATCCTCGCAGGTCTGCACAAGGGCATCGCAAAGCGTGTGGGCGCTATGGCGAAACATGTGGGGTAAAGCCGGTGGTGCTGATGACCGGAGGCGTCTCAAAGAACATAGGCGTAAGGAGGGCACTTGAGGATGAGCTTGGCATGGTGGTGGTGGGGCCTGAGACTCTTGACCCGCAGCTCATCGGCGCCATGGGCGCATCACTCATCGCCAAGAACCGTGCCGCGAAGGCCAATTGAGCGTCGAATTATCAAGTTGATGGCTTCCTTTGCCGAGCGACTTGCGGAGCGTCCGGCGAACATAGCGAAGGCGAAGGAGGAGGGCGCAAAGGTGGTCGGCTATTTCTGCCCATACGTTCCTGTGGAGCTCATCCATGCGGCGGCTTGGTCCCGCTGAGGCTGATGTTCGGAGGCGAGGGCGAAGCTGCCGAGGCCGGGGAAGAGTTCCTCGGGTCGAACAGCTGCCCCTATACAAGGGCCTGCCTTGGATACCGGGCACTCGGTAAGAATCCGTATTATGCCTCGGTTGACGCCTTGTGCGTGGCTTCGACATGCCACGGCATGAAAGGCTCCAGGATTACTGGCAGCATTACTTCAATGTCCCGGTATCTCGCTCGGAATCCCTCGTACCTATGACAGGTTCAGGCTGCGACCCCACGCCCTGGACTATTTCGAAAAGGAGCTTGAGCTCCTGAAAAAGAGGCTGGAGGAGCTGGGGGCAGACCCGTCACCGGGCGTCAGCTCAAGCAAAGTATCAGGCTCTACAATTCGATAAGGGTCCTCATGAGAGAGGTGTACGATCAGCCGCCCGGCGAGTCTTCGAGGGTGAGCTGGAGCGACGCCTTCGAACTGTCTGTAGCGGGCTTTCTCCTCTCTCCATCCGAATTCCTTGAGGGACTCAAGACGGTACATCAGAACTTGCACTCGCCTTACGCCGTCAAGGGTAGGGCGAAGAAGGAGACGAAGACAGCGGAAGACAGCAGGCCTAGGTCGATGATCTATGGCAGCAACGTGTCCATCGGCGACCGGAAGGTATTGGACATTATAAGTCAGTCGGATTGCGACATCGTTGCCGACGCCGTCTGCACAGGGTCCAAGTTCTGGAGAAAGGACGTGTCAGCGACGGGTAGGCCACTCAGGGCCCTCGCCGAGAGATACCTCACGAACGTCAGCTGCCCGTTCATGATGGACACGGGCAAAAGGATCAGCTACGTCGCGAAGGTCGCGCGCGACAAAGGGGTCAACGGGCTTGATCTACTATAACTTGAGGTACTGCGACAGCTATAGGGGGGAGCTCTCACTCTTCGAGAACGCCCTGAAGAAGGAATTGAAGATCCCCGTGCTTCTGATTGAAACGGAGTACTCACCCTCGGACGTGGGCACCATCAGGACCAAAGTTGAAGCCTTTCTGGAGATGATTAGGGGAGTCTACGTATGACCGCACAAGCCAGCATCAAGAGGCTTGGATTGGATGGCGGATCGACGGGCTTCGATGAGGCGCTGAGGCTTCTTCTTTCATCTGGGGAAAGGGCCGCTGCGTCCGGCAAGAAGGTGGTGGCCAAATGGGCCTTCATGCCAGTTGAGCCCATCTTCGCCGCCGGGGCGCTCCCCTACGACCCACACATAACAGAGAGCTTAAGGCATGCTCATCCTCGACGAGGACACTTTTCGCTGAGGGAGGCCGTAGAATCGGGCCTCCCCCGACTTCTGCCCCTGGAACCTGGCCATGGCAAGGGCCGCTGATCGGCGGGAAGAGCGTGGTCCCCATCGACCTCATGATCGTGGCCTGCGGCTGCTGGTGCGACAGCATGTCCAGGAGCTGGGTCGCGACGTCGCAGCGGACGGGGATACTGTTTCATTACTTCGATGTCCCAAGATTCGACGCGGAGACCAAGGAGTGGGCTATAGACTACCTCACCAGGGAATTGGAGTCCCTGGTCACGTGGCTGGGGACTCACACCGGAAAGAGGATTACCAAAGCTGCATTGACTCAGGAGATCCGGTCACAGAACGCACTGAGGCAGGCGATGGTCGAATTGACCGACCTGCTGCGGGAGGACGACGTGGTTGTCCCGGCCCTCGAGTATTACCTGCTGCAATTGGCCATGAGCGACAACCTCCAGGCACCCGATGCCCTCATGCATGCCTGCCGGATGATCATTGAAGAATCTAAAGGGCGAACGAGGGAAGGCACGGTGACTGGAACGAGGCGAGCTGGTGCCTTGAGAGTATACTACAGCGGGGCTGAACTCAGGAGCTGTCAGTCTTCAACATGATTGAAGGTTTTGGAGGAACCCTGGTGGGCTGCGATACCTACCTGCCCCTGTTCCGCAACCCCATCCCCGAGAGCGGGTCTCCAATAGAGAACCTTGCGGAATGGGTCTGGGAAACGCCGTACAATTTTCCCACGCAGGAAAGAGTCAGGGCAACCCTGCCTTTCATTAGGCGGCAGAGGGCCGAGTGCGTCATAATCAACAACACTACTGGCTGTAGGTACTTCGGGGAGGCGAGCACTCTCGCGAAGGACCTTATCAGAGAGGAACTGGGCCTCCCTGTGCTTACCATAGAGACTTCCTTGCCAGGCGAAAACGCAGGACTCACGGAATCGCGGATAAGGGCATTTCTGGAAACGAACAGATGAAATGATGGTCCAGGCTCTCTCTAATGTTGACTCCATTGATGCAAGAAAGTTGTCCTGGTCTCTGGAAAAGTTCTCTCCGCGGTCATAGCCCACGCAGAAAGGTCGGCAGGAGCTGGACTACTTCAATCGCGAACCATGAATACCACATGGCGGTGGCACCTACGACGAGGGGGATGAACCAAGCCCTTGCCTTCTTGTTCGTATCGCGCCAGTAGAGGTCTATGGCCTCATCAGGGCAGGATTCCATGCACAGGCCGCACTTATCGCAATCGGCGTTCGGTTTGAAGGTCGCTTCAATCGTTTCAGGTGTAATGGCATATGTGTGGCAATCGTACATGCAGTCGTAGCATTTGGAACACTTCGCCGGGTCAATCTTCATCCTGAAAGGCGACAGGTGGTTCCCGAGCTCGGCGAGGGTCCCCACAGGGCAAATGAGGCACCACCACCGCTTCTTTGTCATGAACGGCAGTATAGCCACGAAGGCGACGAACATGACGAACATGGCGGCCAACAACGTGGGGAACTGAAACCAGACGGCCCAACAGACCAGGCAGAAGACGGGCGTAAGCAGCGCGGTGAGCAGCAGCAGGGTGCCAAGAAGGAATCCGTATTTGACATCCCTGACTTCGTCCTTCAAGCCTCCGAGCGCCAGGGAGTTGCCCTCGACAGGGAACTTCTGCCTGAACACCGCTAGCTGCCACCTCTGCTTGTTCCCTCCAGCGCACGCTTCGACGGTCCCCCCGAAGTAGCACATCCATCCGCACCAACCTCGACCGAATACAATAAGCGTAGCTACGTAGGGTATCATCAAGAGAATCAAGGATTCAAGCGTAGAGGGAAAGCTCACCACGGTGCCAACCGCGCTGAACTGGCCAAAGATGGCGGTCCCATAGATCATCTGGACCAGAAAGCGAGTGCAAGGAATGTATGCGAACCCCACGGTCGACGCGGATGGTATGTAGTAGAACCTGTTGTGAATCGAAACCCACTGCAAGAAGGCCGAGATACCGAAGTACTCCAATGATAGGAAGAGGTTGAGCCACACCACGACGGCTATAGACACTATGAAAACCCGTCTGACCAGCCTCACCTTTGACGTAGATAGGAGCAGAAACGTCACCAGCCCGAAGGCTAGTCCCGCCAGCGCGCCTAGCCAGAGGAATGGTTTAGCGTAGACGTAGAACGAAATGATGCCAACGAGGGTCGCGATGATGGCGGCTGTAACCCGCGAGGTCATAGGTTTCAATTCAAGGAACCCCTTCGACGGCGTCGAAGCGAAAAGGCACTGCGACAGGGCCGCAGCCTGTTTCCAAATGAAGTACGCCGGCGACCTCGCAAGGAAGCCGGCGGCGGTCAAGGTGTCTGGAGCTGGCGCTCCCCAAAGAAAGGCCCAAGGTCCTCACAAGGATGAAAGGTGACTCAGGGGAGATGGTAACTCCACCCGCTTGAGAGGACCTTCCGAGCAGGTGACTGTCCATGTAAATGGAGTAATCGATACTTTTCAGATATAAGGGAACGGAACTGCGATTGCGCGCCACCAAACGCGCGTCGACGGCCGCGCGATCCGGCGCCAGCTCAACGACCTTCCCCGAAATCCCTTCAAGTTCTACGCTTCGCCTCGCGGCGTTCCTTCTGGTGATCTCCTGGTGAAGTATCGCGACGAAAACGAGCAACATTATCGCGCTAATCAAGACGATGTTGAGGAAGTACGTCACGGCATTCAGCGGCTCGTTGGGTGAAGGCGCGGCCTTGACCGCTAGCCAAGTGGAAAGCATCACCAGAAGCTCAATCATGGCATCTCAGACACTCCTGAGGGTCCATCCAATGAGAAGCACAACCAGGCCAACCATGCCGATCAGGACTAGCCTGCTGGTATATCGATGTGCTCTTCTCAATACCAAGGCTGTATATGAAAGCAAGAGCGCGGCTAACGCCAAGCTCCCGTACACGCTGGTGTCGCTCATCTTTGTAAGATAGGACTCTGGCGAAAGCCAGAGGAGCCCAACCATGAGTGCCAAGATGCAGAACGTAATCAGTATCAAGACGACTTGAGGCCAAATCTGGGCCGACCTTTTCCGGAGCCCTCCAGATGAGGCCAATCCGCTATCTCTGCTTTCACAGCTTCCTGCCCTTGGCGCCGCAAAAACCCCAATCAACACCTTCCCGTAGGATGGCCTCTCACGCTCTCGAGTTTGCATCACTTCCGTATCCCTCCTCTCCCTAGGACTCAAATCACCACGTGATTGTTCTTATAGAATATCTTGAGGTTCAAGAGGCTTTTGTTTGGTTATGTGTGCCATAACGGGCCAATCACTTATAGAAAGACTCTAACACCAATCCGAAGGCTATAAATCAGAGCAGATACTAGTATGAGTTGTAGGACGGGGGGTAAGTAGAGCTCGTGCGGAACTCTCAGTTGCTTGATACGGTGGATATGCGCATCCTTAACCTCCTACGCCGGCTGCCAAGGGTAACTCAAACGAGGCTAGCCCAGGAGTTGGGTGTGTCTCAGCCTTGGATTGCCACGAGGATACGACATCTGGAGGAAAAGGGCATATTGACCTTTACTGCGGGCATCAACATCGAAAGGTTGGGCTTAGTCATGGGGGCGGTCGGACTCAGCGCAAAGAACCCCTATGAAGTCGTGAGAAAGTACAGATCTTGCCCATACTTCCTCAGGGGGCTAATCTTGTCGGGCGAACGAAACTTGACGCTCGATTTCTGCGGGGAGAACACGTCGTCGTTACAGGGCATCGTGGACCAACACCTGAGGGAGGAGCCAGATGTCACCAACGTTGAATTTAGGCTGGTCTCGCATGTCGTGGGAGACCTGGCTGCCTGCCCCATGCTCGTCCTAAGACAAGAAAAAGGAGTCGCCTTGTGGCGCTGATTGCTCGGAATGCATACAATACGACTCGGGAAGCTGCGTCGGATGCCCGGCGACTGTATTCTACAGGGGGAAGTTCTGGAACGGAAACGGTCGGAACCACTCCTTGGAAGTCCCTGTAGCTCTGTGACAGATGTCAAATCAACCCAAGGTAAATGGTAAATGAGGTTTGGCTGGCCCGCCCTCGAATTCTTTTCCTAGGATAGATTGGGGAATGCCTTTCTCCGGTTGAGGCAAGACCCGACTTCAACCTGCTCCCAAAGGTGAGGGACCAACCAAAGCCATTCTTTCGAGTAAGCTCCTCGACATGATCGATGCGGATTCGGTTTGACGCTCGAACTTCAACAAAGCTAGTGTCCAACGGATTCGCTCATCCTATGCCTTGACCACCCTATCCGCGAGATTGACAACCACCAAGGTTTGCGGGCTCAGCAGCGGGGGTCAAGGAGGATGGACTCACAGCCGACGAGCTTCAAGATGGGGGTGACGCCGGAGAGCAAGAAGACCTCCCTGTGGGCCACCCCAGGCGTAGGCGCTCCAAGACGAGCTAGAAGATGACCGGGGAGTCCTTGGAGCGTTGGGTAGTGGTTGCATTGGTCCCCGCAAGCTTTCTGACTATTAGCCCCGCGAGGGTGACCCTGATCCCCGTTATGACCGAAGGGATGTGGTTTGTGCAGAGAGGATTATCGCAAGCGACGTTTACGCTCCTCGTAGTCAGAAGATAGGACCAATTTTCGCCGGTCGGAACGTGGGTCTTCGGCCTATTGCACACCGGACACACGAGGGGCCAGGGTTCGCTGAGGAAGTTGACCAGTCCCGTCCGGACAATTTCCTCCAGCCGAACGTATGCGTCGTTGTACCATGGAGTCAGGACCGTCTGCCTATCCTTTTCGATCGTGGCTGCAACCGCCGCCTTCCTCCCAGCCTCCACCCTCGCCTCGAACTCCTTGTCGACCAGACTCTTCACCTTGTCAAGGACTAACCTCTCTACGGCCAGATTCAAGTCACTCGGAGGCCCTCCCGCCATCGCTTGAGACGGCCCTCCGAGCTCCGTCAAAATCTCTTTCAGTTTGTCATGGGCGGCCAGCTCGACCTCCTTGGGCTTGTCCTCTTTCTCCCACTTTGCGTGCAAGGCATCGACCTGTTTGGTAATCTCCAGTTGAGTCTCCGGCAGCTTCATGAATTTCTTCCTCCCTGAGGTCCAGCTTCGCTTTCAGCCCTGCTACCTCGCCTTCCAGAGACGCCGCGCGTTTCTCCAGCCCCACGACGTTGCCGTTCAGTCCCGCGTTCGTCCGCCGGGTCTCCTCAAGCTTATCTTCGTATTGGGCCTTCAGGTCCTCCCGCTCTCTTTCTCTCTGGGATAGCGCCCCTTGGTGCGCCATCCGCTCGTCGGCAAAATCGGCCTCCTTCTCATAGAGCGCCTTGATGGAGTTCTTCCGGCACTCCTCCAGGTCCGACCTCGCCTCGTCTCTCTCCTCCTTTACCGTCTCGAACTGGAGCGCGCTCTTGAAGAACACGGACTTCACGTCGAGGCGCAGGAGCCTAGCCAAATCGCGCTCAAACTTGGCCTTGTCGACCTCGGTCATTGGCTAAGAGCCTCCTAATGCGTTGGCAAGATTGTTTATCCACATTTGCACGGCCGGGTGGTCAACCAAGATCCTTGCGGGCATCGTGCGCGACCAAAGCCTAAGCTGCACGACTATGGCACCCACTTCCTCCTTGGACAAGGAAGTTGGTTCCTTGAACAGCCTGATCGAGACCCCGTTCTTCTCCATGACCTCCTCGAGAGAGTCTATGCGATTCGCGCTTGCATCGTAATCGGCCTCGAGCTTCGTGAACTCTTCCCTCTTCACTTTTACCCCATATTGGAGTAGGTCTCTCTTCGCGGTGAGGTCATCCAGTTCCTTCTTTGTTGCAGCGACCTCCCGATTCAATTCCGTCATTCTCGCCCTAGCATTCTTGATCTCGGATGACAGCATCGCGAGGTCCACCTCCTTCCGTTTCTTCGTTTCCCCCAGCTCTCTCAACCTATCGGTGACCGACACTTCCTCGCCCAGCTTGCTGGCGAAGGATTCGGGGCTGAAGCGAACCTCTCGCGCCGACTTGACCATCCGAATCAGCTTCCCCAGGTCCGCGGGGTCGGCCCCCACTTCCCTTAGACGCCTATGAAGCTCGCGGTTGAGCTTCAGGTCCTTTTCGGTCGAGTTGTACGCCTCGAGGAGCTCCTCCTTCTTCGACTCGCCCTCCTCGATGATGCCCCTGTTTCGGGCCTCCAGCCTCCTCCCCTCCTTAGCGAGGGATTCATTCTCCTTCTGCAGCTTGCCGTTCTTCTCCGACTTGACCCTGAAATCCGCCACGACCTGGTCGTATGACATGTCCGCCTCGACCTCTACGTCCGAGAGCTCCTTCGCGGCCTTGACGAGTTCAGGGATGGTGAACCCCTTCTTCTCACATCGGTCCAGCACTTCATCGACGAACTCCAGCACCTTCTCCTCGGTGACACCAATCTGTTTGAGACGCTTCGCCACCATGACTCCCTCCATTGCCTCGTCCATCGATACCTTGTTCGTCCGGAGTACGCCCGAAAGCCGGCGAGTCTCCTCTATGATCCTGCTCACTCCGTGGAGTTCGGCTGACGCGTCTATGCCCAACTTCTCTGACTCCCGAATGAACTCCTTCACGATCTTGCGCTGGGTGGTGTGACTGATTCCCGTCTCCCCTTCTATCTCCCTCTCGGTGTAGTGCTTCAGGTAGAGCTCGATGACCTTGTCCTTCTCCCAGCCCTCGACCTTCTTGGGCATATCAACCCTTTAACAAGACTCGGGGTTAGATTAACGATACACGAACCATGAGATGCACAATAGGAAGATAGGCCGCGCAAGTGGGTCAGATGAACGATGTCCGCAACATGGGTCGCAAAATAGAAGAATCGGCCAAGCAAGAAAGCAAAATAGGCAAAATAGAATCGCAAAATAAAAACTAGGCCGGCATGGGCGCCCTGCCCTATCCTGCCCCCTCATAAGTCAGGCTGTTGTCGGAGAAAAGAATCCGACAGACAGGGCTGGGCGGTGGTCCTAGACGCCCCAAAAAGGATCTTGCTCGGCCCTCCAAGTCCTATTTTGCGGTCCGTGGGCCTCTATTTTGCGGCCGCTGATGGCCCAACCCTAGGAGGACGCTGGGACAGCCCGCTTAAGTAATCAACGGCCGTAATGTTGCCTCATGGCCGGCCCAGCCCAGGGACCCAGCTCCACGGCCAGGGGCCTCTACCAACTCTTCCTCGGCAACATCATCGCAACCGGCCTGGCCGCCGTGGCCTCCATCGTCATAGGCAGGCTCCTGGGCCCGGCGGGCTACGGCCTTTACGCCGTCGCCCTGGTCACCCCTTCTTACATGGTGACCTTCACGAGCCTGGGGATGCCCCTGGCCGCCACTAGGTACCCCGCCAAGTTCAGGTCAGAGGGGGACGAGAAAAGGGCAGTCTCCTTCGTCTACTCGATGGCGCTGGTCCAGGCGTTCTTGGCACTTGTCGCGGTGGCCGTAGTGATTCCCCTCTCCGGGGTCATCTCGTCCTCCATCCTAGACAGGCCTGCGGTCGTCTCCCTGATCCCGCTGGCGGCCATTTCAGTCGTAGGAAACGCGCTCTTCAACGTCACCCAGTCGGGACTGGAGGGCTTGAACCGGATGAAGGGGTCGGCCGTCCTGCAGGTCCTCCAGGCCTTGGTGAAGACGGCGGTCACGGTCCTCCTCATCTTGGCGGGGTTCGCCGTCTTCGGGGCCGTGGCAGGCTTCACCTTGAGCCTCCTCGTGGCGGGGCTGGCGGGCCTCGCCTTCATGATCAGATTGAAGGGGGGCCTTCTCCCCACCAGATTGGTTGAGGACCTGAAGGAGGCGCTGAAATACTCCCTCCCGCTCTACGCCGCAGTCCTCGCCGGGGGAGTGGTGTCGCCCTACCTGGTGACCCTCATGGCCAGGTTCTCGGGGAACGCCCAGATCGGGGGCTACGGCGCGGCGGTGAACATTTCGACCGTCATCGTCCTCTTCATCTACCCCATCGCGACGGCGCTCTTCCCTCTGTTCAGCTCCTTGGCGAATGACGAAAGGAGGCTGGCGGAGACCTACGACGCCGCCGTGAGATACTCCACGATATTCGTCGTCCCCGTCGCCATGGCGATGATTGCGCTCTCGGTCCCCATCACCTCGGCCATCTACGGAAGGGCCTACGGCTTCGCGGGAGGCTACCTGGCGCTGACGGCAATCCCTTACCTCTTCATCGGGCTGGGGTACCAGGCCCAGGGGCCCCTGCTGAACGGCATCGGGGAGACCAAAAAGAGCCTGGTGGCGAGCCTGGCCAACGCCATCACGGCCCTCCTGGCGGCCTCTGTGCTCATCCCTGTGCTGGGCGTCTACGGGGCCCTCCTCGCACTGGCACTGGGGGTGCTGGTTGGGACCCTAGTGGCATGGAGGATCATTGGCCAGAGGCTGAGGACGAACGTCAAGCTCTCCAGGATATGGAGAATCTATGTGGCTTCGGGGGTGGCAGCGGCGCTGGTGTACCCGGTGTCACTCCTCCCCCTCCACCCGATAATCGTCATGCTCTTGGGAGCGACGGCCTTCCTCCTCTTCGTGGTCCCATTCATGGCGCTGACCAAGGCCGTAGGAAGGGAGGACATGGAGGCCCTCGACGGCTTCTTCAGAAACGTGAAGCCTGTCTCCTCCCTGTTCGGGCTCGTGCTAAGGTACTATGAAGTCTTCAGCAGGAACCGGAGCCGACCGGTATAATCGGCAAGCACACCCGGAAGAACCGTCAGCAGGTCCCTGGCAGCCACCTGGGACAGACGACTGATTTTACGACGGCCTCCCTTCCTAGTATCTTGACGATTCCTCAATGTGATATCGACTTCGAGCCCTAATCAAGTTCCCCTTGTGGTTACGGCGTCCATCATATTCGCGATACCATGCCAGGTGGACCAGCTTTCAGGAATCGTCTAGAGACTCTCCCAGGAAGAAGCCTCGTCACTATCGGGAGCCCTCTCGCATCGTCCATTGAAACATTGAACCCAGCCTCAGGGTTGAGGGATACCATCTGCCGACCACCAACGAAATCACAAAAATGACCGCGAACCACAAGTTATCCACATTCTAATATCAGAAGTCTAAATATATTCCGAGGTAGTTTATCAAGAGCGCTTGACCTTCGGTGCTCGAGTCAAAGTAGATACGGACCTGTACATCAGCTGGGACGACAGCTGGGATTGTGATTGTATTCAAGCCGAGGGCTAACTGGTACGTTATTGAGGTGTTATTGGCGTAGGTCAATTCGAGTCCAGGTGACGAACCCGCCGGAGAGTCCTGCACGTAGATAGCGAATTCTGTTTGAGATGAGTTTGCAACGGGAAGGTGGAGTATCTTGTCTATTCCCACAGTGCTTCCCTCCATTTGAAACCTGTCTAAATAGTAAACCGCGGTCCGGTTGCCCATGAGTATCTCGATGTGGACAATACTGCTCCAACTCGGGTTACCAGTAGAACTGAAGGAGTCCTTTGGAATGATGAAGGACCGCCATCCAGAGAAATTGTCCCGAATGACAGCGCTATAATAATCCTGCCACGTGACAGTGTGGAATGTCAATTCAACCGACTTTGAAGTATTCGCTCCGTAGAAATCAAATCCAACCGAGTCGTATAGACTGAAGTTCACCGCTTCTGGGAAGTCGTGCTCGATTACCATGTTCCCGGTTCCGTTTAGAAGTATTTCTAGCGAGTTGTTTCCGCTCTCCCTTACTTGCGAACTGTCTCCAATCTGAATGCTGTCAGTGGTCTGTGCAAGCGCTGCCTTCCAGAAGCTTGTTTGGTTATCATCCGCAAGTGGCAGTACCAGACTGCCGCTTGCCTGAACAGATTCTCCACCAAAGGTGGAGGTGCCTAGAATTGTCAAGTTGTTGATCGCGCTCCATCCGTCTTGGAATTGCGTCAAATATGCAAAGAAAGAGCTCAATTGGCTGGCCGGAATCAGACGATATAGATCGAAGTCCGAGAAACGCTTGAGGAGAGCTACACCGGGGCTTCTCGAAACGTAGCTGATGTTCAGCAGTTGAATCTGTTTGGCCAAGACCTGAAATTCGCTGTATTTGGAATTCTGTGCTGTTGGAAGCAACATATAGTAGATGCTATGATTCGTTAGCAATTCGACAGGGTTCGTCGAGACTGAATCATTCAGGGCTACTACGCTCATCATCCCATCGTACGAAAGCAGTTCAATCACGGGGTGATCTGTGAAATATGATACCGGCAGCGCATAGGTAGTGATGATTGTATAATTGTCCTTGATGTTATCATTGACGTATGATATCACCTGGTCAAGGTGATTTTCCCAATCTGAAGGAATGGCGTAGTCACTTGTGGAAAGGGTCGAGAGACCGGTCAGAATCACTGGACCAATTGCATAGATTAGCAGGAGGAGAAGTGAGATGAATACGAACCCCTGCGCGACGCTACGCCTCCTTAGCACCAGACTCATCCGCCTGCATCTGACCCCCCTTTTGAAGGGTTAATCGGGAAAAAGGTTAGTAGAAAGAGCGCAGCAAAGACGGCAACTACTCCTGCACTGGCAAGACCTGTCCCTTCGTAGCCCAGCGAAATGCTGAGACCAAGCAGAGTTGACCCCCAATTCCCTAGCACTGCTCCCCAATAGTACGCAAGTGCAAGGGCGTCGAACAGCACAAACCTAAGCAACATTGAGTCGCCATTGCCCAAGTGATTCGAGATGGCTGACGCCCCGCAGACTACAAACACTGACATCAATGGGGCAAAATACAATAATCTGCGGGTCTCCGCTCCGCTATAGCTGTCCGTTAAGGCCCACGACCACATAGACAATAAGAGCAGAAGGACAGAGACGATGACGTAGGTCCTCCATTCACCGTTCTTGATTTGATTCCTAACAATCAGGTAAAGACCTGCAGCAGAAGGGATGACGACCATCGAGCCAAGTTCGTTGGCCCGGAACAATATGTCCCAATGAAAAACTGACAAAACGCTTGAAGGTAAAGTGCTCGGGCCAAATGCAATCAGCGCCTCCGCTTGCTTTGCTGCGGAGCTCAATGGCAAGGCATACGTCACGATGCCCAGCACAACCAAGTTCCTTATCACAAAGACTGCGGCAGGAATGAAACATAATGACGCGATTAGCAGCGTCTTGCCATTGAGTCTGGGAACGGGACCTTCAGAGACTCGAAGGGCGACCCCAATGAAGATCAAGCTTGTAACCAAAACCGGTAGCTGTCTAACGACTAGTATGCTTAGACTGGCTTTACCCTGAAGAATATCGACCACAAAGAAGTAGTCGTAGCTAGCATTAAACAGAATCCCAGACCCGAGGCATAAGCATAGACGCCAGAATTTGGTCCGAGGCCTCCAAATTGCGAGGCTGACCAACGCGAGCAACGCTGGGAATACCAGGAAAGCGAGGTCCTTGGTAAGCAAGAATAGAGCCCCAATGGCAGCAGTAGCCAAGAGCCAGAAGGGGTCGCGCGGGTGTTTCGGAAGCATAATCACCATATAGACGAGAAGTACTAGTAGGAACACAAATGGAATGTCCAAGTACAGGCTGAAGGTCGACAGGACCGCTGCTACAACAGGAAAGGACAAGAAACTAATCGCACCAATTAGGCCAGCCCCTCGCAACCGTACAACTTGTTCTGAAATTGCATAGACGGCTAAAGTTGTGAGCAGAACATTGACCAAGGGAAACGTCCTAACCAACAAGCTGGAAGCCGAACTGTCCTGATACATTGCTAGAAACCAAGCGTACACAATTGGAACGGCTGGGGAATCGGTGGCCGCAACGCTGTTCTGCCTAAGTACATCATACCGGAGAGAGCCGGTAAGGATGATAGACTTGGCCAAGGGCAGATATTGGAATATGGAGTCAAATTCGAGGTAGATCGTGTGAGCAAGCGCAAGAATCGATATTGCTAGGCATTAGGGTTCCAATCAAGAAAAAGGCACATAGATTCTCTCCCTTTGCCTGCTTGAGTTGACTAGGCAACCACGCAAACGTCCTACGATTCCTTAATAGACGCTCGAAAGCGAGGCGCCCCACGCCATAAGAGACAATAAGAGCTCCCAGGACGGAGAAGCCCATCAGAAATGGAACCATCAAATTCGAGAAGAGGCCCACAACTGTCTCAACAGACACCAGAAGGAACTCCCATAAGGCAAAACCGATCAACAACGCCTCCTTCCTTGAAACTGTTTCCCTCTTCGTTAAGGCGCTGACGACGACGTATCCAGGGGCGTAAAGAGTCAGTAGAACCAGGAAATCAACCAAGTTCATTATTCATCCTTCCTACAGCAGCTCGCAACGCCGCTTCCCAGACTGTTGAATCATAGTACCTAGCAATTGTCTGTCTAGCTTGATCGCCAATCCTTCGCATCGCATGTTCATCAAAGACTAACTCATTCAGTTTTCGCGGCAAATCTTTCTCACTGCACACGAATATGTTCTCCCCTTCCTTCACAAATGACATACCGTAGATTCCTTGAGGCGTCGTAAAAACGGGCAAGGAGTGTGCCATCGCTTCGAGAATCTTGTTCTTCGGGCCGAACGTCCCATGTCGAACAGGAACTAGGTAGAGCATCCAAGTCATTCAAAGATCTATAGTAGGCGTCATTAGACTGCAGGTAACCTAGATACTTGATTTTCTCGCTTCGTGTTTTCCTTGCAACAGAACCTATGGCAACAAATTCTATTCTTGAATCCATCTCGCCCAGATGCCGCTCTAAGAATTCCAACTGATACGAATTCACGAACGAGTCAAATGGCCCAATGAGTCCAACCGTCTTGCGACCATCCGAACGTCTAGTGGATGGTTTGGACCTGGGGAGGTCAACGAATACGGGGACGTAGGCAGTCTTTGGGTTCAAAGCTTTGAAGAAACGATAGGCGGGCGCCGACAAGGCTACGATGGAATCAGCGCTGCGACCTACCACGTATTCGAGTAGTTTGTAGAAGTTGCTCCGAGCTGATGACACCTGGGCGACTTCCAAATGCGCAACAGCATGAGCCTCATAGACCATCCTGAATCCAAGAATCCGTGAGATCGGATACACCAGCACGAAACCTACTATGTCTGCGACACAATAGACCGCGTCAGGTTTAGAATTGACAACGAAATGAAACAAACCACTTATGTTCACGCCTTGTCTTGTAGTCCTCCGGAGAGTCGGGGCGGATGCACGGGAAGAACCAAGCAGGAGGCTCTTGAAGGACAAATGAGAAACTGGAAGCACTGTGTACTCTCTCCCTAATGCTGCTGTGACACATTCGGCCCGTTTCGAGGTTCCATCCAGAAGCATGGAACCTTGAACCCGCAATACGATTATCATTGGTGATGTTCGCAACGATCGTCCGGTCATCTTCTTGGAGTCACACTGATGCTGAAGGGCGGCTGATCCGCAAAAGGATGGGTATGGAATGCAACTATGTTGCAGCTACATTATCCGACGCCAACAGTCCCCATACCTTCGGTAGGATTCCTCAAGAGGCACGCTGAGCCAGTCTTTCCTGAATTATCCTCCTGATGGTGACATCAGGGGGATTGAGATGCGTAATCGCGAGGAGTTCGGAAACTCTCGAGACACTCACTGTAAAAGCCCAGACGTCAGATTCCTTGAGAAGGGGAGGCAATCCTTTGTCCACAACCTCGACAGGAGGAGATAGCCTTCCTTGTGAAAGTTCCGCCAAGTCGTCCCGAATCGTCCGAGCCAAGTCTATTATGGTAATGGGTTTTGGGTAGCGAATGTTGACAATGTGATACAGGCAATGGTCATCATCGGGAAAATCGCACATAAGAGTACGCCTTGAGTAACGCTCGAATACCACGAAGACGTCTTGGATGTCAACGTAAAGCGCCAGGGGAATATACTATGTCCTAAGGAAGCAATGCAGTAGTCATGTCCAGAAGTGTCTTCCCTCACTTCCATCGTTGGCGAAACCAAAAAGAGAGCACGAATCTGCCAAATCAGAGATGCCATCTCATAGGGAGTATTCAGAATTGGGCGTAACGCGACCCAGGGCTTTTAATCGGGAAATCACAATCCTGTCTATGGATTCCCTCGGAGAGACGAGATTCCCAATTCCCAAGAAGCCATTCATCTTCTCCAGGAATAAGAAAATTCGTTCGGCATCTGCCTCGTCGAACGTGGGCGGAAGTCCCATGTCCAGTATCCGAATTTCCGGGTCTATCTTCACGCCTGAGTGAAGACGAATGGATTCACGCACGATCTCGGCAAGCTGCAAGATTGTGGTAGGCCTCGAATAGTACACGTTGACGATATGATGTAAGCTGTTGTGGTCAACAGGGATGATCCCCGATAGGATACGTACGACATAGGCCTGGAAGGCCCGACAGACATCATTTACGTCCACATACAGCATAGGTCGGTACATGCTGTGCTTATACGGTGTGATTGGGTCTCCTCTTAGACCTTTTTCAATGAAGAGATTGGCTGCAGTGTTTTCAGGCATCCCCTCGCCGAGGACTGTGCCCATCCTTATTATGCCGAAAACCTTGTCATCCATTTCGTCGTAGAACCGAACAATGGATGATTGAGCAATCTTGGATAGTGCGTAGAGCCTCGCTCTCTCCTCGACTTTGTCGGGCCTCGACCCGAACTCTTCATCTACCAAGCCTCTGAGTCCTCTTTCCCCCATCGTATGCCAAGACCCCGCCAAGATCAAACCCTTCGCTCTCTTACTGGTAGATGTTGCTTTGCAAACGTTCTGGGTGCCCAGAACATTGACTTCATAGCCAAGATTCTTGGCATCGTTGATCTGTGGTATCTGTATGATTGCCGTGTGTATGACAATGTCGGCCCCTTTGATTCCCTCTTTGACTTGGGAGTAGTCCCGGATATCGCATGCCTTGAAGTCCCCCACAGGAGAAGAACCTGAGGGCTCCCTAATGTCCAAGATTGTGACACTGTAATCCTTGGACAAATGCTTTGCGAGAGAGTGGCCTACGAAGCCACAACCTCCAGTTATTGCGATTCTGTACTTATTCAATTGGACTGACTCCGTCCGATTGCCTCCGCGTAACAAGCTTCAAGCATACTGGCGGTCACTTCCGACGTGTACCTGGCAAACAGACGTTCTCTGGCCCGGCGTCCCATCCCTGTGCGAGTCTCGTCGTCTTCGATTGCTTGCATCAGACGTTTGGCAAGTTCCTTGGTGTCTCCGGCTCTGAAAACAGACGCGGTCTCGTTATCGATCACAAGGTCAGGTATCCGAATTGCGTCGGACACGATTGCAGGCTTCGAACATGCGAAAGCCTCTAGAAGAGCGTTTGGAAATGTTTCAAATAAAGACGGGAGAACGAACAGGTCTGAGTCCACAAGAGCTTGCAACTTCGCGGACCCATAAAGCGGACCAGTGAAAAGCACGTTGGTCCTTAGGAATTCGTTGGACTGCTGGAGCGCCTTCAATTGAACGAGGCATCCGTCATCTGGTCCAGAAATGACGATTCTGCAATGGTCGAGTCCGTGCATGTCATTTGCAATGACGGCAGCCTTCAAGAGTGAATCCAAGCCCTTAACCTTGTGAATCCTGCCTATGAAAATCATCAACTTCTCTTCATGGCGAATGCCAAGTCTATCCCTAAAGGCACCCCGAGGTGGTAGCGAATCGAATTCTGAGGGGTCTACGGAGTTGGGTACGACATGTATTTTTTCACGGGGTACGCCAAGTCCTACGTAATCCTGAACCTCTCTTGCGGTGAGAGCGATGACGCCCGATGCATTTTCCACCACCCTGCGACCTACTACGCTGTCGTAAAGTAACTTCAGGTGTCGATAGGCGACCGCTCTAGCAACAGAACCATGAGCTTCGAGGAGATACGGAGTACCGCATCTCATGGCCAAGTAAGGCATCATGGCATCCTGAAAATGGCGCCAAGAATGGACATGAACCACATCAAAGTCGGACATCGTTCGTACCAAGGCCGACAGCATTGAAGGTGAGAAATCGAAATTGCTGACTTTGAACCTCCTCGGGAACAGCACGAGGAGGTAGTTGTCCTGCTTGACAGCTAGTGGTTGGTCCATTGCATCATGGGTTCTGTCCAAAGCAGCCGTTGCGAGGACAACGACTTTGTGGCGTCTTGCCAGCTCCCTCGCGAGCAGATGCGTGCCACGAACTGGTCCACCATACGCCGGCGAAAAGACAGGGATAATCTGGAGTATCTTCAAGGTCTCTTCTTGCCCTTTAAATGCAAGCTGTTCGGTAAGAAGGGCACTCCCTTGTGTCCAGCTACAATGCGATTTACTTCTTCGATTCCCAAGTCTTCCATAAGCCCTTTCAGAAGCCCGTATGAAAAACCGCTCTTATGAAAGTCGAACTCATCGTCCTGTCCCCCATAAATGTCCACAACGTTCTTCCAGTTTGGGTGCAGAACGAACAGCAGTGCCCTTGCACGTAAGTCCGGGCACCGGACTTCGAAGATTCCCCCTGGTCGAAGGATTCTTACCCACTCCTCTAGCACGCTCCTAACCTTTCGATGCCCAAAATGCTCCAAGCTGTGGCTGCTAAACACTTGGATGAAGGACCCGTCTCTAAACGGTAGTCGAGAAGCATCAGCCAAGACTCCTACGCCACAAGTTGGTCTAACGTCCAAGCCCAAATACTCTGCCCTTGGGCTGTCCCCGCACCCGATGTCGATTCTCATTTCTGCGCTCTGGCAAGAGTCTTCAAGCATGGTGAAAGGCCCGGCTAACAGTTCACCCATGTATTTCTCCCAATTCGCGCCCGAGTAGTTCTCTTCGAAGAGGTGTCGTGCCTGTTCGGATAAGAACCCAAAATGATCTCTGACGTATTCTCAGCGCAGAAATCCAGCTTTCTGAAGGTGCGTCCATTGGAACCAGGTATCCTGTCTCTTTGGACCGAACGAACTCTGGCAGGCCACCTGCGTCGCTCGAAATGACCGGCGTGCCGTACATATAAGAGACGAGAATAGTCGAGCTCTGGGTCTCTCGGAGGTATGGGGTAATTACGGCAAGGCTCCGTCGCATCAGCTCCCCAAAGCGCTCGTCGGAAATGAGCTTGCCATCAACCAGGGTCATGTTGTCAGTTCTTCTGATGTCTTCGTCGGCTATAGGTACTCTGGATATGACCAGGAACCGGAAGCCGAGGCTGCGGTCATTAGAAAGCTCGACCATTCCCATAAAAGTACCGAACCCCTTTGCAGGCACTATCGGGCCGACGAAGGTAACGTATTCTCTGGGAAGTTGCATTTGCTGGGCACCCATGTCTTCGTACATCAAAGGGATGAGCAGTCTCCTTCCGGGATAACGAGGAAATCTTCGTCGCATTAGCCATTACGCATATCCAGATGATACGACCGCCGTGTCGGATTGACCAAGCATAATCGATTGCCCCCTGTCGAACAAGGTCAGCCAGATGGCAGCGAGTGTCCAATGTTTGGTCTTGCTCGCCACAAACGGTTCATGCAAATGATACACGAACTGAGCTCTGTGTTCCGCTGCAAGACGAGCGATGTAATGGTTAAGCGGGTGGTAGTTGAACATGTAGACCATGGCAGGCGGCGATTCTCTGAATACCCGCGATAAATTCCAGTAATTTCTTATGTTGAGCATATCGAACATCATGCCTGTTGATGCCCCTAAGAATGCCCCACGAACACCGTCTTTTCCGTCACATCTGGTGGAAGCAACGGGAGGTATTCCGATCCAAACAGATACCTAATCCGGTTCCCTCTCTTCTCAAGAGCTTGCCCCAGGGCACAGCAATGTGACTTGTACACGGGATTGAATTGGAGACTGCCGATGTAATAAGTCAGCAGTTATACTCTAATCCTTGGTCAGAATGTCAACATAGGTGCGGGTATTCCTTCCATAGTCCATACTACTTCCCTAACAATCCAGCAACCACCTTCCCCGCTCCTTTGAGGTCAACATTCCTTTCAACAAATCTTCTTCCGTTTTGGCCATATCTGGCCGCCAGAAGCGGGTCCTGCGCTAGGGTCAGAATGGCACTGGCTAGAGCATCTGCATCGCCTGGACTCACGATCAAACCCGACTGAGATTGGCGAACGAACAAGCCAGGCATGCCTCGGGAACAGACAACAATAGGCTTGCCAGCAGCCTGGTACTCATACAATTTGGAAGAGATTCCCTTTTCTGTGTCTCCGAAGCCGGCAAGAGGCTGGATCAAGATGTCCGAGTCACACATCAGTTGGGCAGCTTGAACTCTCGAAACTACTTTCCTGTCCATCCTGACGTTACTCAATCCTTTCCGTGCGATTTCGCCTCCTATCTGCTCGGCGCGTTCTCCGTCTCCCCTGAGCGTGAATGTAATACCTTCATGGCCTCTGAGCAGTTCAGCGGCTCGAAGTACTTGTTCGAAATCGTAAGCCGAAGAGAAGGCACCTATATACAAAACGCTGACCGTGTCTTGATGATTCTTGAAGGTCCTGTCTCGAGGGAACAAATCAAGGTCAACGCCTCCCGGGATGACCGCCGACTTTGACCTGCTGACGCCATACTTAGTCGAAATCACGTCTACATAAGCTGGGCTGATGGGCGCCAAGTAGTCCGAAAGATCATAAGCGAGCCTTGCCACATCCTCAGCCACACTTTGAAATGAACCAGAGCTCAGCATACCTAAGTCATAAAGCGACTCCGGCCAGAGGTCGTCGATGTTCAAGATCATCCGGCATTTGAATCTCGTCCGATAGACCAGAGCCGGAAAGGCCACGAGTATCTGAGGGTTTGAAGCGAACACGCCGTCTACCCCTTCCAAGAATGCAATGGGGAACAATGAAGACAGCATGAAGCAGAAGAAGAGAATCAAACGCCTGGCAAGGCCCCTTGGAAGCCAAAGGGGGAACATAGGTGCGTATTACATCGATTTGGCCAATTCGTTCGAACGCCAGTGCTTTGTGCCTGTAGCTCTTGGGGACGTTTCCTGAAGGATAGTGTGGGAAACCCGCTATCACTGTCACGTTGACACCATTGGCGGCAAGGCCTTTGGCGATGTTGAACGCCCTAGTCGCGCCACCACCTAGGTCTGGTGGATAAATCTCGGAGAGTATCAGCACGTGCATCTAATCAGGCTGTATAGTCTCTATGATAGCGCTATTCTGGCGAATCCAATTGAGAGTGAGCAAGAGACCGCCGTGAAATGCGGCCTTCGGACCGTAGCCCAACAAGGCTCTTGCCTTCTCGATGGAGGCTCTTCGCCGATTGGACTTATCCCAGTCCCTCTTTCCACGGAAAACCACTCCACCCTTGCTATCTGTTAGTTCGTTGATTTCATTCGCGAGGTCCAACACCATTGTTTCAGTCCCAGACGCGAGGTTCACCGCTCTGCCGACGCCTTCAGGCAGCACACCCATTCTTAGAGTCCCATCTACTATGTCGTCTACGAACGTGAAATCTCTGGTCTCCTGCCCAGTACCGGTGATAGGCAATGGCTTCCCGTGCATCGCCCACCAAATGAAATTCGGTATCACATTCCTGTACTTCCCAGGAACCTCTCCCGGGCCATAGACGTTGAAGTACCTGCAGATGGCGACAGGGAAACCATAATAATCGTTGTAATAGTTGCAGTAGAGTTCGCCTACAAGCTTGTTCATTTGATAGGGAGTGTCGAGATGAAGGGAGACAAAGCTCTCCTCCAACGGGAGAGGCGCGTTGCTTCCATATACAGAGCAACCTGAGGACGCGTATACGACCCTGTCCACCTTCGCTTTTCTTGATAACTCAAGGATGCGGAGCGTGCCGAGCCCGTTAACCATCAGGTCAGATTCGGGGTGCTCTACGCTGTTCTGGTTAGCGAAATGAGCTGCGAGGTGGAAGACAACCTGAGGGCTGTGAGCGAAGGCCTCCTTTGTTTTCTCTTCGTCCAGGATGCTGCCCTTGATAAACTCCACCCTAGTGTCCTGGGGATGTTCCATTCGTATGAGGCTGAGAGATCATCCAGGATGACTATCTTCGTCGTCCCCGTTCTCAACAGCGTCTTGGTCAGGTTGCTCCCGATCATCCCGGCGCCCCCCGTTATTAGGACCGTCTTCCCTGCGTAGGAATCCAGGACCTCCTGTGAGCTTGGCGCCATTTCATTCACCTATTCCGTAGATCTTCCTGAACCACTTGACCGTCTTTTCGATGCCTTCCTCAAGTCCGACTTCGAACTTCAAGCCAAGGTCCCTGACCGCCTTCGAGGAGTCGGGGGTCTTGATTCTAGTGGTGAACCCTTCGGCGTCCTTGTAGGTCACGATCGAGTCGTCGCGGCCGACGGTCTTGAGCACGATATCAGAGACCTCCTTGATTTCGTATTGCCGCGGGCTACCGAGGTTGTATATCTCACCAGGCTTGAACCTGTCGGCGAGTTGAGAGAAGGCTACGCAGATGTCGCCGACGTACTCGAGGGTCCGCTTGTGCCCCTTGTACACAATGTAGGGCTGGCCGATGAGAGCGTGGTAGATGAACTTGGGAACGAAACCCCTGTAGGGGGTGTAGTGCTCCCCCGGCCCGTAGACGTTGAAGAGTCGCACCCTCACGGTCTCCGTCCCGAACATGGAGGCAGAGTTCAGGATCTGCATCTCGTTGACCCACTTCGACATGGCGTAGTCGTTCATCTGCTTCAGGGGCACCCTCTCCATGACGTCCTCGGACATCACGCCGTCGTAGTCACCGTAGACCTCCGCGCTGCCGAAAAAGACCATCCTGAACTTCTTCCTCTCCTGCATCCTTAGGATGTTCTTCGTCCCAATGGCGTTGGTCCTCCACATGTTCTCGTAGTGGTCCTCGCCGTTCCACCTCCCGTACTCCGCCGCCGCGTGGTACACCAAATCGAACCCCTGGTCGAGGAGCCTTTCGACCTGATGGAATTCGCCCACGTCGCAGCGGACGTAGTTAGGCCCAGCCGAGTTTCGGACGTCGCAGGCCCATACTTCGTGGCCCCGGCCCGCAGTTCCTGGACTAGGTTCGAGCCGATGAAACCTAGTCCACCTGTGACGAGTATCTTGCTCATCTCAATCGCCTTGACTGTGATTCGTTTCTCTGCCCTCTAACTCCCTGAATTTCCTGTTCAGGGCGTAAAGGAAGAGGGCCAAAGAGCCCAGCACAAGCCCGATCAATGTCGCTGCTATGGCCAGAAGGGCGGTCCCCACTGGCAAGACTCTCTCTGCATCGAAGACTACGACAGTCCAAGATAACGCCCCCAACCCAATCAAGAAAAACACCAGGGCAGGGACGCCGATGTATACGATAGGTCGCCCCTCCGTCACCAGCCTAATCAGAGACATCAGCAGGCCCGCGCCATGGGACAGGGGGTTCTTCTTGGAGGTCTCCCCGCCCGTGTCGTATTCGATGATGGCGGGCACCTCGACGATCTTGAACCCGGCCTTCTGCGCCTTCATCAGTATGGAGAGGGAGGCTCCCATCCCCACCTCAACCATCCTGGGCGCGATATCCTCTATCGCCCTTCCGCTATAGGCCCTGAACCCGCTCTGGGTGTCGGACACGTCGATCCCCGCCAGGCCGTCGGCGAAGGCGTTCACCGACTGGATGCCCAGCTTCCTGTAGCCGTTGGCCCCGTTCCCCTCCCTTGACGAACCTGGAGCCAATCACCACGTCCGCCTCGGAGCTCAGGATGGGGGAAATCAGGGAGGGTATCTGGTTGGGGTCAGTGCTGGCCGTCTCCGTCCAGCGAAACCACGACTCTCGGTTCCAAACCAATAGCCTCCAGGAAGGCGCTCTTCAGGGCCGCCCCGTATCCCTCGTTGCGCTCATGCCTGACGACCTTCGCCCCCACCCTCTCCGCAATATCACCCGTCATGTCCGTCGACCCGTCGTCGCAGACTATCACCCTGTCCACGAACTTCTCCGTCAGCATCACGACCTTCGCTATCGTCTTCTCCTCGTTGTAGGCCGGGATGCAGGCCACAATCAGACCTTCTTTCGACTGAAGCGGCGAAGACAAAGCCTCCATTTCCACCAGGTCTTCAGGCTGCAAACCTAGCTCCATCTCTCCATGAGCTGCATCAGGGGAAGAATGTGAGGGAGCCCCGGAGGCGGCGGGAAGGGTGCGGCTCGTGGAAACTGCCAGCTGTCACGGCTTCGGGGCGCTGCGCTTTCTGACGAGCAGCGCCGCCAGCACCACGGCTATCAAGGATGGGATTGCGGCAGCTATCGGCAGGTAGAGGTTCTCGTAGGTCGAGAGCGTGGAGTGGGCGGAGGAGGCATCCGCCTGGGCGGCCGATAGTTGACTCTGCAGGGAGGCGAGCTGGCCTGAGTCCGCCGAAATTGTCGCCTGGGCCTGCTGGAGCTGTCCCTGCGCGGTGGTGAGGCTCCCCTGGAGGGCGGTGTTGTTGGCGTTGGCCGTCGAGAGCTGCCCCTGCAGGGACGTGACCGTCCCCTGAGACGTCGTCAGCTGCGACTGGAGCGAGGAGATCGTCCCGTTCGCGGCAGTGAGCTGCGACTGCAGGGAGGCTAGCTGGGTCTGGTAGGCCGCCGCCTGGGACTGGAGCGAAGAGATGTTCGCGTTGGCGCTCGAAAGCTGCGTCTGCAGGGTCGTGACCTGGGAGGTCAGGGAGGCGACGTTGGCGTTCAGCGTGGCCACCTGGGCGAGGAGGGTGTAGGGGTTGGGGTCTATCTGGAGGCCGACGACGCCCGTGCAGACGTTCCCTGTCCCGGCGCAGAAGGCGCTGCCGCCGTCGTAGGTCCCGGTGAAGTAGACGGTGAAGTTGACGTAGCCGACCGGCTGGGTGGTCGGTATGGTGACGTCGAACTCGTGGTAGTACTGGCAGCCGCTGCAGAGGGAGGCCGGCACGTCGGTGGCCGTGTAGTTCTGCCATGGGGTCACCAGCTTGTAGGAGGTCAGCGTGTAGTTCGCCGTGGCGTAGTAGCCGCTCCCCATGGCGCCCTCGACGCCGGTGTCGGTGAGGGTGAAGTCGACGTAGATGTTGTTCCCGGGATATCGGCTGTTCCAGACCGAAGTGTCCCAGTATATCGAATACCATCCCTCGACGTCGGCCCGCGCCACCTGGGCGAGCGGGACGAATGCTATCAGGAGCAGGACCGCGACGGCGGCTACGGCGAGCTTAGAGGACGACATAAGAGACCAGAAGATTCTGCGTATTTAAGGAGGAGGCGTGACGTCCCCGTTCGCCGGGGGCCTCATTTCCCTGGATGCTCGGCGTCATCAGGAGGCGTTCCCTTGCCCCTCGCCGCCGGGAGGACCACCGTGAACGTCGTCCCCTTCCCGACCCTGCTGGACACTTCGATGTGGCCGCCGTGCGCCTCCACGATCCTCTTGCAGATCGAAAGCCCCATGCCCAGCCCCTTGGCCTTGGTGGTGTAGAAGGGGGAGAAGAGCTTGCGCACGTCCTTCTCCTCTATGCCGGCCCCGGTGTCGGAGACCCTCACCACCACGTCTTCAACAACCCGGTTGGCGGAGATTGAGAGCCTCCCCCCTCTGGGCATGGCGTCCAGGGCGTTGGAGATGAGGTTCAGGAACACGCGCCTGAGGCCCGCCGCGTCCCCTTCGACGACGGCGCCCTCTTCTAGCTCGGCGACGACCTTCACCTTCTTGGGTATGGGGGTGACCGCCAGGGCGTCCCTGATCACGGTCCCTACGGGCAGGGGGACCCTCGCCGCCCTGTCCGCCGCCCGCATCGAAAGGAGGTCGTCCACTATCTTGCTGGCGTGGTGGACCGAGTCCTCCATGGTCCCTCATGGTCTGGACCACCGCCGACTTCTGCTCCCCGTCCAGGGCGCTCTTGAGGTAGTAGAGGCCCGTGTTGATCGAAGCCAGGGGGTTCCTGAGGTCGTGGGCCACCTGGGTCGAGATGGTGCCGAGGGTGGCCTGCTTCTCCGCCTCCAGGAGCTTCGCGTGGGCCACCTCCAGGTCGCGGGTCTCCTCCTTGACCCTCTCCTCCAGGCGCCGGCTGTACTCCTGGAGCATCCCCTCCGCCTCCTTCCTGTCCGTTATGTCCTCCATGAGGACCACGGTGTAGAGGGGGGTCCCCGCCGGGGACCGGACGACGGAGGCGCCCGTCAGCGCCCATATGGTCCCTCCTTCTTTGGTGACGTATCTCTGCTCGAGGCTGAACTCCGAGCTCTCGCCAGAATAGAGGCGGGACCTCAGGCGGACGGACTCCTCCCTGTCGTCGGGGTGGAGGAACTCCAGGTACTTCCTCCCCACCAGCTCCTCCCTGGGGTAGCCCAGCATTTGGGCCAGGACCATGTTGACGCTCGTCCAGGTGCCGTCGGGGCTCGATATGGCCATGCCCACGGCGGCGTTCTCGAAGGTGGCCCTGAACCTCGCCTCGCTCTCGGCGAGGGCCTCCTCGTGCCGTATCGCTTCGGTTATGTCGGTCCCCACGCAGAGGACGCCGTCGGGCCTCCCCTGTGGGTCCCGGACCACCGTGTTGCTCCACTGGACCCAGACCCTCTCTCCGTCCTTCTTCACGTTCTCGTTGACGTTGAGCCTGTAGCTCTCCGGCGAGGCGATTATCTCGGCCATGAGGGTGGTGAGGTCCCTCCCGGTGCTTTCGACCCCAGGCACTATCGTCTCCGGGAAGCTCTTCCCTATGACCTCCTCCCTGCTGAAACCGAAGAACTTCTCGGCGTACTCGTTGAAGGAGGTGAGCCTCCCCTCCCTGTCCGTCCTTATTATTATCGACGAGGCCTTCTCGACCAGCTCCCTGTACTTCTCCTCGCTCTGACGGAGGGCCTCCTCCATCCTCCTCCGTTCGGTGATGTCCTGGATCTGGGTGACCAGGTAGAGGGGCCTCCCGTCGGCGTCCCTTACGAGGGAGGCGTTGAGCCGGGCCCAGATGGCGACTCCGTCCTTCCTGACGTACCTCTTCTCGAGCTCGTAGGCGTCGCGCCTCCCCTGCCTGGCCTCCGTGAAGAGCTCCAGGTTCCTCCCGAGGTCGTCCGGATAGGTGAGGTCCTGGAACTCCCTCCCCACAAGCTCCTCCTCCGGGTAGCCCAACATCTTGCACATGACCGAGTTAATCATGAACCACCTCCCGTCCAACCCGCAGAGGGCCACCCCCATGGGGGAGTTCTCGAAGGCGGACCTGAACCTCTCCTCGCTTTCCCGGAGGGCGGCCTGTGCCTTCGTGACCTCCGTGACGTCCTCTATCATGGAGAGGCCGGCGGGCCTCCCCCTCAGGGTGAAGGGCACGGAGCTGACCTCTACGTCCAGCACCCTCCCGTCCAGGGTGAGCAGCTTCTCCGTTGTGGGCGCCTGGACCTCCCCTCTTGTGGCGGCCTCCATCCTCCCGGAGGCCGCCGGGAGCGAGTCGGGGTGGATGAACGAAAGGACCTCCCTGCCAACCAAGTCGCCGGCGCTCCTTGCCCCGGCGAGGGTCACCGCGGCGGCGTTGGCCAGCACGATCTCCCCGTCCTGGTACACCACCATGGCGTAGGGCGAGGACTCCACCAGCTCCCTGTACCTCTCTTCGCTCTGGCGGAGCGCTTCCTCGGCCCTCTTCCTTTCGGTGATGTCCTGGAAGAGGGTCACAATGTAGAGGGGCTTCCCCTCGGGGTCGCGCACGACCGAAGCCGTGAGGTTGACCCAGACGCGCCCGCCTCCCTTCCTGACGTACCTTACCTCTCCCCGGAACTCCTTCATGCTCCCCTCCAGGAGCGGGGTCCTAGCTGAGGAGCACCTTATCGTGGTCCTCCGGGTCTATGTGCTGGAGGATGGGCGAGTTCAGAAGCTCCTCCTTCGAATAGCCCAGCATCCTGCGGAAGGTTTCGTTGAACCCCACGTTGAACCCGTCTGGGGAGGCGATGCCGATCCCGATGGCGGCGGATTCGAAGATGGAGCGGAACCTCTCTTCGCTTTCCCTCAGCTCCTCCTCGGCCTCCTTCTGGCGTGTCATGTCTGCGACGTGGGCGACCGTGTAGAGGAGCTCCCCGTCCTTGCCGCGCACGGCCGAGACGTTCGCCTTCACCCAGATCATTCCGCGGTCCCTGCGGAAGAGCCTCTGCTCGATGATGTAGGAGTCCACCGCGCCCGCTAGGAGGGCCTCACGCTGGCGCCGCGAGCGTTCCAGGTCCTCGGGGTGGAGGAAGTCCGTGATGGACTTCCCGACCAGCTCCTCTGGAGGACATCCGAGCATGTCCGCCAGCGTCTTGTTCACCCTCACCCACGTCCCGTCGGGCATGGTGAGGCTGACCCCGATGGCCCTGGTATCGAAGGCCGCCCTGAACCTCTCGGAGGTCTCCGCGACCTCCTCCTCCGCAACCCTCCTAGCCGTGACGTCTTCGATGATGGTCACCGCGTAGGCGGGCCTCCCCTCCGCGTCCTTGACAGAGGAGGCCGTCACCGTGGCCCAAAGGAGGTGCCCGTCCTTGTGGACGAACCTTGTTTCGATTTGGTAGTAGGGACGGCCGCCGGCGAGCATCTCCTCCCTGGCCTTCATGACCCTCTCCCTGTCGTCGGGGTAGATGAAATCCAAGGAGGGGCTCCCTATGACCTCCCTCTCGGAATAGCCGAGAATGGAGCAGAGGGCAGCGTTCGCCTCGATGACCTTCCCGTCCGGCGTGGCCAAGCTTATCCCCACGGCCGAAGAATCGAAGACCGAGTGGAACCGCTCCTCGCTCTCCCTCAGCGCCACTTCGGCCTGCCTAGCCTCGGTGACGTCGATGCCGGTGTTGACGTAGCCGACCCGCCTCCCCTGGGCGTCCGCCAGGGTGGAGGTGGAGCCCTTGACCTCGATCTCAGTTCCGTCCTTGCGGACCTGGGAGACCTCTCCCCTTACGACCCCCTCCTTCTGGAGGAGGGCCAAGACGTCGTCCAGGGTCGTCCCCCGGAACTCGGTCTTCAGGAAGGTGATGACGTTCTTCCCGAGGACCTCCTCGGCTGCCCAGCCGTAGAGCCTCTCCGCCCCCGCGTTCCAGGAGGTGATGGCGAAGTTCAGGTCAGTGGCAATGATGGCGTCGCTGACGTTCTCGATGAGGGAGGCCTGGTAGCGGGTCTTGGCCAGGGCCCTCTCCATGGAGCTCGAATAGTGGGAGACTACGTAATACAGGACTATGATGGGGACGACGAGGAAGGGGAGGTCGAACAGGATACGATTCCAGTAGGACGCCCTCGTCCCCCCGGTCGAGATGGTCGTGGAGAGGACGCTGAGGACGATGGCCACGAACCCGATGAAGAAGGCCAGCGCGGTCACCCTGAGCGGGGTCTGCCCCCTGGCTAGCCACCTCTCGAAGGACGAAGGCGCTTCTTGTGCCAATCCGGATCAAGCCCTGTCGTATGCCCTAGACAAAGTAGAAGTCAGCGTCCCGATCGCCCGTCGTCCGGTGCGGAACGAAGAGCCCTGGATGCCAGCCTTCACTAGCCGTGGCACGCCAGGGCGTTGACCCTAGTAGGAAGGTGTATTCCACGTCGTCGGTCCAGGAAGAGGCGGCATGGTTGCCCATCAGCCGGGCTGCGTTCACGACGGCGGCGGCAAGGGGATGGCCGATGGCGAGAGCCCTCGCCTTGAACGAGGGGGACAGCCAGAGAGATGCCTTGCGGAAGATGGAGCCCAGGGCGGAGCGCAGGACCGAGCTCCTGGCTCGGAGGTTGAGGCGACAGCAGAGGTGGAGGATCCCTCTCTCCACCGGGTTCAGGGCGATATGTAGAACCCGCTGTCTGACTAGTCGTCGCTTCAGGGCACGTAGGTCCTCATTCTCCAGGCGTGGGGCTTCGCCTGAGGCCTTCGGGGGCTGGAAGGCACGCAATAGCTGTCCTCATTGAATACGAACAAAGGAGATAAGCGTTATGGGCTGGGGCTTGACAAACGACGAATACGCATGGTCTTGGCGCTCCCGGAGGGCATCGACTGATGTGCCCCTACTGGGGCTTCCTGGGCAGCGAAATCCTGTAGAGGGAGACCTTCTGCTTGACGTTCTTGAGGTCCACGGGTCCCAGCGGGGAGAACCTGTAGGGGAGCTTGTTCCGTATCTGGTCCACCACCTGCTGCGAAACGCAGATGCCCGAGGGCTTGGCGTGGGGGTAGACCCTCGAAGCTATGTTCACCGCGTCCCCGAGCACGTCGTCCCCCCTTTCGATTACGTCCCCCACGTGGATGCCCACCCTCACCCTTATCCTCTCGCGCCGGCCCCTGCCGGAGTTGTAGGCGGACAGCGCCCTCTGGACCTCCACGGCGCAGGAGCTGGCGTCGAGGGCGCTCCCGAACTCCACCAGGAAGGCGTCCCCGATGGTCTTGACCTCCCTTCCTCCATCGAACCTGAATATGGGCCGGAGGAGCTTCCTGTGCCTCTCGAGGAGCTTCATGGCCAGCCCTTCGTTCCTCTGGGCCAGCTCGGTGAAGCCCACGATGTCGGTGAACATTATGGCGGCCAGCTTCCTCACCTCTTGCTTCGATGCGACCTCGGCGCGCTCCATCCGGCCCGACCTCACCGAGGCCAGGCCCACCCGTCCCTCTTGAGATAGCTCGAGCCTCCTCCAGCGGGAGTCGAACTTCCTTCCCCTCAAAACCCTCAGCCGGACGTAACTCCTCACCCCACCCTTCTCCTCCCTGGCCCTGAAGTCGATGACGGCGTCGGCGTTGGCCTCCCTCTTGCGGTAATACGAGGGAGACGCGGTCTCGGTGACCAGTGCGTGGAGGGCGAGGAGGCGCCTGGACTTCGCCATGGGCAGGAAGGTGGTCCGCCATCCGTCCGCCACCTTCTCCTCCTTGTTGTACTGGAGGAGTATCCCCTCGTTGTCGTCTATGTGCAGCCACTCCTTCTCCTCCTCCCTGAAGCCCCGCCGGAACCCGGACTCGATCGACCTGGACCAGCCTGAGACGTTGGGGGCCGTGCCCGAGATGAAGGACTCCTTCCCCTGCGCCGAGGCCTTCAGGGGAGTGGTGGGCGTGTAGCTGTCCATTATCCTGAAGCGCCCTTCTTTCTCGTGGCGGGCGATGTCGACCCCTATGCCGTTCAGTGCCTCTCTGATCTCTCCAGGCGTGTGCTGGAAGACGTGGAACTCCGTCTTGGTTCCCCGTTCGAGGGCATCGGCAGCTATGGTCAGGGAGGTCTCGTGCCAGAGGGAGTCTGGTTCGAACTCGACGACGCAGACCATCCCGAAGTGGAAGGCCCCGGGAGCGAGCTCCCCGAGGATTTCAGGTCGACCGCCTCCGGCATCGCGCCAAGTGTGTGAAGTTGCTCTCTTAAGTCTGATGGGAAAAGGCGCGGGCCCAAGGCGGCGAAGTGCGTCTCTCAAAAGCACAGTCACCCTTGACGCATCTCTGTCTCCGCTCAGCTCTCATCACTAACGGAGACTTAAGGCTGGACAATAATGCGGCACGTTGGCGATGGGCCCGGGGCAGCGAAAGCAAGGTATATGATGGTCAGACGACGACTTCTTTCACGAATGGCTTGAGGAAAGGGACTAGCAGGGTTCTGGTCTGCGTGGCAGTGCTGCTCCTGCTGCTCGATTCCACCGGGTTGTACTTCGCCTTCTTCCCTCCCAGCTCCCCCTGCGGCCAGCCGGCCTATTCAGCGATGTGCGGCGTCGACTCATCCTCCGTCACGTCCTCGAACGGCCTCAGGTTGACCGTGGCGGTCAACTCGTCCGTGCTAGACGAAGGCCAGGAGCCGATGATCACCGTCTCGATACTTAACACCCTGCCTACGACCACCACCGTGGCCGTGTCCAACGACCTGAAATTCGAGGGGGTCCCCGTCTTCCTCTGGCCAGCCTGCCTCTTCGGAAGCCCGATGGTTGCGGTCGTGCTGAAAGGCAATCACAGCCTTCAGGAGATGCCGGGCCTGGCCGACGTCCCGTTCTACTACTTGTGCCATGAAGGCGTCCTGCTCGACCACGCAACCTTCCAGCCGAACAGCGACGTCGTCAACGTAACCGGAACCTACGACGTGACCGGTTCAAGGGAGACGCTGGGGCCATTCTACATGAGC
Organism: uncultured Nitrososphaerota archaeon; assembly: GCA_963772005.1. GTDB lineage: Archaea > Thermoproteota > Nitrososphaeria > Conexivisphaerales > DTJL01 > DATKKG01. The sequence goes on along the minus strand of CAVYVS010000028.1, from coordinate 135,970 downwards.
ACCAGCTTCACCACTGGCGGCTACTGGGACCTCCAAGCCCTCTCCAAGGACATGAACGCGCCATATCTGGGCTCGGCCGGAAACCCTCCGTCCTACGTCCCGTTCGTCCCCGGGGTCTACGCGATCGGGGTTGCGGATGGATGGGGACAGGCGGTGGTGTTGCACTTCACCGTCCTCAGCGCGCCACCAGCCACCTCGACCGCCTGCGTCATTACGGGCCAGCCCGGAGGCTTCTTCATCAGGGTCGTAAACGACGCGAACGAGACGCCCGTCGCCGGTGCCACCGTAATGGCGACCGACGAGCCCGCCACCTGCAACGGAGCTCCTGCCACCAGCCAAGGAACCACGACATTTACCACTGGCAACACCGAATGGCATTCGCTGGACAGCCAGAACATCGCGGCATATTCGTTCTTCATCGTCTATTCGGGCCGGAGCTACACTTTCACGGCCGACCTCAGACCCGTGTCCGTGACCTGCGCAAGCCTCTACGTGCCTTCTGGAGAGTCCAACGTCACCACATCGGCATTCCAGGCGACCTGTCCCTGACCCAAGCTGGGAGCCCTCCGACCGGAGAATGAATCGGGGTTCGACTTAGGGCTGACGCGAATCCCTTCCATGGGCATTGCGTCGCCCGGCCCTTTGCGAGGCGCTCGAAGTTGATGCCTTTCCGGCTGCGTCAAGCCTTAAGAGCGCTGCCTGCCTACAGACGGTATAGATGGACAGGAAGGTCGTGCTCGCCGTCGCGTTGGCGGTCGTCCTTACGGTCGCCATCGTCGTCGCCACCGCCATAGAGATCGCAGCCCCACCTCCAGGTGGGAAATGTGGTGGAGGAGGCTGCACCACGACCGTGAACGCGACGATTTCCACGTCAGCGAACGTCACCAGCACTTCAAACTGCCAGAACGGCACCTGCACGGTCATGCCTCAACTCGAAGGCCCCGCTCCGATGCTGCCACCCGACCCTCCCTTCGCCGGACAGTGGACGGCCGCATGCAACGGAACGCCATATCCTGAGGTCCAGACTTGCCCCTATGGTTACTGGACGTATACCATCTGGAACATCACGGGCCCTGCCTGATGTTGCATATGGCGCCAGCCAAATCCCCTGAAGCGTCAACGTTTAGGGTGTGAGCGTTCGTTTCATGAACTCAGAAAAGGCTCCCTAGGAGAACACTCCGCCCCGCTGTAATCCGGGCGAGTCCTTGGCCTCCTCGCTCCGCTGCTCCGCCCACTTCTTCCCGCAGCTCTTGCATCTGTACGAGTACTCGTACGTGGTGATCCTGACGGACACGGGCGTCTTCTGTATGACCGAATACGGCTTCGTCGCGAGGGGCCATAGGTTCATCCCACCGGAGTACATGTTCATCCCGCTGCCCAGCACCTGCTCCTGCTCGAACGTGTGGCGCTTCGTCTCCTTCAACTCCTTCCCTTCGAACGCGACGTCCCTCTTCCCGCAAGAAGGGCACCTTCGTCGCATCATGTCCCCGAGCCTCTCCATCACGATTCCCGAGCATCTCAACTCTTTTAAGCTTTCATATTGGGTGATATCCCTCGAAAGTTCCACAACAATGAAAGATGGTTCCAGAAACATCCGAATCCTGATGACATCGGCTCGATATTGCGAAGGCTGACAGGACGGTGAACCCACCCTATGATGCTTGAACCAGGAGGATGAGCTTCATCGAGCTGAGAGGGCCGAGGATCTCGAAGCCGGCGACTGGGCTTGAATGCCTCGAAAGCACGGGCGGCGGGCCTGGCCGGGTTCCCCTCTAGTTGCGGTCCCTACGGCCATGCCGTCCTGATCTCCTTCACGGAGGTCAGGTGAGGGTCATCGGTGACGCACCTGAGGCCGAACATCTTCGCCGCCGCTGCGATCATTGAGTCGCCCATGGGCATCCCGTACTTCTTCCTCAGCTCGGCGGACATTTGAGCGGCCTCGGCGTCCACTGGGATCACTTCGAAGTCCTTCTCCAGGAGCGAGCCCCTCAGCTCGGCCGTTTCCCTTCCCTCCCTCTCGAGGGCGAGCCTGTAGGTTTCGTGGACGGTGACCGCGGAGACGTACCCCCTCCGCTCCCCCGTGAGCCGCTTCTTCGTCCTCCGGAGGACGGCCGGGTCAGAGGAGTAGTAGTGCTCGACGAAGAACCTGGTGTCGTAGAGGCTCAGGCGTCCTCGCCCCTGAGCCTGTCCAGGAGCTCCTTCATCTCTTCGGGGGTGGCGAACTGCGCGCCGCTCCCGGCCAGCTCGGCCGTTGTCGCTGCCTTCCTGAAGAGGATCCCGTCCCCTGTATCCGACACGACGAGCCTCGAGCCCTCTTCTATGCCGTACTTCTCCCTGAGCTCAACCGGTATGGTGGTCTGCCCCTTCCTCGTGACCAGGACCTCCTTTGCCATAGGTGAAGTTCCGTCCGGGTACTACTTAAGGGTGGTTACTACCTTGCCTATGGTAGTACATGCCCTCCTTCGGATGGAAGCTGGCCTCGGCCCCCGGCGACGCTTATGCTGCCCGCTTACGACCGCCTGAAGGGGGGCCAACTCCTTCGCATGCTTTCTGTACCATTCGAGCGCGGCCCTGTCCCCCATGTGCAGCTCGAATACCTCCGGCCCCGAAAGCCTGTCCTCGATCGCCAGGGCCAGGCCGTAACGCCGCTCCCCCTTGCAGGCGTCCGAGATGATCAGTATGTCGATGTCGCTCCCCGCCGTAAGCTCGTCCCTCAGGGCGCTCCCGAAGACGTACACCTGGGCATCAGGGAGGACCTCCTCCACCGCCTTGAGGAGCTCCGGCACCCTCTCCCTCCACCTCAGGAGCTCCCCGAACCTCCTGTGCCTGGATGCGTAGTACGCCGTCAGCCGGGGCGTCCCTTCTCGACCTCCTCCGTCAGCCTGCGCACGCCTTCGGCCAGCTCCACCAAGGCCCTGGCGTCCTCTTCCGCGTACGATGTCGGAAGGTATCTCGATGCGATGTAGGCGTCCTCGGCGATCCTGAGGTCCTTCCTCTTCTCCGACACGAACTTGGCTATCGTGTCCTTGGCCTCGGGACAGGCCGCGGCCAGCGCCCCCAGCATCTCCCTCAGGCCGTGCGACCTGGGCACCTCGCCCGCCTCATGAAGGAGGGCCGCCTTTACGAAGAGCTGTGACGCCTGCTCGGCGGAGAACGAGGCGAAGTCGTACTCCCTCCTCTCCAGGGCTTCGGCGGCGTGCCTCAGAAACGTCTCCGCCCTCCTCCTGTAGACGGCCACCTCTCTCGCAGACATGATGCTCACTAGCCGCGGCGGCGAGTATAAAGTGTTCCGCATCGACATCCTCCCTAGAGACGACGCGGCACTAGGGCGGCGGGCCTCATCTGTCACTGAGGGCTGATGCAGATCTCCACGTAGCGCTTGGGGTTGCAGTTCTCCAGGCGCTGGGGATAGCCGTCCTGCTTGCTGGCCCACAGCAGCAGGGGCTCGATCGCCCGCTGCAGGTCCCTTCCGTTCGGCGTGAGGCTATACTCCACCCTGGGGGTATCTCCGCGAAGGACTTCCTGTCCACCACGCCGGCGGAGTGCAGCTCGCGAAGGATCCAGGAAAGGGTGGAAGGGGACACGCCGCGCAGCTCCTCGTAGAGCTCCTTGAACCTCATCGTGCCATGGCTGCCGATGGAGTTTATCACGAACAGGACCCACTTCTTCCCGAGCAGCTCCATGGCGCCGTCCAGGGCGCACATGCAGACCCCTTCGGGCTCACTTCGAACACTCATAGTTGCTTTGATAATCCGAACGTCGCTATTTAAATGCTACGATTTGTGTAGTAATGTCAGAGCGATTGGACTTGTCAAGCGACGCGTCGAAGCCGACTGCGCTTCCGGACTGGACGTGGGAGTTCCATGGGCATCGGTGCCCCTTCATGCCCATAGGGTACAGGATGGGGTTGGTGGCCATGCGGGAGCTCGGCGTCAAACGGGAAAGGGACCACGGGCTCTTCGCGCTGGTCGAGATAGGCGTGGGGCACCCTCAGTCGTGCATGGCCGACGGAGTGATGTCCGCGACCGGCTGCACCTACGGCAAGCTCACGATGGAACGACTAGGGTACGGGAAGATGGCGATGATCCTCTATGCCCCGGGGAAGGAGGCGGTGAGGGTCTCCCTCCGCCCCGAGTTCCAAGATGAGCTCGGCACCCAGGAGTTCTTCTCCTACAGGAAGCGGGGCATCGAGCCCTCGGCGGTGCCTGACGACGTAACGCAACGAGCCGTGGGATTCGTCCTTGCAGCTACGGAAGCTCAGATGTTCGTGTTCGAGCGCCTCCCCGGTTTCGCGTTCAAGAGGCCCAAGGGCTCCTTCGCCAAGGTCAAATGCAGCCGGTGCGGCGAATACGTCTTCGAGCGCTACGTCCGCTCGGTAGAGGGGAAGCCGGTCTGCATACCCTGCTCGGGCTACACCGAGTCGCGCCTCGACGTCCTGAAAGACGAGCAATGAGAGCGCGGCCTCATTGGACCTCCTGCTTGTCGCCATCATCTCAGTTTTCCTCATCTCCATCCTGTTCTCCATGTTCGGACAGGGAGGCGGCTCCCTCTACACCCCCCTCCTCTTCCTCCTCGGATACGCGACCCTCGTCTCCGTCTCGACTTCGCTCGTCCTCAACCTTGTCACCGCCATCTTCGCGACCGCTGTATACTACCGCAGGGGCCTAGTCGACCTGCGGCTCGCCTTCACCTTCGTCCCGGGGATCATAGCGGGGTCGCTCCTCGGTGGGGCGGAGAGCAACTTCGTCGATGCCAAGGTGCTCCTGTGGCTCTTCGTCGTGTTCCTCCTGGGGGCCGGGGCTCGGATGGTGTACACCCACTGGGAGAAGGCGCCATCGACGGGGGCGCCCTCACGTCATCGGTCGCCTTCGGTGTACGCCTCCATCGTGCTCTTCAGCTTCGCCGTGGGGGTCCTCTCAGGGCTGATGGGGATAGGCGGCGGGATCCTGATAATGCCGTTTCTCATCTTCGCCTACGGGGTGTCGACGAAGGTCTCGGCGGGGACTTCGATGTTCATCGTGATCTTCTCCTCCCTGTTCGGCGTGCTCGGCCACTCCGCGTTCGGGAGCCTGGACTACTCCCTCATCCTGGCCACGGCCGCCGCGGTGGCTGCGGGCGGCCTTATCGGGGCGCGGCTGATGGTGAGGACGAAGGCCGAGTGGATCAAGGCTGGCTTTGGGATCATCATGTGGGTGTTCGCCCTGCAGCTGATCGTGAAGCTGTTGTAGGTCAAATTCAAGAGGATGGACGAGGGGAGGATCGATGAATCCCTTGGGACGCAGGACGGCCTCAAGGAGGAGGGCTGGGTCAAGCGGGACGCCGAGGCCATCCTCGCCGCCGCTTCGCCGACCCCGAGTGCGTGCTCGTCTCGACCGATGAGGCGTACGACGGGATACCCCAGATAAGGCGGACGGGCCCCAGAGAGCTGGCCGACCGCGTCAGGAAGAAGGAAGTCATAGCGGCTTTCACCGATGTACATCCCTGACTCCGGTTTCGGAGACGGTTTTTCCCTTTCAGCATATGGACCATGGAATATCTGCGTTTAGGAAAAAGATTTAACCCGGACCGCCGACATGCACAACCGAGACAAGAGATAGGAGATGGACTCTTCAAGGAAAGGGGGGGACGGGGCCGAGGCGAGGATCGTGGAGGCCATCAAGGAACACGGCCCTCGCAACGTCGCCCTGATCTCCAGGCTGACGGGCGTCCCCGCCGAGACCGTGCGCTACAAGATCGACCGCCAGCTCACGTCGCTCGGCTTCAGGTACCACGCGGAGCCCAACTACGGGAAGCTGGGGCTCTCCCTCCACTGGGCCAGGCTCAGGTTCGAACCAAGCTTTTCGGAGTCCGCCTCCCTCCTCCTGGACAAGCTGAACGAGTCGGCCTACCTGATCTACTACGCCAGGGTCCTCCCGTCCGGCTCCTACGTCTGCCTCTTCGCCCTGCCGCCCAGCATGGTCGCCGCCTACGGGTCGCTCCTCGAATACGTGGCGGACCTGGGAGTGCTGAGGGAGTACGAGATGGAGGAGGTGGCCTTCAGCCAGCACTACTCCTTCGATCCGAAGTACTTCAACTTCCAGAGCGCGAAGTGGGAGGTGGACTGGAGGAAGGTCGAGCTCGAGAGCCCGCCCTCCGAGATGCGGCCGCCGAGCCCCCCTGCCGCCATCGACAAGTACGACCTCCTCCTCGTGAAGGAGCTCCAGATAGACTCGCTCAAACACGACGCCGACATCGCCAGGAAGCTGGGCGTGGCCCCTCCCTCGCTGGGGTACCACATGCGCGCCCACGTGGACCGGAAGGGCCTCATAGACAGGTACATAGTGAGATGGATGGAGGACGTGACGAAGACCCTGGCCCATTCCGTCCTGCTGACCCGCGTCGTGGTCAGGGGTCTCAGCAGGGCCCAGGCCCGGCGAGCGCATGAGGCGTTCGCCAGGGTCCCCTTCACCTGGTCCGTGTACATCACGAAGGATGGCACCTACATGTCCACCCTGTGCATCCCCGTCGAGGAGGCCGTCACCACCTTCGACTACCTGCGGACGCAGCTGGCGGACTTCAGCGAATCGATCCAGATCGAGTACATCAAGCCCCACGACGCCCAGCTCTTCACGATCCCCTACAACATGTTCGAAGGCGAGTGGACCTCTGGCGTGGACAGGCTACGGCCCACCATAGTCGACTTGGTAAAAGCTAGAAAGAAGATGTGAAGGCGTTTAGTCGACGCTGCCGCCTATGACATCCAGCGGAGAGTAGTGAATCCCAAAGACGGCCAGCGCCAGATGGACGCCGACGACGACCGCCAGGGTACCGAGCCAAATCTTCATGGACGTATTCATTTCTTCGTCGCCGCCCAATGTGCCCGAAGTCCCCGATAAGTCTTACTAATCCACTACACTTCTGCTTGAACATTGTGTTTTCGTAAAGTATAAGGGCAAGCCCCGGCAAGAGCTTCAAGTGAATTGAGCGGAGGGGGGATTAGGTCTACCTCTACGGAAGAAGGGGGTCGCCCCCACCGGGAGAAGGGCCCAGTCCTGCCCCAAGGGTCTGGTCAACTCCCATGATGAAGCCCGGACGCAAGGCCCCGACGGACGAGCGCCTCGCCAAGCTCCAGAGGGCCAAGGAGGTCCTTGAGAAGAGCAACGCCTCCATGGTCAGGGCCGAGGACAAGGAGAGGCTCTTCCAAGAGGCCTGCGGGATCGCGGTGGAGCAGGGGGGCTTCGCCATGGCCTGGGTGGGCGTCCCCGAAGAGCGCTCGGGCTCACTGAGGCCCGTGGCATCCGCCGGCCACGAGGACGGCTACCTCTCGGCCATAGAGGTCTCCGCCACCGACTCGCCGGCAGGCAGGGGGCCCGGCGGGAGGGCGTTCAGGGAGGGAAGGCACTTCGTCTGCAACGACATCGAGAACGCGCGATACATGGCTCCCTGGCGAGGGGAGGCCGTCAAGAGGGGGTACCTCTCGTCCGCAGCGTTCCCACTCACGGTAGGGGGGAGGACCGTGGCTGTGCTGAACCTGTATGCCGGGGAGAGGGACTTCTTCGACGACGACGTGGTGGCCGTCTTCGACAGCCTTGCCGGAGACTTCTCCTTCGCCCTGGGCTCCCTGGAGCATGAGGAGAGGCTGCTGCGGGCGGAGCGCGAGCTCCGGAGGCGCGCCGAGGATCTGGAGATTACGGTGAGGGACAAGACCAGGGAGCTCATGGCGTCCCAGGAGATCCTGTCGAAGGCCGAGAGGCTCGCCCTGATAGGATCAATGTCCACCCAGGTGGCTCACGACCTCAGGAACCCCCTCACCGCCATCAACACCGCCGCTTATTGCCTGGAGGAGTCCCTCCCCCCGGACGAAGGGAAGAGGCTCAGGCCACTGCTGGAGGCCCTGCGCTCCTCCGTCCGCCACGCCGACAGCATCCTCGAAGACCTGGTGGAGCTCTCCCAGCCGTTCCAGGGAGGGAAGTCCTCCCTGGAGGTCTCCCAGCTGGCGCGCGAGGCGGTGAGGCAGGCGGGGCCCCCGGATGGAGTGGAGGTCTCCTGGAGGCTGGAGCCCCGCGCCCTTGTGAAGGGGAACGACAGGAAGCTCGTCCGGGCCCTGAGGAACTGCGTCAGCAACGCCGTCGACGCCATGCCCCGCGGGGGGAGGCTCACCATTTCGTCAGCGGCGGAGGGCGGGAAGGTGGTCATCTCCATATCGGACACCGGGGAGGGCATCCCCGAGGACAACCTGAAGATGCTCTTCACACCCTTCTTCAGCACCAAGGCGAAGGGCCTGGGGGTGGGCCTGGCCATCGCCAAGGGGATAGTCGAGGCCCACGGCGGGACCATAGAGGCTGCGAGCAAGGAGGGGAGGGGGACGAAGGTCACGATCGCGCTCCCGTTGGCGGCCAGGCGCGAGGAGGAGCCGAGGGTTGCGTGAGCCCTCTCCCTTCGCCGTGCTGGCTCGGATGGTCGCCGCCTCCCTCGCGGCCGGGGCCCTCGTCTCCGTCGACGCCGGGATAGCCGTGGAGCCCCTTGGCATCCTCTACTTTCTGGTGGGCATTCGGAGGGCTCGAAGGCGGACCAGGGCTTGAAGGAGAGGGCCGACGGAGGGGCCGCCCTAGGGCAAGGAGCGCCCTGAGGCGAAACGTTCGACCGGTGGCAGAGACCGCCTAGTGGTCAAAGTGGCATCGGGTTCTGTTCCCAGAAGCGGCCGACGACCAGGGCGTGAGCGGCCCGCTGATGAACTCGAGGAGGGGTGTCGTCTTCGAAGGGAGGGAGATCGGGGTGGGCTTGGGGTAGCAGCCATGATCGCACTGGTACGTGGAGCCGGGGGCCACCATCAGCGGGGCAGGCACCGGCTTCGCGGCCTCCTTCCGAACGATGTACCTCATGCCGAGGACGAACCCGGCGAAGAGGAAGACCGTCCCCCCGAGCTCGAACAGGAAGAAGGAATCAGGGTTCCCGAACAGGCCCAGCATCGAGCCCCCGACCATGGGAAGGACGCCGCCGACCACCAGGAAGAGGTTGTAGGTCCTCCTCCTGTCGCGGAGGAAGCTGATGAGGGCCCCGCCGATCAACACGAGGCCTCCCACGGAGTTGAGGACGATGGCGAAGGCCCTGACGCTCATGGGATAGGCATCGGAGGCCTGCATGAACGCCTGGGCCAGGGCCCGCTGAAGCTCTGGGCGAACGTCGCGGAGTTGAGGGGCGTGAGGAAGCCCGTGAAGGCCAACGCGACCGAGAAGACGACGACGAACCCCAGGAAGGCCCTGGCCAAAGTCCTCTTCACGAGCAGGTACATCACCCCGGCCCCCAGGAGGCCCACCAAGGGCGCTGCGAGGATGTAGTACACCCTGAACAGGGGGAGCGAAGCGCCCATCACGTCCGGGTTCATGAGGAACTCCATGAGCGCCGACAGCGAATAGAAGAGCATGGCCACCGTCCACAGCAGCTGATGCGTCCTCCGCCTCTGGAGGTACTGCCGAACGAGGAGGACGAAGAAGGCGAACGCCACGACCGTGGTCAGCAGCGGCAGGAAGTTAGCCAAGGCAGCTCGGAGGCTGCTCCGCCAGGCTGGGATATAAGCCTGCTGGTTCCGCTAAAATTGGCCGGGATTATTGCGCATTCCGCAGGACGGGCGCCTGGCGGTTCCGGCCGGCGAGGCAGGGGGCAGGGCCCTGGAGGAACCAAGGTTTAAGGGGAACGGGGAGCTGAAATCGACGCGAGTGAGATTGGCGACCGAACTCGACGACCTGGACAGGGAGATCCTCAAGAGCCTCCAGGACGACTCCAGGGTCGGGTTCGCGGCGCTGGCGCGCGAGCTTGAAGCGAGCGAGACGACGGTCAGGTACAGGGTGAAGAGGCTGGAGAAGAAGGGGGTCATCGAGAAATACGTCGCCATCGTCAACCCCAAGAAGGTCGGGTGGCCCATCGCGGCCATCATCTCCGTCAAGGTGCACGCAGGCCAGGCGTCCGGCGTCTTCAAGCAACTGGTTTCGGTCGAAGAGATGATGCACGTGCTCCAGAGCACCGGCGACTCCGACTTCGTCCTCATCGTCCATGCCCGGGACATGGAGCACCTCAACGAAGTCGCCCGGAGGACCAGGGAGATGCCGGGGGTGAAGGCCGCGTCCGTGGCCGTGGCCACAGGGCTCATGAGGATCGAGACAGGCTTGAAGGTCTGAAGCTCCGCACGCGCGGGCCACGCCCACCCCTTCCCCCGCTCGACCATTGTCTATGAACGCACAACGTGAAGGCGACGAGCCGAAGGGCGGGGCCCAGGTCATCCACCCATGAGCCCCATGAGGGGCTCCATCTTCGCGTTCATCTTGTCCTGCATGTCCTTCATCCCCGACCGTCCGAGCCGGAGGAGGGGCATGAATCCCCACATGATGGAGAGCATCGTAATCCACTGGCCTCTGAGGCGCCAGAAGAGCCTCAGGGCGTTGCGCGCCCCCACCCCTTCGGCCATGATCCAGGGCGTCGTCGCACTTCAGCCGTATCCCGCGCATCTTCTCCTTCATCACATCCTCCTCGGACATGGTGCCTATCCTAAGAGGCTGTGCCAGCTCGATTACGATGGGAGGGGTGGGGGACCCCACGAGCTGGACGTACATCCACTTCCCGCCAGTCGGAGGCATCACCTTGTCGATGGCGCGCCTCTCCTTCTCGTCTAGGCTCTCGATGACGGGACCGAGGATCCGGGGGAGCATCAACCCCATCATCCCGATGAGAAGGCTGTTGTCTAGCGAATAGAATCGGGGCAGGAATTCCGCCATCGGCGATCTGTTGGCCGTCCTTATCCCACCAAGCCACCATCCGGAGCAGCTGACCCTGGCAACCTACCAGGTCAGCTGAACTTCAGGACGACCCCGGTCCCCGACTCCGGGTAGGACCAGTCGATTGCCTCCACGGGGCACACGTAGCGGCAGACGCCGCTCTCCCCGCAGACCTCCATCCCCTTCCACACCGCCTTGCCGTTCTCCATCTCGAAGGATCCGGTCGGGCAGACGATGTAGCAGATCTGGCAGGCAGTCCCGATGCACTTGGCCGGGTCCACCCGGATGTGCTCCTTCGTCTTGGGGATCACCTCATACTTGTCCTTGAGCAGCTCGCGCACCTTGGCTCCGACTATCTGCGGCCCGTAGAGGCCGCTGGGGTCGCTCCGCTTGAACTTCGCCACTTCACTCACCTCCCCGCTTCTTGGCTTCCGGCTTCATCTGCATCCCTCCGCCGCCCAGCAGGTCGGCCATTGCCAGCAGGGGCTCGATCTTCTTCACGCCCGCCTTGGCGACCGGCTTCATGGCGTAGGCCGCGTCCAGGAGGGTCGGAAGGGCGCCCACCATCTTGGGCATGATGGAAATCATGATCTGCGGGTACGACGTGTTGTTGAACCTCTTCGTGAAGAATGTGCAGATGGCGTCGTCCATGATGCCCAGCGTCTTCGTGAAGCCTTCCCCTCTCATCAGGAGGGCCATCTCGGGGATGTTGTCCTCGGCGACGAACGAGCCCTTCCATCTGGCGTCGTACTTGGCGAACATATCGGCCGAGCAGTCCCCCTTGGCCTTCATCTCGGCGGCAACCTCGGCTGCCATCTTCCCCATGGTCATGGCGACGTTCGCGCCGAAGTCGTCGAGCGGGTTGCCGAAGCCGCCGGAGTCCCCTGCGAGCATCAGGCCCGGCAGCTGCGCCCTGGGCGGGGATCCCACTATGTCCCCTGCGTTGAGACAGTGGAAGTTGCAGTAGATGAACTCCCCACCTTCGATCAGCCTCTTGACCGGGGCCTGGTTCAGATACCACTGCGCGCGCTGGTGCACGTTGACCCGATTATCCACCATCTCCTTCATGGTGTGATAGACGATGATGTTGACGATGCCGCGGCCTGGGATGCCCACGGCGTGAGACCCCCAGTATGCCGCGTTGGACCCCGCCATGGTCGGCATCGCCCCCCAGTCGGTCTCGACCCCGTCCGAGTCGAAGTACGTCTGAAGCCTCTCTCGGAGCAGCTTTTCGTCGACCCGGTAGATGTATTTTATCGCCAGCATGATCTTCTCCTGCGCCTTGGCGCCCGTCCAGGTCACGAGGCCGGCCCTCCGAGCTATCATCGAATGGATCCCCGAGGCGTCGATGGTCACCGGGGCTTCGAAGTTGCCGCGGTCCGTGACGACGCCCACCACCCGCCGGCTTTCACCGCTGGAGGTTCCCCAGATGACGTCGGTGGCGAGGGCGACCTTCAGTTCGGCGCCCGCCTTCACGGCTTCGTTGGCGAGCCACTTGTCACTCTCGGGGCGAAACACGGTCATCATGTCGCGCATCGGCTCGCCCCCGGGCGCTATCGAGACCCCGTACCTCTTCTCGTCGTCGTCCAGCGACCAGCGGAAGTCGATCCCGCCGGTGCGCACCTGCCCCTTGTGGAAGTCGGCCTTCTCGAAGCCGGGGAAGAGGTCCTCGCAGACTTTCCTGAAGAGGTAGCTCCCGGACATGTTCTTCTCGCCTGGCGTCCTGGCGCGCTCAAGGAGGAGGACCTTGAGCTTCTTCTCGGCGGCGACCTTGGCGGCGGTGGCGCCGCCGGGCCCCGCACCCACCACTATGACGTCATACTTGGCTGCCATGGACAATCGAAATTTATTCGAAAAAAGAGCGATTTTAGGCTGCCGATTGCACATGAACCATATGCAATCGGAAGCAATCAGGTTAAATAAAGCGAGGGGCTCGATGTCCCATATGCAGGCGGAGTACGGAGCCCCCCATAAGACGAAGTCTGCTACATTCAGGATGCCCGACAGGGTCTACGGCGCCTTGGTGAAGGAGGCGAGGAGGAACAGGGAGAGCGTTAACACGCTGGTGAACCAGTTGCTCTTCGCAGGACTGTTCGACGACCTGCCGCGGGTCAGGCCGATGCTCGTGACCGTCCCGACGCCCATCTTCGCTGAGATCCTGTCCCGGCTCTCCGAATCCGACACGATCAGGGTGGGCAAGCTCGCCGCCGAAGGGGTCGCCAGGTCCGCCATGCTCGGGCGATACGGCCAGATCACCGTCGACCACGTCGTCGACACCCTCCGCATAACTGCGGAACGCGGAGGCTACGGCACCCTCAGCGACGTAACCGAAGAGCGACGGACCATCACCATTCGGCACGAGCTCGGCTACAACGGGTCGCTCTTCTTCGCGGTGGTGGCCGAGGACATCTTTCGAATGGCAGGGATGAAGCCGGAGATCGAGAAGACCGAAGAAGCGGTCGTAATCCAACTCTAACCATCCATTTGGACGATTGTCGACATTCTAACGTAGTTGAGCGGCCCATCTGCCTCATCGACCACTACAGCAGGACTTGTCAATCGCGGAGGGCATACCAAGAGTCAACTACGGCTAAAACCCACTCTTAAATATCCAGCATCTCAAAAGGACCGTATGTCCAGCTGCCCGAACTGTGGCATGCGCGTAGCCCCCGAAGCCAAGTACTGCCCCGGCTGCGGCGGTTCGCTTGGCCCCCCGGCTCGGGGACTGGCCTCCCAGCCAGTTTCGGCGCGTGCGCCTGCTGTGACCGAACGGCGAATCACCAGTGCCGAGAGCTCAACCTTGGCCACAGTCGGGGCCGGACCTAGGTCTTGGGCGGGAGCGCTTGGGTTCGTCGACATACTGATGGGGGCCTTCGCCTTCATCGAGTCCCCCCAGGGACATGGGGAGCGATGGCGCGACCTTTCTCGCGGTCATCACGCTCTGCATGGGACTGATGGCCATTATGGCAGGAATCGTGTCGAGGAGGAGCCGCGCCTTGGCAAAGGAAGCGTTGTCCAACGGTACAGTCATCGAGGCGGCAGGAACTGTGGGAAGCCCCTCCCCGCAGGCCAACAGGATCGTCCTAGCGAACGGGATCCTGGAGGTGCCAAAGGCAGGGAGGGGCCGGGGCTCAACAGGGTTTCGTGGGGGCGCAGGTCGGGCCCGAGGGGAACAAGATCGTCGCCGTTTTTACGAAGCCGAAGAGCGCGGGGGTATCAAAGGCCGTCCTCTTGTCCCTGAACGGAGGGGCGCTCCCGAAGGCGGTGAATTGCAGGCTGGTGGGAGGAGCGTCGCTTTGAACCGCAGGAAGCTGCTGATTCGTTCCGTCCTCCTGGCTGCCGTCGCAGTTGTCATTGCAGCATCCTTGACGGTCCCGCGGCCAGCCCATGCCGACCCGAACTTGGGATTCGTGCAGCAATACCAGCCCGACAACCCGGACGGCTCGTGGAACGTGGGGTCCACCGTGCACCTGATCGCCGAGCCGAGCAGCTGCAACTCGGTGCAGGTCGACTGGGGGGATTCGTACGTGCAGACCGGGTCGGGGAGCTACATTTACTTCGACCACGCCTACGGCTCCCCGGGAACGTACACGGTGAAGGCCACCGAGCTCTGCTCAGGCGGCGGGACGGGCTACCTGACCATCACCATTGCAGGCGGCTTCGGCGGCCTCGACCTGCAGACCCTCGCAGGGGTGATGGGGCTGCTCTTTGGCCTCCTCGGAATAGGGCTGGCGGTCAGCGGGCCTTCGCTGAAGGTGGCGGCCGCGGCCCCACCTCCCGGACCCCCCGACGGGAGCCCGACGGTGGACCTAGACAAGAAGGTTGGGCTTCTGAAGACCGACGCGGAGGTCAAGGACCAGATGGGATTCTTCGATCAGCAGAGGAAGGGGTGGGAGTACGACAAGCCAAAGGCATACGTCGACAGGGTCAGCGAGGTCATCTATAGGACCAGGGACGACCCCTGGGCGAGGTTTCTCAACCCCGAGCTCGTGTTCGTCGCCAGCGCCGCCAACGCCATCGACCCCGATGTACCAAAGGCCGTGTACGACCCCGAGACCAACAGGTATTATTACGACTTCCAACAGACGGAGGACCAAGATGAGGCGGTCAAGGACATGCTTAAGTCAGGGTTCGAGATAGTGGGGCCGAAGGCCAAGTTCGAGCTGGGGGAGATGTTGAAGGGGTTCGAATACTCGAAGGGCCCTTTGGCTGAACCCGAGCTTCCAGTACGTGCCGAAGAGGATTCCCCTTACGGGGCTGTGGGGAGATTACACGCCGGTGCCATGACATGGATGCCCATGACATAGGAAAGAAGGCCCAGGAGTGGCTGGCCGACGAGGGGTACACCATAGAGGTCTCCCGCAAGCCGGGTTACTCTTCGTTCTTCACGGCGTTCAGGCCGGAGAAGCCGGGATACGCCGTGACGCTCGGACAGCGGGCGGACTCGGACAGCCTCACGCTATCGGCAGGGGTTACCCTGGGGGCCCCTGAAGCCAGCCGCGTCAAGGGAACTACAAAGCAGGCCCGAGCCGAACTCCTGAGGGACCTGACGAACCTGCTCTACGGCAGATCTTCCATCTTCGGAATCGACGAAGAAGATGGGACGATAAAGGGGGTGACAGTTTCGAGCTCCATCTACTCTGATGGGTTCACCAAGGACAGGCTGATGTCGGAGATGCGAACGATCCTCTCGACCCAGATGCTCGTTATCCATCAGTTGGGCGATTTCTTCGGCGGGCTTCCTGCTTCGACCGCGGCACCTCCTCCGGTGAGCGCGGCCCCTGCTCCGACCCCCAAGTTCTGCCCGTCCTGCGGAAAACCGTGGACCCCTGGCATGAAGTTCTGCAAGTTCTGCGGGCAACCATTCTGACAAGCCAAGCAAGCCAAGTAGCTCCGGCGTCGCAGGTGACCTGCCAGGCCCTAGCATAACCCGCAGGGCATCATCGATAGGAACGAAACGACACCTAGTAGCAGGTTGGCCAGGAAGAAGGCCGTCAGGCCGAGCCCAATTCGGCCCGCCTTGTTCTTGAAGAGCAACGCCGCCAGCGCAGCCTCCGCCACCAGGTAGATCAGAAAGTAGAATCCAAGTGCCTCGGTCACTGCCGAAGGGTCATACAGGCCAAAGAGGCCGCCGTTGAGGGTCGCGAAGGCGAACCCCAGCACGAAAGTCGTGTAAGCCGGAGGGAAGAAGGTGCCGAAGATCAGACCGGCGAGGAGTATGACGCGATTCTTCAAAGTGCGTCACTTGGGTTGCTTGAAGTAGGCCACCACTCTCGGTCTCGTGAAGTACCAGAGGATTATGACGCCCCAAATGATGCCGGCTATCGAGAGTATGTCCAGCACCGCACCGATGAGCATCAGGATCCTCGCCCAGTTTCTCCCCGTGAAGACTCCCAGCGCGAATATGAGGGGAAGGACGGCAAAGGCCATGACGACTATGGCGAACGGCCCAATCACTACCGACAGCCCAAGTGCTCCCGATATTACGATCGCCGAGCCGATGATCTGCAGGACCCCGATTATGGTGACACCCGTCGGCCTCTCTATCCTAGCGGGCGCAGCGTAACCTAAGTTAAGCCCGCCACATTGCTGGCAGTAGGTCACTCCAGCAGGGTTTGGCGCCCCGCAGGCCTGGCAGTATTTCGTTGACTGAGCAGGCGCTGCGACAGGTGGTGCCGCAGACTGGACCGGCTTGCCGCAATTCGGGCAAAACGATGACGATTCATCAAGTGGCTGACCGCAGTTCGGACAAAAGGTCAACGTCTTTCGAACACAACCAGCTCAAATTGATACTTAAGCCTTCGCACTCAGCATGATTTCGAATAATGTGGTCCCGATGGCGGCTGCGCTCCCGTCTTGGACGGACATTACCCGTAGGTAGGTTCGCTTGGGGATATAGTTCCATTCCACTGAACGGCTGAGGAATGCCTGGTCGTTCAGGGCGTGGAACCCGGTTCGGGAAGGAGCCCAGTGACTCCCGGCGCGACACCCACTAGCCTTTTAACGGATGGAGGGTCAGTTCAGACCAATGACGATTGGACAGAACGGCGAAGCCACTGTCGCGGCGCCCGGTGGCACGAATCCCGGCGGCTCCGACGGGTGGACCTTTGTTAGAAAGCATCCTGCCGCGCTCGCCATCTTCGTGCTGGCCGGCGCCCTGGTGGTGGTGGGCGCGATCTGGGTCTTCCTGTGGTTCGTGAGCGACGCCCAGTCCACTGGTTTGGTGCCGGCGACGCTGGGCCTCTGGACCATGGCGGACCTGGTGTCCTTCATCTTGAACGTCGTCTTCTGGGAGCTCTTGCTGGTCGGGGTCCCGGTGGCCTTCGGCTCGGTGGTCGGCTGGCTGTGGTGGAGGAGGCTGCCATACGGGGAGAGGGCGGGGTACCATTTCGGTGGAGGGTCCCGCTCGGCCGGCAGCGGCGGCGGCGTGTCCTTCCTGCTCTTCATCGCATTCTGCATCAAGGTCTACCTCGACGGCAACTGGGACGCCCCCGTCGGGAACTTCACCGTGAACTACGTCGTTGGCTCCATGGTCCTCATCCTGGAATGGGCGCTGGTCGTCTTCGGAATCCCAGCGGCAATCGCCGCCGTATGGTGGGTACGCCACCGGATGAAGCAGTCTGAAACGCGACTCTGAACCGACATCACCCTAACCGGAGCTGACTCAGGAGGGAGAGCTTGCCACTCCTCTCCTCACAGGGGTCGTCGTCGCCGTCCCGAGTCCTCGGTGTTACTCCGGAAACGGTTAAAATGGAGGCGTCATCGAATGGCCCGCCAATGAAGATCGGAATCATTGGCTCAGGTCGCGTCGGCGGAACCCTCGGCAGATATTGGGCAAGAGCCGGACACCAGATATTCTTCAGCTCCAGGCACCCAACTGACCTTCAGAAGCTCGCGGAAGAAGCCGGCAACGGCGCCCAGGCAGGCACCCTCGAACAGGCGGCGAAGTTCGGAGAGGTGGTGGTCCTGGCGATCCCATGGAGGAACAAGGAGGACCTGCCGCGACTGGACCTTTTCAAGGGGAAGGTGGTCATCGACGCCATGAACCCTTACTCCGCCTTCGGAACGGTCATGGAGCTGGGCGACAGCACCTCCAGCGAAGAAGTGGCCAAGCTTCTTCCGGGCGCAAGGCTGGTGAAGGCATTCAACACGATGGCCTACGGCGACCTGAAGTCCGGCGCCTTCAGGACGGGGAAGGACCGCTTTGTGATCTATGTTGCCGGAGACGACGTCGATGCCAAGAGGGTCGTTTCGGGCCTGATAGAGGAGATCGGGTTCGCCCCAGTGGACACGGGTTCGCTTCGGGAAGGCGGACGGTTGCAGCAGCCTGGCTCCCCCATCTACAGGGGCTTCAGGCTCGTGGGCCGCACGAAGCCAGTGACCGAGGAGCTGGCACGCCTGTTGTTGCAGTCGCTCAAGGGCTGAGATATAGGTAAGGGCGCGGATGGCCGAAGGTGGCGAGCTCCGCCGGCCTAATCATCGATATGATCCTAGTGCGCAGTTGGGTTTCGAGAGAGGATTGGGGACTCTCGGGGGAGAAGGATGAGCCCAGAAACTCAACACAAGGTTATCGTAGTCTGGGTAGCCGTAGGGGTCATCCCGAACGTCATCCTCTGGCTTTACTTGTTCTAGGCTAACGAAGTGAACCAGTGGATAGTGCCCGGAACGATTCTGACGACCCTTTCTGGGTGATTCGATTTTCTCGCGTCCCCCTCGACATTCTCAGCTATTCTGTGGGCCGGCCAGCCGAAGGTCCGGAGCGAAGGACAATCCCCGAGTCAGGCCGGTCGCTGCCGAATGGAGCGCCGCAGGTATGAGTGAAGGGAGGCGGAAATGATGACCAGCACCCCCATGATGACGAGGGTGGACGAGAAAATCATCAGCATCACGTTGGCGTAGCCCCCCTTCAGGAACCCCCCTATCGCCCACCCCATAAGCGCGAAACCGGCAATCCCTATCCCCAGTCCCAGCAGCATTGCCATAGCGTTGGGCCTGTCGTTCCGGAGCAGGTCGTAGAACTCGGTCATGGTTCCCGCGACCTTCGTGGGCTCGTTGGTCACGACCACCGGCTTCGAGAAGTTCGACGTATCGAAGAAGACCGCCATCAGCCTCAACCCCGCCTCCGAAATCTCGTGGTCGTCCCCCCCTGCCATGCTCCTGAAGAAGTCGGCGCCGGCGGGGGTCGAGAGGGCCTTCCAGTTGAGCGCGAAGAGGTTGGCGTGGAGGGCCAGCACTCCCCCCTCTTCATGGACCCCGATGGTGATGTCGGCCTCGCCTCTTACGAGGGGCCACACCAGCTTGGGGATGAAGGAGGGGTCGTTGTCCCGGTGCAGGTCCATCACCACTACGAAGGAGGGCTTCGTCGTTATTGCCTCGTTAAACAGCTCGGTCATGGCCTCCCCCTTGGTCCCGCTCTTGCCGCTCCCGATGACGGTCGCCCCGGCGGTGGTGGCGGCCATGGAGACTTCCCGCCGGAGGTCCCCCCGTCGTAGACCAGCACTCTGTCGACGAACTTGTTGGCCGAAGCCACCGTCGCCCCTACCTCCTTCTCGCCGTCGAACGATGGGATGCAGAGGACCGTGCTCCCACGGCTATAGCGGAGATCTGCAACGGGCATCTCTGCGGCCTTCGCCACCCGCAGGTGGCGTGCGCTGTCAACGGTCGCTTGGCTCATCGGTTGTTCCTCGCCCAGAAAGTACTGCTTGGGAGGCTATAGATGCTTGCCTATACTACCTTTCCGAAGCATGGGTCCACCGCCGCCCTCTTGGAGTGACATGTAGCCGCCTGAGATTGCCAGGTGAGGGCCAGGCGCTCCGGGCTAAGTAAGGCCTATAAGTGCGTTATACGCTCAGAGGACAAGGTCGAAGGGTAGGATGTCACTCCGGCTCGGAGGAATGGCCAAGCTGGTGGCCTTCATCACGGTCATAGGGCTCCTCCTTGTCTTCTCCAGGTTCACCGTCGCCTATACCCCGTTGCCCAACGGAATCGTCCCCCTTTCCGACAGCGCACGTGCCAACGTGGTCGTCAGCTCGATAAACGGGGGGGTCCAGTCCATCGACGATCCGACGGCCGACGGCGACGGCACGCCGCAGCTGGTGGGGGTCGACACGTGGTCCCCCAGCAGTGACACCGTTGTGGTCTCCCCCCAGGTGTCCTCCACGGGCTGCACCTCCCAGTACCAGACGTCCATGTCGGTGAGCTTCACCCTGTCCAACAGGCTCTCGGGTGACACGAAGGGCGCGGTGAACGTGTCCGTCTTCGACTACAACAACGGGCTCAAGCTGGCCACCGACATCCTCAGCCTTTCCTTCAAGCCGGGTCAGGACACATCCGGCACGGCCGCCTTCAACATAATCAGCTCCACCCCGGACCCCGTGTTCCTGGTGACCATCACATTCCCCACGGCGGCGGAGCTCTCAAATGGAACCCCCTTGCAGCACGTCTCCCTGTACCAGTACTTCCTCTACAGGGCAGGGGTCCTGGACCCGTAGGCAGAGGACGGGCTCCGAAGCTGTGACTCGCAATCTGTCCTAACTTCAGCCGGCCGCCTTCAGAACACTGCTGTAGTTTCGGACCGCCTGGCTCGTCGCTGTCCGCCTGCCATTGCGATCGCCACTGACGGATGCCTGTAGCAGTCCCTTGCCGTCTTCTATTCTAGCAGCTTGGCCAGCTTCGCCTGCGCCTCGTTCAGGATCCTGGTGGCCTCCTTGGCCTTCTTCGCGCTCAGGCCTGGGTATGACACCATGGCCGTATGGACCAGCCTCCGACCGGCCCTCATCATCTCGATCCTCTCCTTTGGCATCTTCTCCTTGAACGCCTGAAGCCTCTTGAGGGTCTCCTGCCCGTTCGCAAGGAACTTCTTGCCGGCCGCCGTGATCTTGTAGACCTTCTTGCCGCCCTCCTCCTGGGAGCAGTCCACCAGGCTCTCGTCTTCGAGCCATTGCAGCGTAGGGTACACCATTCCCGCGCTAGGCCAAGACATGCCGCCGAACATCTCCGAGATCTCCTTTATGACCTCGTAGCCATGCATCGGCTTTTCATCGAGGACCTTCAGCACTATCACCCTCGCGTCGCCTCGCTGCATAAACCTGCGTCGTACCATCCATGGGGTTCCCATCATCATGTTTCTATCAAGATATAGTATGATATATCGTGATATATAATCAGTTCCATGGATTCTCCTCACAGAGCCCAGCCCTCCTTGCACTTCCCCGAGAAGGGGGTGAATCGGCTAGGGCCAGCACCCGGATGGCCTGGCGCCGGCCCCTCGCCCAGATTGTGCCGCTCGGGAGGCCGCGGATGCCGTCATACCCCCTCTCCCCGGCCAGCTGGTCTCTGTAGATGGTCCAGCTGCTGAGGGTCTCCACCACGAGCTCCATGACGTCGTTCACGTCCACGCTCCCGAGGTCCACCGTGTCCCCCACCTCCCTGAAGGAGCCCAGCATCCTTTCGAGGCCGTGGGAGTAGAGGTCCGGTGCCGAGCCGTCCCCCTTCACGGGCGGGAGCTTGATCTGGAAGTCAGCAACTCCGGTGGCGTTCTTCCTGCTCTGGGTGACCAGCACGACCTCGCCTGGGCGTCCCGGACGGTGAGGTAAACCTCGGGTTCCCCTTCGAACCAGTCCTTGAACGCCTCCTCCCCGAACTCCATCGCGAAGGAGCCGTCGGGGCCCGTCTTCGCCTTCCCCAGCCTGTCGTCCGGATGGAAGTAGACCTTCGGGTCCTTGTCGAAAGCCTGGACGGTATAACCCTCGATGGCGACGTTGTCTTCGCCCCTGAGCCTGCCGGTCACCTTGCACGAAGGTGGCAAACGCCACTTCGGCTCGATTCTCCGCATATGTCCGTTGCCTATTTTGCATCTAACCCAAAGGGGCACCTATGTCTCAATTCATCTCAAAGAACGGCGCCATTGGCCAGGTTTATTGCAACCATCCAGGCAGCATCGTCTGCAGGAGCGGACGGAGTAGCGTCCCTGTCGAATTCCCGCAATTCAGCTAAATAACTCCGGCAGGAACCAGTGCCTACTTGGCAGCCATGAACGCGTGTCCCTGCGGCTGGACCATCATTTCCCCCCTGGGCCCGGACGACGTGAAGAAGCACACACTCATCCACCTGAAGGACTGTCACCCCGGGACCTCGATGACCGACGAAGAGATAATGCAGCACATCAAGGTCATCTAGGGGATCAGCCTTCCGCGGCCGTCCGAAGGGGGAGGCCTCCGTCCCGAGCCTCCATCCTCTGAGCGATGGAGGCGTCTATCCAGCTGGAGCGCTTTGGTTCTAGCACTTCCTTTAGGACGAACAGAGAGCACCTCCGGACGCCCTTTTCTTCGAGCGCCTTCATGGTGCTCGCCTCCGGCTCCCCCAAGGTCACGCCGAAGAGGCTGGCGATGACGACGTCGGCCGCCGGGTAGGAGAGGGCCCAGAGGTGTTCCCCGAACGCCTCCGTGAGCCATCTGACCACTTCGCTCCGCTGGGCCTTGTCCGTCGCGATTTCGAGCTCGTAGAAGACCAGCCCCTCCTGCCTCTTGGCGTCCACCACCGCGCGGATGGCGAGGGCGCCAGACCGCAGCAGCTTGGATAGCCTGTATGAGACCATCCGAGGGGTCGCCGACACGTCGTCGGAGACCTTGCCGGTGGGGGCCATGGCGTCGTAGCGGAGCCTCGAGATTATGCGCCAGTCCAGCCCGTCCAGCTTCGCAGTGGACTCTCGTATCAGCTCCCTCCCCAGGTCCGCCCGGTTCAGCTCGTAGAGGGAGGCGAAGGCCTTCGCCGTTTCGTCCACCGTCTCCAACGACTCCCCCGCGACCTTGACGAAGAGGTAGGGGCCGAGGTAGTCCGCGGACTCGACGAGCCGGGGAACCTCATGTAGCCTCTCGATGGCGATGAACTTGGTGGTCAGGTTGAGCGCCTCGAACCGGTAGGAGCCCGTGGCCTTCAGGCCGAAGAGGGAGAGGTTGGGGACCGCCTGGTAGTACTTGATGAACCCCGACCGCTCCATCTTCCCTATCCTCAGCCTCACGGTCTTCTCGTCCAGCCCCAGCCTCCGGCTTATCTCGGGCGGGCCCACATGCCTGTCGGGCGAGGCGTCGTAGCTGAGCCCCCCGAAAGCCATCTCGCAGAAGATCCGGACGTCGGTGGAGTCCAACCGCCGTCATCCGACACGGGGTCGATATAAGCCGACCGCGATTCCATACTTTTCAAGGGTTGTAGAAAACGGGCAGGGCGTTCCCGGGCCGGTTTTATCACCCCCCCGGCGCATACGGGCCTATGGCTATTACAGCTCTGAAGGAGAACGTCCGCGGGGAGGTGATCCTCCCGGAGGACGCAGGCTACGACGCGGCACGGAGGGTGTACAACGCCATGATCCACAGGCGGCCCTCCGCCATCGTCAGGTGCTCGACGGTCGCCGACGTCATGTCGGCGGTCCGGATGGCGCATTCGGAGGGGCTCGCCGTGGCAGTAAGGGGCGGGGGGCACAGCGTCCCAGGCTTCGGGACAGCGGACGGCGCCCTCGTCGTCGACCTCTCAAGGATGCAGGGGGTCCGCGTGGAGCCTGCGGCCAAGACGGCCTGGGCGGAAGGAGGCTGCACCTGGGGGACCTTCAACCAGGCCACCAACGCCTTCGGCCTGGCCACCACCGGCGGCATAATCTCGACCACCGGGATCGGCGGACTGACGCTGGGCGGGGGCATAGGCTACCTGACCAGGGGAGCCGGCCTCACCATCGACAACCTCCTCTCCGCCGACGTGGTCCTGGCGGACGGCTCGTTCATCACCGCCAACGCCACCGAGAACCCTGACCTCTTCTGGGCGCTCCGGGGAGGCGGAGGGAACTTCGGCATAGTTACCAACTTCAAGTACAAGATGCACGAGGTCAGGGACATAGTGGGAGGGCCCATCTTCTTCGAGGTGGAGGACGCGGAGAAGGTGCTCCGCGCCTACGACAAGTACATCGCCAGGGCTCCGAGGGAGCTGGGCGCCTTCTTCGGCTGGCAGAAGGCCCCGCCGCTCCCCTTCATTCCCCAGAACCGCCACGGCGACACCTTCTGCATCCTCGTGGTCTGCTGGACGGGGCCCCTGGACCAGGCGGCCAAGGCCATCGCCCCCCTGCGCGAGGCGGCGAAGCCGGTGGCGGAGGCGGTTGGCCCCATGCCCTATCCGGCCCTCAACAGCGCCTTCGACGCCCTCCTCCCTCCGGGGCTGCAGCACTACTGGAAGGCGGTCTTCGCCCGGGACCTCACCGAAGGGGCCATCGAGGCGCACATGAAGTTCGGGCCCAAGGTGCCTGTCGTGAACTCGACCACGCACATCTACCCGATCAACGGCGCCGCCCACGACGTCTCGCCGGACTCGACGGCGTTCGGCCACAGGGACAAGAAGTACGCGGTGGTCATCGCCGGCATGTGGCCGGACCCGTCCCAGAACGAGGCGAACATCCGCTGGGTCAAGGAATTCTATGGAGCCCTCGCGCCTCATTCGGACAAGGGGGGCTACATCAACTTCGCCGCAGGGGACGACGACGGCCGCGCCACCGAGAACTTCGGGAGGAACTACGCCAGGCTGCGGCAGATCAAGGCGAAGTACGACCCGACCAACTTCTTCCACTTCAACCAGAACATCAAGCCCGCTCCCTAGGGCGTACCAAATCCATGGTCACCGGCCCTCACGCGGGCCGCCCATGGAGATTCCATCTGTCGGACGGGACGGCGGTCCCTTTATTCCTTCAGGTCAGGTTGCAGGCCACTCTTGATCAGGAGCTCCGGGTAGCGACGGTCACCGCGGGCTCTTTGGTAGAGGGGGGAGTACCTAAGCTCGATGGGATCGATGGAGTGAGCCTCGGCGACCTGCAGCATGGTTGAGAAGTAGCCGTCGACGTCGCCCAAGAGGTACATGATGTTGGCGACAGGGCGAAGGGCCGGGTCGCCCATCCCGAAGGTCTCCTTCAGCTTCTTGATTGTCTCCTTGGCCCCCGGAGCGTCCCCCCGGAGGGCTTGTAGGCATCCGCGGAGGGAGATGGTGGACATCTCCTCGGGGTAGTCCTTCTCCAGCTGCAGGAGGGCCTCCTCGGCCTCCTTGTACTCCCTCCTGTTAAGGTAGTAGGAAGCGAATCCGAGGAGCGCGTCGAGCGGGGCGAACCTGGAGTTCCTCTCCCATAGCCCCAGGGCCTCCCCCTCCCTTCCGCGGAAGAGGCACATCATCCCGAGGAGCCTGATGACCCGGGGCGAAAGGGGATCCAGCTGGTATGCCGTCTCGGCCAGGGAGATGGCCCCCTTGGGGTAGCCGTTGCTGGCCTTGATGGTCGCGAGCACGAGGTAGGCCTCGGCGGAGTTCGGGTTGAGCTCCACGGCCTTCTTCGCCTCAATCTCGTCCTTGACGTGGTCGTCCACGGCCCAGGCTATCAAGGACTCCAGCACGTGGGCGTCCGCCAGGTCCTGGTCGAGGGACAGCGCCTTGGCGGCCGCTTCCATGGCGCCGCCGATGCACTCTTCCTGCGTGACGACGCCCTTGAACCCCAGCTCGAGGTAGCAGATGCCCAGGGAGGCGTAGGCGCGGGCGAACCGAGGATCGAGCCGGGTGGCCTCCTTGAACATCTCCAGGGCCTGCCTCAGGGAGCGCTCCGTCCGCTGCGAGAGCAGACCCCGGGCCTGGAGGAAGTATGAGTAGGCCGCAGGGGTCGAATGGCTCGGCTCCGGCGGGGAGGGCGCCTGGAGCTTCAGGCTCGCCGGCATGGCTTCCGTTATCTTGAGGGCGATGTCGCTCTGGACGGCGAAGATGTCCCCTATGTCCTCGTCGTACCTGGAGGACCACAGGTGCTCCTCGGTGGAGGCGTCGATGGCCTGCACCGTGACCCTGATCCTGTTTCCCGCCTTCCTCACGCTACCTTCGATGAGGGTCCCGACTTCAAGCTCCCTGCCGATCTCCGCCGCCTTCATCTCCTTCTTCTTGTAGAACATTACCGATGTGCGGGCTATGACCTTCAGCCCCTTGAGCTGAGAGAGCCTGTCGATGAGCTCCTCGGTCATGCCGTCGGCGAGGTACTCGTCGTTCGGGTCGGGCGAGATGTTGCTGAAGGGGAGGACGGCGATCCTGCTCCTGTCCAGGGAGGGCGCGGGCGCCTCCCCGCCACCGGCCCCCCATGGCAGCTTCACGGAGTACACGTTCATCGGGCGCTCCACGTTCTTCAGCTGCCTGGCCCCCAGCTTCTCCAGGGGAAGCTCGAACTTGTTCCTGATCTGGGCGAAGACCTCCTCCGAGATGCATATCCCCCCGGGCTGCGCCAGGGGTTCGATCCGAGACGCGATGTTGACGGCGTCCCCGTAAACGTCTCCCTCCTGGACGACCACGTCCCCCAGGTGTATCCCCACCCTTACGAGGACCTTCCTCTCGACCTCCCGCCCCGAGTTGAAGTCTCGGAAGGCCTCCTGGACCTCCACCGCGCACCTGGCGGCTTCGAGGGCGCTGGCGAACTCGACCATGAAGGCGTCCCCGATGGTCTTGACCTCCCTCCCCCCGTGCTTCGCCAAGAGGGGCCGGACCAGCCTTCGGTGGTCCTGGAGGAGCTCCAGGGCGAGGGCCTCGTTCCTCTGAGAGAGGGTGGTGTAGCCGACGATGTCCGTGAACATTATGGCGGCGAGCCTTCGCTCCGCGTCGGCCAACTCATCTTTCAACCCCGCTGGCTCGTCAAGATAAGAACTTCGGTGGAAGGGCTAGACGCCCTTCTGCGGCCTGGCGGCCATAGCGCTTTCCATGGGACCTACCTGAGCAGCTCACGGCCCTCGCTGGATTGGCGATTGGGACAAAGGCGAGTGCGGCAAGGAACACCACGATGACGGCCACCTTTGCGATGCTCGACCGGGTGTTTGGCTTCACGGGAGCAGATCTCACGCCGTTTCGCCATTGAAATGTGGCCTTTACATTGTTGAATGACCAGGACTGCGAAGTTCCCGGAGCCCTGACTCAGACGGCTCGCCGTTCGATCCGACCCGCAAGGGACTTCTAATACGAGCGACCCCCTAGGTAGTGCCATCGTAGGGGGAACCCCGTCGGACCTGGACAGCCTGAAGGAGAAGGCCAAGGGCAGGCTTGAGTTGAAATGCGAGCTGACTTTCGAAGAGGCGCGTCCGAAGACCTTGCCCCTGCTGGGCGGTGCTCCAGCGGTGACGGTGGGCAGCAGGAAGGGGAGCAAGGTCATCTACGACCCATTGAGGGCGTCGCAGGAGGACCTCCTCCACGAGTCGTGCCATGCGAAGATGAATGAGTGCGGGTTCGGGGACGCCATGGCCGCGGCGGACGTGAGGCTCCGCCTGTACCTCGGGGTCCCGGTTCCGGCCCCGCTGGTTCGACCTCCTGAAGATGTCGGTGGGCGAAGCGTATGCCGATTCGATACTCTTCCGCGTCTTCCATGGCGAATCCCAGGACAAGGCGAAGAAGATGCTGAGCGTCCTGCGGGACTCCGACAGCGTCACGAAGTACGTGGAGAAGAGCGGACTGGACGCGCTCCCGGTCCTGTGTTCGTCCCTGCTGGGCCTGTCCCGGGGAGGCATACTCGAAAGGGAGGAGGGGCTAGAGCATGTCGTCAGCTTCGCTGCCGCGTCCGCTGGGCTCGGAGAGGAGTTCGTGAAGCTCTACGGAGTTTTCATCGGCCTGCCAAGGCTGAACTTCAAGGACATCGCGAGGCTGCTCGAGGAGAGCGAGCTGAAGTCCCTGACGGCAGGCCTGAGCACGGCCTATGGAGTCGTCGCGGAGAGGAATGCAGGGAAGACCCCAACCAATCGGAGTACGTAGTGTCTTCACGAATGCTGCTGGTCAACCGGCCGTTCGCCCATTGATGACTATTGACCCTAGAGGAGGTGCCTGCCGGGCCACATCACCTCCACGAAGGCGAAGAGGCCCGCGAGGGAGATCGCCAGGGTGCTGAGGAGGGCGGGGAGGAACGAGGCGCTCGTCCCCCGGGACTGGCTCGAGCTCCCGGTGATCAGGAACGTGAAATGGAAGGAGGGAATGCTTTCGGGATGGTCGTAGGGGGTCAGCAGGGGATAGCGGAAGATGGCGGGGGTGTTGCTGGGTCCCTGCCAGAGGGAGGGGTAGAGGTCTATGGAGTGGAGCCCGGGGTCTCCCGTGGCCGTGATGACTATCGTCACGTTCCCCTGGCTCGAGAACCCGCAGGCATAGCCGATGAAGGAGTTGTCATAGTCGAACGCCAGGATGTTTGTGTTGTAATCCCACCCCACCCCGAGCAGCTCTATGGTGATGGTGGAGCCGGCCGGGCCCTGGGTCGTGCTTATCGAGGCCG
Source organism: uncultured Nitrososphaerota archaeon (assembly GCA_963772005.1). Taxonomy (GTDB): domain Archaea; phylum Thermoproteota; class Nitrososphaeria; order Conexivisphaerales; family DTJL01; genus DATKKG01. The sequence continues at coordinate 107,929 of CAVYVS010000028.1, read as the reverse complement.
TCCTCTGGATGTAGAGGGTGGTGTTCACTTCGCTCTGGTCGCCGGTGGCTATGTAGTGGATGCCGCCGAGGTCCACCGGCACCTCCATGGTGTAGGCGAATGAGCCTGCGGCGTTCGTGGTCACGTTCCCGAGGGGGAGGAAGGTATCGTTGTAGCCGAAGAGGTTGTTGCCCTTCTTGGTGGACCAGCTTAGAGGGACCACCGTATCCGGGCCGAACCCGGAGCCTGTGACGGTTACGTTCGTCCCGACGCTGGCTATGTCGGGCGTCACTGCGATCGAGGGACCTGTCGTCGGCGGGCTCTGTGGGACCGTGATGGTGGGCCGCACGATTGTCGCCTGGGGCGTGAAGCTCGCCACGGCCGCGGTTGCGGGAGTGAAGGCCAAGGTCAGCGCGCCCCCGGCGAGGACGAGGGCCGCTGCCAGGAGGACGGCTCCGAGCTTCCTCATGGTGCCCCTCCTCCTTTGTGGGTCGCTGGCGAGGGCCGGAATGCGGGCCACCAAGGGTGCCGCCACCACGAGGATGACAGAGGCCACGCCCAGAGGGAGCGCCAGGGAGGAGCCCTGGGAGGTCTTGGGGGCCACGATGGTGAACGTGGCATGGAAGGGTATCAGGGGCGGGGACCATGTCGAGCTCGAGGCCCCTGGCGGGTTCTGCTCAGGGTTCAGGTAGGCCGGCCCCGGGTATCCCTCGAAGATGTCGATGTAGTGAGTCCCGACCTCACCGGTGGCGTAGAACGTGAAGTTGGCCTGTCCTTCGGAGGTGATGCCCGTCATGTATCCGACGAACTTGTTGTCCCAGAGGAGATGGTAGTTCGTGGAATAGAGGCCATATCCGAGGCCGGAGGCGTTGATCGTGACGGGGCTCCCGGCGGCCCCGCTGGTGGAGGAGACTTGGAAGGAGGGCTCCAGGGTATACACCGCCTTGCCGTCCAAGGCCGTGCCGTTGTCCGAGAAGGTCTCTATGACCTTGCTCCCCCCGTAGTCGACGGGCACGGCCACGCTCACCGAGAAGGAGCCGGACGCGTCCGCCTGGGCTGTCCCCAGGGGCAGGAGGACCGCGGTGACGTTGACCCCGGTGACCTCGGGCGGGTTCCCGGAGACCACCCAGCTGGCGTTGCCGGTGGTCCAAACTAGCGTAACCTCCGCCCCTGGTGAATATCCCTGGCCGCTTATCGCCATGGTGCTCCCCACGGGGCCAGCAGTCGGGGAGACGTTGAGCGTCTGGGAGGAAGCCCTGACTGGGGCCACGAAGGCGAAGGGGACGATCAGGCATGCTCACAGCCAGGAACGCGATGACGGCAACCCTGTTTCTCCTCACCCTGCGGCACACCTCCTCCACCCTGCGCAGAAGTGCATCCAGCGCCCACCGGACCCGCAATAGCTGCGGGCTTGGGAAAGACCGGCCGCTGACGTCCTAGCGAGAGACAACATCTCACCGGAATGGCCTAAGGCCAATAGAGGTTCTGGCAAAACCGCGTTCTCCATCACACGAACAGCCCCACGAACAGGAGCGCCCCGAGCAGGCAGCACCCCGCTAGGAGGAGGGGACGGCTGACGCCCTCCTTCATCCTGCCCTTCCGGTACACGTAGGAGATCATGGAGAAGGTGACGAGGTTCACCGCCATGAAGAGGGCGAAGACCTCTCCCGCGAGGCGCCCCACGGGGTTGAGCAGCCAGAGGAAGGCGACGGAGACGACCTCAAGGAGCAGCAGAAGCGCCACCACCCGCTGGTACGCCAGGTCGAGCCAGGCGCTCATTCCTTCCACCCCAGTTCCAGCGCCTTCACCCTCCGCCTTATCGCGCCGCCGTAGAGGTCCAGCCTGTACAGGAGGTAGACCGTGCCGGCGAGGGCCACGCAGAGGCCTCCCAGCGAAAGCGCCAGCCCCGCGAGCAGGGAGGAGGAAGAACCCCCGGCGGCCAGGGCGACGACATCGTTGACCGCGCCGCTCATCGAAACTGTCCCGAGGGCGAGGAGGGCCACGAAGCTCCCGGCCGTCCACGCATGGGCAGAATGCAGGGGACCGACCGGCACCTTGGCCGCGGGTTGCCGGCCAGTGGCCTTAGCCAGGCCCCCGAAGACCAGCCTGTGCGCCAGGACGGAGGCCGCGCCCACCAGGAGCGCAGTGCCCCCCAACACGAGAGCTGCCTGTTCGTTGGGGATCGCCCTCCCGGGGGTGACCTAACCCCAAGCCGAGAGGACGATGACCTCGGCCGCGAAGATGGCGCCGAGCGTGACGTACCACATCCTGCCGGCTATCCTCCTCGTCTTCCCCCTGTCGATGAACGGAAGGAGGATGAGGACGACGAAGATGAGGGTGACCGCGGAGAGGGCGACCGGGAGGCCGGCCTTCTCGAAGGCCTATATCTTGAGGATCTGGTATATCCAGAGGAAGTACCAGTCGGGCTGGGCGATGGACTGCCCGCGAGCTGCGGCGAGTACTGGGGCGGGAGCGTCAGCGGGAACATCGCGGAGATCAGCAGCATGGCCGCACCGAAGAGCGCCGCCAGCTCGAAGAGGTAGAATGAGACGTCTGGGAAGATGGGAATCAGCTTCCTCCGGCTCTCCGGACAGGGGTCCTGCCGACGACGGGCTCGGAAACCCCGTGGGTCTCCAGCATGTACATCTTCACCACCAGGAGGATCAGGAGGGCGGCCGGCAGGACGACCACGTGGAGGTCGAAGAACCGGAGGAGCTCGGTCGCCGTCTCCCCCGCGCCCACGACGAGGAAGCTGAGGAAGGATGACAGAGGCTGCGGGAGGGCCTGGATCATGCCCAGCCCGACGTCGGTGGCCAGACTTCGACACCACCGTCCAAGGAAGGAGGTAGCCGGTGAAGCCGAAGCCCAGCGTGACGAAGCCCATGCACCATGCCAACGACCCACATCAGCTCTCTGGGCTTCTTGTGGACAGAAACGAAGTACCCCCGCATGAGGTGCATGAAGGCCAGCATGATCATGGCGTAGGCCGTGTAGAGGTGGACGGTCTCAAGGAACGAGCCGTAGCTGACGTTCTGGAAGATGTACAGGGTCTAGAGTAGGCTTGGGCGGGGGTTGGGACGTAGTAGAGCATCATCATCATGCCGGTGACGCCCTGAATGACGAAAGCGACCACGGCCAGCGCGCCAAGCCAGTAGAACGGGTTTATCGAATACCGTGGAGCCGGCCTGAGGAACTCGTAGGAGAGCCCCAGCCTGGAGTCGAACCAGGTCGCCAGCCTAGTCTGCCGAGCCAGCGTTCTTTCCTCCTTCCCGTCGAAGAGCCCTCCTGGCGCTGTCCGCCATGAGACTAGCTCACCAGCGTCCCGCCCTGGAGGTCGTTGGTGACGTCGTTCGACCCGGTGTCGTGGCCGAAGATCGTCGGCGGCGTCATCCCAGTGGCGTAGATGTCGCCGGTGGAGCCGTCGTAGCTCCAGTATGACCTGGGGCTGGGGCCTGAGGAGGGGCCTCCCAGGACCTTCGCGCCGGTGGTCAGGTCGAAGACGCTCCCGTGGCAGCAGCAGTATCCCACGGGCTTGGTGGCCTTGTAGGTCGAATCGCAGGCGGGCGACGTGCCGGTCGGCACGAAGCGTAGATGCATCCGAGGTGCTGGCAGATCTGGCTGAAGGCGACGATGTCGCCGTCCGGTCCCACCCCTCCTTGGGCCGCCACCCCGAGCTTGGCCAGGACGTTGGGCGTCTCCTCAAGTGGGTAGCTGAACGTAATCGACTTGCCCGGGGCCAGGTCGCTCAAGTTCGCCACCCTGACCCTGGGGAACGTGCGAGGCGCCGACGACGCGGTCGTCCCTTGGGCAGAGCTCCCCGGAGCGGGAGGCGTCGCGATGGGGCTCACAAGGGACTTCGCGATGGCACCGATCCCGACGACGAGGGTGACCACGGCAAGGCCGAAGACCGCCCTGACGAAGCTCCTCCGAGGAGGCGGGCTTCCCTCCGGCTCCTGGGGATCTCCCGAGCCCTCTTCTCCGGGGCCGCTCATGGCTTGGTGCGCCTCATCTGCCGAACGGGACTCGTGATTATCCCGGCGACGAGGCCGACGATGAGGGTGGCGACGGCGGTGATGAGGACCTGCGAGAAGGTGAGGCTGCCGAGGGGCGACGAAGCCGCCGGTGAATTCGCTGTGGCGAGGTTCACTACCGCCGAGCCCGTGTTGGATGGAGACGCGCTGTCGCTAGAGCTGACGACCAGTTGATAGCCGCTCGCCCCGCTCGGGAGCGCTGGCACGTTGAACTGTCCCACCCATGTGTCGTTGTCCGACGAATAGGTGAGCTGCACCGTGCCTAGGAGCCCTCCCGCCTGCTTGCCACCAAAGGAGTTGGCAGTCGTGTTGTAGAACCCCCAGCCGATCAGGGCCGTGACGGTCCCGCCCCTCGAAGTGTCGAGGGGTGCGACGAAGCCTGGTGCGGCTTCGGTGCCGCTTATGTCCTGGGCCGAATAGGTGACGTTGGCGTCGACCAAGACGCTCTCACCGGAGTAGAATGAGGTCACGGTCGCGTTCGACTTTACGTCAAGGAGCGACACCGTCGAGATGAGCTGGACGGGCAGAATCATGAAGGGGCGGCCATGTAGGTGTAGTTCACCGTGTTACCGTACATGTCGGTGGCCGTCGCGTTAGGGTAGTAGGGCCCGATGTAGGTGTAGTTCCAGTTGGCCGAGACTTCGCCGATGAAGAACCCAACTCCTTCCACGCCCGGCTTGTGCCATGTGGCGTTCGTCAGCGCACCGCCTGGAAGCGTGTAGGAGACGTTCGAGAGCTGCAGGTTGGTGACGGACGCGCCGTTGGAGAGGTAGTATACGAAGAACCTAGGGAATATCACCGAGCCGCGCGATGCGTCCTGGATGTAATAGCAGAGGCCGCTGTTGACCATGTCCATCTTGATCACCATCTGGTTTGTCGCATAGAACGATGTGCTGTAGAGCACCTGGCCTCCCTGCTCGACGAAGACGTTGTAAGTCCCCACCTCATTTACCGTAGACATGAACCCTGCGGTGCTGTTGCCAAAGGTGGCGTTCTGAAGCGCCCCGGCGGTCGCAAAGGTCATGTTGAGCGAAAACAGCTCGCCGGCGGGCTTCCGGACGGCCACGGAGTATGTCCCCACTGACGGGGCGGTGAAAGTGATGGTGGTGTTCATGCCGAGGTTGAGGTAGCCCGGAGAGGCCGTGACGGCCTGGGTCTGGGCGAAGGCTCCGGAGGCGGGCAAGAAGAGCGAAATGGTCGCCGTGGCGAGCAGGAGGAGGATGACCGCGAGGCTCCGGGTGCCCTTCCTAGCGAAACGAGCCCGCATATCGGCGTTCTCTTGGACCCTTAGAGCCTACACTATAACGCCTTGTCATGTCCCTCTCATCTCAGAGATGGTCGATATATGGGTTAAAAGTGTATCGGATTAGCCGTCATCCTCGAACTCGCGGTCTCCTCCGCCGACCGGCCTGTCAGGGACTAGGACCTGCTCGTATTAGCATCCCTCTCCCTGTACTCTTTCTCGAGAGCCGCCACGTACTTGTCCCATACGTCGGACACCTGCTTCGTGTAGGTCTCCTTGGACGGCGGGTCGGCTATCTTGTAGTGCTCCACGAAGGTCATGTCCAAGAGAGTCTTCTTGGGCGTAAGGAAGGTGAGGAGGTACTCCCCCGTTTCGTCGTCCTCGTCTCCGATGTAGTCGAGGTGCCAGGCCTGGGGCGGGTAGAGGGTGACGACGTCCACCGCGGTGGTGGGGCCAGAACCTGTGACGTAGGTCTCGGTGTAGACGACCCTGCGCCTAGTCCGGAAGAGGACTTCGCGTTTCGCCTTCGAGCCGGTAAGCCCCGGGTCCGTGTCCTGGTAATCCGTGCACCAGTCGTAGGCAAAGCGCAGGGGGGCGCCAATCACCTTCGAAACGTGGACCGTATACTTCTTGGTGTAGCCTACTATCCTCATACGCGACTTCAGGATACCCCATCGAAGGGATGAGCTCTTAAGATTTCCCTGGTTCGCCCTCAATCGGACCGGTGACGGCCACTTCGCCTCTCTAGGGTTCGGCTAGGCGAGATGATCCTTCATGGCGGCCCTGATTTCGTCGTCCGTCTTCCCGTCGGTGGGTATCCCCAGCTCCGAAGCGGCCTTCATGAGCTTGTCGTGCTCGGATGGAGCGGGGGCCTGGGCCGCGGCCGGGGTGCCGGCCTGGGCCCTCAACTTAGCGACCTCCATCTCCGATTCGACCTTCCCCTTCTGGAACTCGCCCTGGGCCCGGCCCAGCGACTTGGCCAGGTCCGGGATCTTGTTCGCCCCGAAGATGAGCACGACCACTATCACTATGACGATCAGCCACTCGGAGCCTTCCAGCAGCATGGGTACGAACATCTCGTGCACCTTCTGTCGCCGAAGACGCCTCTCGCTTATAGGCCATCCGGTTCATGTCCTCTTCCTGTTCCACACCGGTCGCCACGTGGTAGCAATTCGTATAAGCGGGCGCAATCCGCCTCTGTAGGCATGGCATCTCGAACGACCACGATGCTGGTCGTCTTCATAGTGCTGCTAGTGGGCCTTGGGGGCTTCTTCTACTACGAGGACACGGCTCTCCAAGACCAGAACACCACCCTCAACTCAACCGTCTCATCCCTGCAAACCGACATCGCTACTGTGCAGGCCCAGAACTCCCAGCTCCAGAGCCAGCTGACGGCCCTTCAGACCGCCATCTCCTCAATCGGGGCCCAGGTCTCGGGCTCCGGGGTCGAAAGGGTGGTCCTCGCTTCATACGTGAGGAACGGCTCTCTCGTAATCTCAGTGGGCAACCTCGGTTCGACAACCCTGACCATCACGCAGGTCGTCTTCGACGGCACGCCCGTCAACAGCTCCTCGATTCAGCCGGGCGGTCCCTTCACCAGCAGCGGCAACTCCTTCAATCTGGCGTCCGGAGCCACCGGGACCCTGACCATCACAGGCGCCGCCCTGGGAAGCCCTAGGTCGGGCACTACCTACTCAATCACCGTCGTTTCTGCCGCCGGCAACAGCTACCCATCGAGCATTCCGTGGCCATAGTCCATACCAGTGAAGCCATACTCCTCCCAGCGGAAGCCAAGTGGCAACTCATGAGGCTCGGGGATGCTTTTCCTGATTAGTCTCTGATAGGATTAGTCAAAGTGTAGGAACTCTTAAGAATCAGGAATCAATACCATGTCCTATGGCCCAAGAAGTGGTGGTCACAAGGAGAGGCCAGACGACCATTCCGACTGAGGTCAGGAAGAGGCTAGGGATAGAGGAGGGGACAAGGCTGAAGGTGGAGGTCGAAGGAGACAGGGTCGTGTTCACGAAGATGCCCTCCTTGTTCGACCTTGCCGGCACCAGCAAGCTCACCAGGGAAGAGGCGTTCGAGACTCCTCGACGTGATACGAGAGGAAGACTAGTGCTCTTCGACACCCGGTACTTCTGGGCGGTCCTCACGGCGACCGACCCGGCGGAGACCCGGGAGCTGAAGGCCATGTTCCGACTCCTCGACGCGCGCCTACGTGTCCTCCATCTCCATCTACGAGGTCTACAGGCTCAGCCTGACAGAGGAGGGAAGGGACGTGGCGGAGCTCAGGGCCTCAACCATCACCAAGGAGTTCACAGCCGTCGACGTCAGCCCCGAGATAGCCAAAGAGGGAGCCAGGATGAGCCATGAGACAAAGGTGCCCATGGCCGACGCCCTGATCATGGCCACGGCGAAGCAGCTTCACGTCCCCTGCGTGACCGACGACCCTCACTTCTCGGCCATGAAGCCGATCTGGATTCGGAAGGGCGCCCGCTGATCAGAAGCGGGGCGGCGATTCCAGGAAGGGCGAGTAGCCCACCATGGTGGATGTCGGTGGCGCCCCGTTGACGTTGAGGAGCCAGATGTGGTAGTAACCTCCCATGTTGGAGCAGAATGCGATGGAGGCCCCGTCGGGGCTCCAGCTGGGCTCCATGCAGTTCATCCCCGCTCCATAGGGGCCGATGGTGGTGTAGGCCCAGGTGGCCACGTCCCACGTATACATCGTGTACCCTGTCCCTACTGCGTAGGCCGTATAGACGATCTGGGTCCCGTCGGGGCTCCAGGCGGGGTCATAGGTCACCCCCAGAGTCCCGGGTATGTATGGGATCTCCACGGTGCTTCCCCCTCCTTCATGTTCGACGGACACGACGTACTGGAAGGTGGCGTTGGATCCGTCGGCGTTCGCCACCCAGATGTTGAAGCCGCCGAACCCCTGCGGGTAGTCTGAACTTATGCCCGGGTTGAGGTCGGAATAATACGAGAAGGTCCCGTTGGGACCCACCTTCGGGGATACGAAGTCGCCCTGCCCATACTCCACCACCTGAATGGTGCCGGTGGTGAGGCTGACAGACTCGATCTCGGAGTAGTTCCCTCCGGAGGTCGTGTAGAGGAGGACATCGTCGGACTCCCAAGAGGCCGCCAGCGAGGCGCCGCTGCAGTCGGCGACGGCCTTGCTCGTCCCTGAAAGGAGACTATAAACCATGACTCGGCCCGAAGATTGAGAGAGGAAGGCAAGCTTCGAGCCGTCGGGGCTCCAGGCCGCTGCAGACCTGCCGACGTAGGAGCCTTCCCCGGGCAGGCTGGTGGTCGTGTTGGTGAGGAGGTTGTAGATGTCCATCTCGGATGTCTGGCCGTGGAGGGCCCAGAAGGCAACCATGGTAGAGTTGGGGTTCCAGGACGGGTAGGCCACCTCTTCGCCGCTGGGGGAGGCCTTGAACGAGTTGGAGCCGCTGGAGTTCATCATCCAGAGGGCGGGTTCCCCGCTCTTGGTGGACACGTAGGCGATCAGGGAGCCGTTGGGGCTCCATGCCGGGATACGAATCGTCCCAGCTCCCGGCCGTCAGCTGCTTGTATAGGGCGCCCTTGGGAAGGGTGGCGTTGACCCCGACCTTCGGGAGTGGGTAGACGGTGGCTGGCGGCATAGAGAGCACAAGAGACCCCACCAGGAGGGCGGCAACCAGCGCCGCCCCAAGGACGAGGTAGAGCCCAAGCCTCAACCTAAGGTCACCATGGGGCCCGACTGGTAGCCCCCGTTGCCCGTAGACTGCGGGGCGCCGGTGGTGCTGGTCACCCAGATGTGGTAGTAGCCGCCCAGGTCGGAGCTGAAGGCCACCAGGTTGCCGCTGGGGCTCCACGAAGGTTGGACGCAATCGACCCCTATGCCCACGGGCCCTATCGTCGCGGTGGAGGCAGAGTTGAGGTCCCAGAGGTAGAGGGTGGAGCCGAAGCCCGTCGAGAAGGCCGAGTAGACCACCTGGGTGCCGTTGCGGTTCCAGGCCGGCTCCGCGGAAGTGTCCACCTTGCCGGGGACGTAGGGGACGTCGACCATGATCGGGCTCCCCTCTGTCACGTGCACGGAGGAGGACTGGTATACGGCCTGGGTGCCGTCGGTGGCCGACGTCCAGACGTTGAACCCGCCGTATCCCTGCAGGTAGTCCGAGTTCTGGCCGGGGTTGAAATCGGAATAGTAGGCCACCTGGCCGCCGGGCCCCATCGAGGGTGATACGTAGTTGGCGCTGTCGTTGAAGAGTGGGCCTGTAGTGCCGGTGCTCACGTTCAGCCACATCATCTGATAGTACCCAGCGGATAGGGTCGAATACAGGAGGCGGTCGTCAGACGCCCAGCTCGCCCCCAGGTTGTATCCGCTGGCGTTGGCCAAGACGGAACTGACATAGCTCTTCAGGCTGTATACGGCGAGCTCGTTGGCGGGAGGCCCTGAGAAGAAGGCGATGCCCATGCCGTCAGGCTCCAGGCGGGGAGGGTCTGGATGGCGCCGGGGCTACTGTCAGGCAATGTAAAGGTCGAGTTGGTCGTCACGTTGTAGACCCTGATCTCTGAGGTCTGGCCGTTCATCGCCCAGTAGGCGATGGCTGTGGAGCCCGGGTTCCAGGCGGGATAGGCCACGAGCTCGTCCCCCGGAGAGGCCTGGGTCGAGTTGGCCCCGCTGGCGGTCATTATCTGGAGCGTCTGCCCCACCCCCTTGCTCGTGACGTAGGCTATGCTCTTGCCGTCAGGGCTCCAGGCGGGCCACCTGTCGTCCCAGCTGCCGGTGGTCAGCTGCCTGTAGGGGAGGCCGGCGGGGAGCGTGACGTTGAGGCCCACCTTCGGCAGGGCATAGGTCGGAGAGGAAGCGAAAGACGCCAGGATGGCCGCCCCTAGGATGACGACGAGGGCAACCGCTGCGGCCGCCAGGTAGGGCCCGGCCTTCAACCCTGGTTCGCCTGGTCGGGCGGGATGTAGGACCCTGGGCCGTACTTCCTGCTGCCGGCCCAGAAGAGTGCCGGGTCCCTGAGGACGCCGTTGCCGAGATCGTCGTCCAGCTGCCTCCAGGTGTGGTCGAGGGAGGGGACGTTCATCACGGCGGTCTGGGCCAGGGCGTTGTTGTGCATTATCCCGTTGCTCCATGGGCAGACCCTGATGCAGACGCCGCAGGTGCCACCCGTCTGCCCCCACCATTTGTAGCAGGTCTCGGCGTGCCTCTGCCACTTGTACACGCCAGTTATCTCGGAGACGCTGAAGCCCTGCCACTCGGCTTCCTCGTAGGGGAGGGCCTGCGGAGGGCAGGCCTGGACGCACTTCTTGCAGTTGTTGCAGAAGTTGGTCAATCCGAAGTCTATGGGTGAATCGTAGGCCAGGGGCATGTCCGTGATGACCTTGGCGATGCGGACGTTGGGGCCGTACTGCGGGGTCACGAGAAGGCAGCACCTTCCCAGCTGGCCGAGGCCGGCCGAGATGGCCATGGGTATGGTGAGGCCGGTGTTGTTGCTGCAGGGGGCGGCGTTCCAGCCGAGGCCCCTGATGAACTCGCCGACCCTCGCGGCGACCACCGCCTGGTCGTCGTACCCCTTGAGGGCCGCCCCTTCGGCCGTGCCGTAGGGGGCCACGCTCATCATGTCGTAGGACATGCGGACGGCGAACACGATTATCGACTTGAAGGAGTTGGGGATGACGTGCTTAGAGGAAGTGGAATAGGCCGCCGGGGCGTCCTCGAAGGTCACCGGCAGGTCGTCCATGTCGATCGAGTATATCCACCGCTGGTCCAGGGCGCAGATGCCAACGAGGTCGGCGCCGAGGGAGAGCACCCCCTTCTTCACCGTGGCGGAGTTGATGGCGGGGCCCTTGTCGTAGGACGCCACGCCGGAGGGCTTGACTGCCGCGCCCAGGGGCGACCAGCTGATGATCCCGACGTCGGGCATGCCGGTCCCGATCCCCTCCTTCCTGATGGTAGCGCCGGCGGAGTTAGCCAGGGCATAGTCCTCAAGCCGCCAGCCGTCCTGGTCCAGCCTGACCCTAGCCTGGAAGGTGGGGTCGGTGATGGCCCTGGTGCCGTAGCAGAGGGCCGTCGTGTCCCAGTTGGCCCTCATGAAGGCCGTGTTCCAGTAGCTGAACCTCTGGACGTCGGGCTTTATCGGGAATAGGTCGGCGACGGTCTTGCCTGAGAGGATCGTGGGGGCGGGGAGGCTGACTTCCTGTGGGGATGCGGCCTGGAGGACCTTTGGTGTCGCCCCGACGGTGATGGCGGCTGCTGCTGCGATCCCCAATACTCCGGTGGACTTGATGAGGTTCCGACGAGTGGTGTCGACCTCCTTTCGCTTGGGTCGATTCCTTAGCATTTGGGCTATGAGCGGTTTGGAGCGGTTTAAGCATTTCTTATGGGGGGAGAGACGCGTTATGTCGTGCTCGGCGTACGACGACTCCCGATAAGAGTCGGTCTTCAGTAGCCGACGAGGCTCGACGTCAGGTTCCCGTTGACGCTGAGGATCCAGATGTGGTAGAAGCCGCCCATGTTCGAGCTGAAGGCGATGCTGTCACCGGCGGGGCTCCAGCTGGGCTGGATGCAGTTGCCCGATCCATAGGGGCCTATCTGGGTCGAGGCCCAGTTCCAGACGTCCCACATGAACATGGAGTAGCCAGTGCCGGAGGCATAGGCCGTGTAGACAAGGAGGGAGCCGTCGGGGCTCCAGGCCGGCTGGCAGGTGATGTCGATGTCCCCAGGTATGTAGGGGATCTGCACCTCGGTGGAGCCTCCCTCGTTCTGGATGGCGGTCACGTACTGGAAGGTCTGGTTGGCGCCGTCCGGGTCCGCCACCCAGATGTTGAAGCCGCCGTAACCGACGTAATACATCGAATACGCCCCCGGGTTGAAGTCGGAGTAGTAGGCGACGGAGCCGTCTGGGCCGACGACGGGGGCGGTGTAGTTCCCGTCTCCGGCCATGAACGGGGCTCCCGAGCCTGTGAGCAGGTCGAAGGAGTTGATCTGCTCGTTTCCTTCCACCCAGGTCGTGTAGAGGACCTCTTCATTCGAGGCCCACGTGACCCCGGGATAGGGGCCGGTGGTGTTGGCGACTACCGTGAGCGTCCTCGAGGCGAGGGTGTAGACCACCAGCTGCGTGGCCACGCCGCCCCCGTAGAAGGCGAGCCGCGTGCCGTCGGGACTCCAGGCCGGCTTCGCCTGGGCGGCGACGGGGCTGCTGCCGGGAACCTGGATGGTGGAGTTGCTTCCCAGGACGTAGATGGAGATGCCGGAAGACTGGGCGGTGAGGGACCAATAGGCCACCATGGTCGAGTTGGGGCTCCAGGAGGGGTAGCCGGTGGCCTGGCTGTCCCTGGAGACCTGAAAGGCGCCGGAGCCGCTGGCGCTCATTATCCACAGGGCGGGCTGGCCGCTCCTCCCCGAGACGTATGCGATGAGGGACCCGTTGGGGCTCCATGATGGCCAGAAGTCATCCTCGGCTCCGGTCGTGAGCTGCTTGTACGCGACCCCCTTGGGCGCGGTGACGTTGACGTTGGTCGCTGGGATTGGGAAGGCCACCGCGCTGGGAACCATGAAGTAGGCAGCCGTACCTACCATGACGGCGACCACCAGCACCGTCGCGAGCAGATAGGGAAGCTCCTTCATCCTTGGCCGTAACCGACCTGCCGCGAATTAAACCTAGCTTAGTGGAGGGGGACGTCTTCGAAGGCATTCGGCCCGACCCGCACCGAAAGATTAAAACCGCGCGCAGGAGAAAACACCTCATAGGTTCCACGGATGCGAAGACGTATCCGCCCTGGACGCGATTGGTGAAGCGGGGCTGAGGTTCCAACCCATCTTAGTCGCCGGCGCCCTTCTCCTAGCAGTCGCCCTTGTCGGGGCGCTGTCCCTCCTCTCGGTGGAAGCCCCGGCCTACGTCCTTCCGAAGGTAGGAATGAACGTCACGCTGCCCAAGGCCCCGGTGCTCCCCTACAAGGAGGTCACTACAGGGAGCTGGGACGACCGGAACCCCGCCTGGAGTCCGAACGGTTCCCTGGTCGCGTACGTTTCTGACAAGCCGGGCCTCTGGAGCATATGGGTGATGAACGCCTCCGGAGCAGGCCAGACGCAGGTCTCGACGCATGGCATTCTCGCCATGTACCCGACTTGGAGCCCGGACTCGTCCAAGGTCGCCTACTGGTTCATGGACGGCATGAAGTCCGGCTATGAAGTGGTGGACGTGTCGACCTCCACCATATCCAGGGTCACGGCGGCCGACGTCAGCGCATTCCAGGGGCCCGCCAGGTGGAGCCCCGACGGGAGCAAGCTGGCCTTCTTCGAGTACCAGACGAGCCCTCAGCTCGTCGTCCTAGACCTGAAGACCGCTGAAACGACCCCCGTCGCCGACGTTTCAGGTGGACTGCTGGCCGCCTCGTGGGCGTCGAACGACGGGCTCTTCTATTCGACCTTCAACGGGACCTACTCGATAATGTACGCCAGCCTTTCGGGCGATCCTCGGCCCGTGGTGACCGGAGGGAGCAACTTCGTCGACCCGTCGATGGGGCCCAACGGCACCCTGTCGTACTTCTCTGACCTCCAGCCCGCCGTGGACGCCCAGTTCCTGGTCGGCTTCGGTGGTTTCAACATCTGGTCATCGCAACAGGACGGCTCCAACGCCTCGTACCAGTCGGAGATGGCGGTGGCCAGCGAAGCCCTTCCGGGGGTCATGGTCCGCGTCCCCTACGTGACCGGGACGGTAGACCTGACCACCGCTCCGTCCTGGAGCCCTGACGGGAGGAAGGTCGCCTACGTGTCTGGAAGCACCCTGTTCACCAACGTCTTCGTGTGGGACACCGTGAACATGAGCACGGCGCCTCTCGGGCCTAGACAGGTCGGCGTGAACGTGCTGGACCCCAGCTGGTCCCCCGACTCTGTTAACATAGCCTTCAGCTGCAACCTTACTGGGAGCTATCACATCTGGATAGGCAACACCGTGGGGGCCGGCGAGTCTCAGATAGACCTCGGCGTCGGCTACTAGGAAACCCCAGCTTCTCTAGCCTTCTCCTGATGCGGCATCGAATCTTGCCCCTACAGCACCTTTGCGCATCACGAATCGCTCGCCTTCTACCTCTTCGCGATCGGCCTGTCCCTAGACACACAAAGCTACGGGATCGGCGGCATGACCTGCGAGCTTGCGGTGCCGAAATCAGCCCTTGGCCATCAGGTAGCCGCCGAATGCGACCGTCCATATGTTGCCCGAGTAGACGACTAGGCGCTCTGCGACTCCGAACCCGACGACCAGGGGGGCCCAGAAGAGCGTAATGGCCATCAGCGAGACGACCCCCAGTAGGATGGAGAGGTACCTGAAGGGGGCCCTCGTAAAGGTGTAGGCGTAAATGTACCCCAGGCCACCGAAGATGAAGACCATGAAGGCGCCTATCACGTGAAGTATCGGTATGGAGTTCTCGGGGAATAGGGAGACCATGATGGCACCCACCGGCGAAATGACGTAGAGGAACCAGGCGAACCTGCGGTTGGGGATCGAGTTTGAGGGAGAGCGAAGAAAGAGAAGCATCCCGAACAGCAGGAGGAGGCCGGTGACGAAGAGTTGGCCGTTCCATAGGAGGTAGGTGGGGGAGCCGATGGCGCCCATGTCGCTCAGGGCGTTGGCCCCCACGTTGTAGTTGGGATATGCCCCTTCCGAAACCATGTTGAGGAGGATGTTGACGGTTCCGGCTAGAAGGAGGAACGCTCCGGCAGAGCCCAAGCCCCACCTGGGGGCGGCGGGCGAGCCGACCTGCGAAGACGCTTTCATTCGGTAGGGGAGAGGCCCGTCCCGCTAATATCCGTTGGCCCTATCCAACCGCAGGACCACAGATAATCTGATCACGCCACCAAGTAATCCCTTGGAGTGGGCCAGAGTGGTATGACGTGTCCGTAATTCCACAATACATAAATCCGCTGCTAAGGCGGTGTGTGTGGGTTCTGTAAGGTTATCTTGAGTCCCAGAGTACACTGCGTTGACGCTTCAAGAAATGGGAAGTCTCCCCTACGCTCCGTGGCTCTTGCGGCCTTGGTCATCACGCTCCTTCTTGCGGGGGCCGTCGACGTCGTGTTCTCCGCGAGCCCGGGGAGCCCGTCTGTTACCGTCTCCAATGGGCTTTCGGAGCCTGTCGGAATCGCTTTCGACAGGTCGGGTAACCTCTGGGTGGCCGACCCGGGCGCCGGCACGGTCCTCGAATTCGCCCCGCCGTACAACGGAGCACCCGTCTTGACCCTGACGAACTCCCTGAACGAGCCCGCCGGCGTCGTCTTCGACCAGTCCGGGAACCTATGGGTGGCCGACTACGGAGAGGGGACCATCTTTGAATTCGCTTCGCCTTTCACTGGAGCCCCCATCGCGAACGTGACCAGCGGCCTCTCCGACCCCACCGTCGTCGTCTTCGACAAGTCGGGTGACCTCTGGGTGGCCGACCCGGGCGCCGGCACGGTCCTCGAATTCGCTCCTCCCTACACAGGGAGCCCCACGTTGACCATCACCGGAGTCCTTTCAGCCCCGACGGGCGTCGCCTTCGACTCATCCGGGAACCTCTGGGTCTCCGACCAGGGAGTCGGCGACGTCTTCGAGTATGCAGCCCCGTACACGGGGGCTCCTATCCTGACCATCACAAACTCCCTCCAGAGCCCCTTCAATGCGATATTCGACTCATCCGGGAACCTGTGGGTGGCCGACGAGGGAGCGGGCCTCGTCTTCGAATACGCGGCCCCATTCAGCGGCGCGCCGGCAGTCTCCATGTCCAACAGCCTCCTCGGGCCAACGGACGTCGTCTTCGATTCGTCAGGCAACCTCTGGGTGGCCGACCCCAGCGCAGGGGAGATCTTCTCGTTCTCGCCACCCTTCGTTTCGTCCAACTCGACCTCCGTTTCATCCACCGAGACAGTAACGACCACCGTGACCACTACGGCAGCACCTGTGACGATCACCGCGACCACCACCCAAATCGCAACGACGACCCAGACCGTGCAGGTCACTTCAACTCAGACCATCGCCTTCTCGACGCCGATTTACCTCATCATTGTCCTGATAGTGGCGGTGTTCGGGCTGCTGGGCTTCATGGCGCTGAGACGAGGGAACAGGAGCCAGCCGCCACTTTCCACCAGCCCCTAGTGGGCGTTTCGATCTAGGGTCGCCTCGGCGGGGGCTCCTTGCCATGGTCTAGGAGGATTCACACTTTGAAAGACGGCCAAGCCAGAATGGGGCTGAACAAGCGTGAGTCGAAAGGTTAAAACCGATTGTCAGCGAACGGACACATGGACCTGATGACGATGCCGGAGGGAATCGGCCACGATAGGGAGCCATGGGAGTGAGATGAGCGTCAAGCAGGTCCTGGTGGTCTCCCTCGCAGCCGTCCTCATCGTGTCGGCGACCTCCTACTTCATTCTGAGGCAGACTTCGTACCCCGTCCCCAAGACCGACGTCATCGGATACCCTCCGCAAGGCCTCCCCTACCGACAGCTGACCTCTGGAAGCTGGGACGACGTGAACCCCGAATGGAGCCCGGACGGGAGCCGCCTGCTCTATTACAGTGTCACGTCGACGCCCCAGTTGATGTGCCTCGACGTGAAGGCTTCGTCCGCCCTACTCCTGACGGCCGTCAACGGCACGGACCTCTCCCTCGGCTGGGCGGGAACCGACAGGGTCGTCTTCTCGTCGCGCTTCAGCGGAGTCTACCGGATCTGCTGGTTCAACCTGACGTCGATGCGGCAGGGCTACCTGACCACGGGCAGTTCGGACAGCAGAGGAGGCACCATCAGCCCGGACGGAACGAAGGTGGCGTACTATTCCGACGTCCCCTTGAACAGGAGCGCCTACAACATCTTCGACATAAGCGGGTATAACGTCTGGGTGAGCCGCCTCAACCTGACCGAGTACGACGTATGGGCAGAGGGCTTGGAAGGGCTCTACTCCTCGTACCTCTACGAACAGGGCGGAGAGTCCCAGCAGTATCGGCCCGGCTACATAATGACGGCCGAGCCGCTTCGATGGAGCGCTGACGGAAAGTACCTCGCCTGCGTCCTGGACAACGGCGCCCTAGGCCCGGGGGTCTACGTATGGCTGGTCGGCACCAGCGCCGTGACGAAAGCAGGGCCTTCAACGGGTGTGGCGTATCACCCATCTTGGAGCCCCAATGAGCCCATGCTGGCGTTCAGCTGCAACTCGACGGGCAGCTACCACATTTGGACCTACAACGCGGCGGGAATGGCGTCCTCGTCGGGCCCGGTCGGCTACTGAAGGAGGCCCCTCGTATGCTCACGAGAACCGGGTAAGGCGCGTACGGATTCGAGATTCACACGCCGCGAACGAAAGTGGGCATGGCTGCGTTCGCCCAGTCCTCCTGGAACCTCTTCGTCTTAATGGTGGTCCTATTGGGCCTGGGCCCCCTGACGGCAGGGGTCGCCTGGGAGCTCTTCAACACCGAAGTAGCAGGCAACCCCAACGGCGGGTTGTACAGGAATTTGAATGCGGCGAACTCGACTGTTCAAGAAATAATACTATATCATGGGCATTACCATATGATGTTCGTGAGCAGCCGTAGCCGTGTCGTGCTTTCAGGCCTAATGGCGGTCGTCCTGGCAGTCGTGATAATAGGGGGCTCCTTCTACGCCGGGTACCTTCCCGCCTCCGTCCGAACCCCCGAGACCACCAACCAGACCGGTGGCAACCAGGGAGGGAACGGTCAGTCGCCGGGTGGCGGCAACACCGGAACCGGAGGAACGGGAAACCAGGGGACCGGAGCCAACGGAACAGGAAGTCAGGGAGGCACCTCCCCGGAGGCTACCCTAGGCACGCTTTCGATCCTGGTCACGGATCCGCCGCAGGTCCCTGAAGGCGTGACGGCGGTCTACATGACCTACAGCGACCTGGCCGTGCACGCCACGTCCAACGACCTGAGCCATGGACGGATCGACCTGAACGTCACCGGCACCATCGAGGCTTCTGAGCTCATCAACGTAAGCCAGACCATCGCCTCGGCGAAGGTCCCCACGGGCAGCTATGATCTCGTCAGGTTCAACATCTCAAGCGTCGCGGTCACCTACGACAACCTCACCTATCCTGCCACCGTTTCGGCCAGCAGCTTCACGGCCTCATTCGTCGGCGGCCTCCAGGTGAATGGCACCCAGGCATGCGCCGCGCTGGTGGACCTGCAGCCCCTCGTGATTAACGCGGGCACGGCGACGAGCCCCCAGTTCGTCTTTGGCCTGACAATGGACGCCCTGGGGATTTCTAATGAGAGCGTCACCCCTGACGTTTCCTCGATGGGCTTCCGGATGGACCTGGGGAACCAGTCATGGCATCAGAGCTTCTCGGCCAACGTGACCCGAAGCCTCGAGATCGACTCGGCGACCCTCACCAACGACTCCCTCAGTCTCACGGTGACCAACACTGGGAACGAGACCCAGGCGCTGAGGTTCGTCATCGTGACGCCTTCCCTGTTTGCAACCGGTTCGCATACTATGCAACCCATGTACATGCTGCCGAACTTCTTCGTCTCAATGGTCTTCGCCGTGGAGCCCAACGGGAGCCTCGAGCCGGTCCTGCCTGAGACGCCCCAGCCGGCTGCGGCGACCGCCATCTCGTCCTGGCTTGTAGGAGGGGGCCTCAACCTCACGGCCGGAGCCTCGGTCACCCTAGGATACCATGGGACTCTCTTCGTCCCGTCCAACACGACCACCCCAGGCATGGGGACCCAGATGGGCGGCGTGACGGTCATCCCGATCGGCGGTGGAGGAGGGCCCGCCCCGACTTCTTACCAGATAACGGTCGTGGGCAGCACGACGTCGGCCACCATTTCGGTCAACGTCCAAAGCTAGGACCACTTCGGTTTTTGCGACCTACCCATTCGAATCCGGCCCGCCGAAAGGGCCATAGGGAGTCAGGCGATCCGCCCCCAGCCCGGGCTAGGCGAATATGGTGAAAAAGGGGGCTGGCGTGCCTTCACACGCCAGCATTGTAGTGGAAGCTCTAGCTGAGGAGGACCAGGGTCTGGATCAGGTTTGAGACGTTGGGCGTCCCCCATCCGGTGGCGTCGTCCCAGCCGGAGTGGGCGTTGAAGCCAACGTTGTCAGGGGATCCGACGATGATGTTGTTGCCAACTGTGATGTCATGGAAGTCTTGGTTGTACAGGAAGGGAATGTGCCCGATGAGGTAGAGGGAGGGGTTGATGAAGCCGATGGTTCCTTGGTGGTGGTTCGCAGCGAGCTGGTCCGCGAGAGCCGCGATGGCAGCCCACTGCGGAGAGCCGGCCGAGGTCCCGCCGAAGACGTAGAACCCTGCACCTGAGGATATCGCGCTCCAGTAGCCGAGGACGCCTCCGGAGACGGGCGCGTTGTACGCCACATCAGGGGTGGCCCTCATGCTCAGTCCGAGTCCCAGCTGGTAGATGGGTGTCTTGAGAATCAGGCTTGGCGCTCCGCCAGTGGCGAGCGCGAAGTAGGGCTCGTTCCATACCTGTTCACCGCCATATCCTACAGGGACGCAGGAGGCGCTCGACGTGGGGTTGGGGTTGTTCAGCTGGCATGCGGGCGTGTTGGCGAACTTGACGAGTCCGGTGCTACAGACGCCTCCGGTGCAGCTCGGGATTGAGCCGACATAGTAGGGGTTCCCTTGAGTTCCACCCACCGCGGTTACCCACGGAGAGGAGGATGGAAAGCCCGGCTGAGCGACCGTGTACCCGAACGGCGAGAAGTCTGCGCCCCAGTCTCCGGCAGACGCGAAGACCGTGGTACCATGGAGTGCCGCGTTCTGGAACGCCGCCGCGCTGGTGGACAGCACCTGCGAGACATAGGACGACGAGGAGGAGAGCAGGTCTTGCTCGGGGTCGCCGAAGCTCTGACTTATGATTGAGTGCGGGAACATGCTAATGGCCTGCTGTGCCGCCTGGGCCAGGACGAGGTCGTCGTCCGAGGTCCCGACGAACAGGACGATGTGCGCGCCGGGGGCCATGGCATGAGAGTACTCTACGTCAAGGGCGATCTCCTGGGTCCATCCCACTTCGTCCGGGTTGCCGGGGTTGAACACGGGGCAGACGCCTCCCTGGCATACCACCTGGACGGTCGTGGCCGGGAGCCCGAAGGCCGTGTCGAATGTGTTGAGGTCGCTTTGGACCGTGGGGTCGCCGAAAGCGTCTATGATCACTATGGTCTGGCCGCTCCCGTCGAGGCCGTTATGGCCAGTCGTGGAGGGGAAGTTGTAGGCGGTCTTCAGGTCCTGAGGGGTGTAGCAGATCAGCACGAACGGCGACGTCGAGCTCCCGATGTTGCAGTAGGGGCTGGGCTGAGGGCTGGCAAGGTTGGCTGTGTAGAAGTGAGCGACTATGGGCGGAGTGGCATGCGCTCCGCCGACGTTGCTTGCTGCAGTTGCCGAAAAGCTTCCTGGAGTTACAAAAAATACAACCAGAAGGAAAATGCCGATAAGAACTTGACCTTTTTTGTTCAACATTTTCGGGATTGATGGCTTTTGAAGTTTTATATTAACATGGTGACGAAACGTCGGGTCCACACGGGGCCGTCAGGTGTGTCAACGGCAATAGGCGTTCGACAAGGGGAGGACCCAATCGGGCCGTCCTCGCCTCGAGGACACGCAGTTGGACGAATGTAGGAAATCGGCTATCGTGGCTTATGAAGAACTAGGGGTCAAGACCGCATGGTACCGCTGAACGCCTAGGGCTTTGCCCGAGTGGACCCGGGGCCTGGATAGACATGGAGGCCGCCCTGGCCGGTTCAAATGAAATAAGAAAATCCGGAGGGGAGCGCCGAAGCGCCCCTCCCCTTCGTGAAAGTAACTTATGCTTGGAGTGCCCTTGCGATGGCCACTGCGGCTAGCTGTTTCTTGTAGGAGTTCCCGGTCATCGGCGAAGCGTTGGCGACCGCTGCCTGGCCGACCGTCATGGCGTTGGTGGCGCTGACCGTCTGTCCGTTGAGCGCCGTCTCCGCCGCGGTCGCGTGGTAGGGGGTCTGGAAGACGCCGCCGATGTAGATCTTGCTGCTCGTCACTGCTCCTGAAGCAGGCGTGTACCATACGGCAGCGCTTGCCAGCGCGAAGTCGATCGAAGGCCTCATGGCGATCTTGTAGAAGGCCGAGTTGGACCCTGATGCGGCCACTGGCACGTCTATCTCCTTGATCAGCTCGCCCACCTGCAGGTTGTTGCCCGGCGCCGAAGGCGAGAAGAACTGGTCCATGGTGTACGACCCGGAGGTCGTCACCAGGGTCGCGTTCAACGCGCTCAGCGCTACGCCGGTGTCGGACGGGTGTATCGAGTAGCAGCCCTTTGGTCCGCCGAAGATGGAGTGGTAGATCCTGTTGTCTCCCGCCTGGGCGTAGCATATCGCGCCGCCCTTGCGGATGCAGTTGTACAGCACGTTGGAGCCCTTGTAGTACCAGCACCAGACGTCCTGGCAGAGGTTGCCGGCGATTGTGCCCATGTTGCGGAGGTGTGGCGAGGCGACCCTCCCGGCGGCCATGGCCAGCGCTCTCGCGTTGGTCTGGACCGCGGAGCTGTTCGCTATCGCCGTCAGCTTCGCGTTGGGCCCGATCTTCAGCACGCTGCCCGAGACGGTGATGGTGTCGAGGCCGCTGATGGCCTTGAGGTCCACTATCGCCGTGACCTTGTTCGGCAGGGAGTTTTGCTTCATGGTGTGAAGGAGTTCAGTCCCGCCAGCGATTGGCATCGAACCGGCGTTGGCCTTGAGGAACGCGGATGCGTCGTCCAAGCTCTTTGGAACGTAGTGTTGGAATGCTTTCATTTTCTATTCACCTCAAGCCTTCCCCAGCGCCTTTAGGATCTTGTCAGGCGTTAGCGGCAGCGCGAAGACGCGTGCTCCGCATGCGTTGTAGATGGCGTTGGCGATGGCTGCGGACGGCGGGTTGAGCGGCGGCTCGCCCATGCCCTTCATTCCGAAGGACGTGGTGTCGACGCCCGACTCGGCGTCGTTGATGGAGGTCGAGTAGATGGTGGGTACCTGCGGGGCCAGGAAGAGCTTGTGGTCGAGGTAGCCGGTGACGTATTGGGTCCCGGTGTTCTTGTCGGGCCACATCTCTTCCTGTAGCAGCCAACCCACTGCCTGGTTGATGGCTCCCTGGACCTGTCCTTCGATCCCTGCCGGGAAGATGACCTGTCCTGCGTCCTGCGCCTCCCAGATGTTGTCCACCGTCACCAGTCCGGTGTCGGTGTCCACGTCGACTTCGGCCACTGCCGTGTTGAAGACCCTCTGGGTCGTCTTTCCGGGCGCGGTCCACGTGCCCACGCCGATGACCCTTGGAGCTCCTGACAGCGACGCGAACGTCACGTACTTGGTCGCGTCCGATGTGAGGGAGATCTTCATGGAGCCGTCCATTGCATATGTGAGCTTGTCCACCGTCGTTCCCAGAGCAGCAGCTGCCTTGGCCATCATCTGGTTCTTCGCATCGATGACCGCCGCGCCTATTGTGTTGCCCGATGTCTTGGTCTGCATGCTTCCCACTGACATACCTAGTCCGTGCCTCCGTCGCTGTCGTAGTTCATCATGGTGGCCATGCTGAACGGAACGCCCATTCCTTCTGGCACATGATGGCCGCCGACTCCCTCCTTCCGTTGCCTAGTGGTGTGGAGTTGACGTGCACCTGGAAGCTTCCGTCAGACTGCAGGTATACCAGCCCGTGCCGGTGGAGCCAGAGCCGTTGCCCACAGCGAACGAAGCGAGGCCGATTCCGTGCATCACGCCGGAGACCGTGGTCCCTGGCTTCCAGGCCTTCCACTTCGAGCTGAATTGGGAGTTCTGGACCACCCAGTTGAAGACGTCAGGCTGCCCGCAGGATGCGATCCTGTTGCCGGTGAGCTGGTCGACGTCGCCCTTGACATAGAGGCTGTTGTTGTTCGAGATGGTCACTGGGTCGAGGCCCGTCGCAGCTCTGATCATGTCGAGCTGCTGGTTGAGGACCCAGCACGGGTGCGGGGATGACGGGCACCTCATGGCGCCGCATCTCCAGTTGTTGGTGGTGACCTCGTAGCCATCGATGTTGAAGTTGGGGAACTTGAACGTCTGGATCAGCGGGCTCGCAGCGACTCCCGACGCGTTGGACCCTTGGTAGGAAGTGTTGTTGTAGACCGTCGCCTCCAATGACTGAATGGCGCCCTTGCTGTCGTGGTAGGTGGTCACGTTGTTGAAGTAGTTCCTCGCCCGGTGGTTGCCCCTCGTCGCGTCCTCCTCCCTGTCCGCTTCGTAGTGGACCGGCCTTCCGGTCTTCTGAGAGAAGTAGACGCCGAGCATGTGGCACCTATAGGTCCCGCTGTTGTCGCCGAAACCTCCGCCTAGGGCGTACATGTGGTCCTTACGCGGCTGACGCTTATTCCCAGCCACCCTAGCTACGGCAGGCGAATGCCCTTCTCGTACTGGCTCCCGTACCAAATTTCGGAGAGCCCTGTCGTGTCCACCATTATCGTGAACCCGCGGAGACCGATGTTGAAGTGCTGATGGGTCTGGCTCACGTAGGTGTTCTGAATCTGGGTGAGCCCAGTTCCCGCTTCGCCGTGGTGACGTTTCCGAGTGTGTAGTTGCTGTGCGCGCCGAGGTTCGCTGTTCCGTCGAAGACCTGGGGTGCGCTGCTCGAGACGGCGTCCATCTGGTCGATCACGAACGGCGTCGTGGTGTAGGTGACCTTGATGGCCTCTACCGCTTCCTGGGCCACGTATGGGTCCTCCGCCACAACGGCCGCAATCTCTTCGTTGGCTGCCCTGATCTTGTCAGAGGCGAGCATCGGAAGGGTTCCGGTGAACATGATCTTGCTCCAGTATGGGTCGTTCTGCAGGTCGGCGGCCGTCAAAACGGCCACGACCCCGGGGATCGCCTTCGCAGCGGTGGTGTCGAATGCGGTCGCGTGACCAGAAGGTATCTGGCTACCGAGTATCTTCATGTAGAGACATGTTGGGCTTTACCCAGTCCGTAGTGTAGGGCATCTGGCCGCAGATCTTGGCGGGCCCGTCGAGGCGCCTGCCAGCCCACTTTCCGACTAACCTGTAGTTGGGTGTGGACATCTATGAGGTCGCCGCCTGTATTCCCGCGAAGATGTGAGGCCAGTTCTGCACCTGCATATGTTGCCAGCCAGCGCTGCCTTGATCTGATCCAAAGTAGGCTTGGGGTTGTTGGTCAGAAGCTCGGTGGAGGTCACCACGATGCCGGGCATGCAGTATCCGCACTGCACGCCGTCCGCATCGAGGAGGGCTCCCTGAAGCTTGCTGAGGTTGCCGGGGTACCGATCCCTTCGATGGTCGTTATGGCGTGGCCCGAGGCTTCTACAGTGAGTATCATGCAGCTGAGCATGGATACTCCGTCCACAAGGACGGCACAAGCGCCGCATTCGCCCCTCTTGCAGCCCTGCTTGGTGCCTATGAGGTTCAACTTGTACCTCAGGGTGTCGGCAAGGCTCCACCTGTTGTCAACGGTCAAGCCGTAAGACTTGCCGTTGATTGTGAGGGTCATGGTGCTCGAAGTCCCGAGTGCCTGGGGGGTTGTACTGGTGGTTACGCTGCCTGATGTGTCCGGTGCTCGTTGTGGTACCTGGTCCGGTTGCTAGTGGTTGGGGTTTTGTTGTTGCCCAGGATGCTCATCTCAGCGACGCCGGCGACCACCACTGCGGCGATCGCACCGCCTGCGGCGGCGCCCTTGAGAAAGTTCCTGCGCGATGTTTTGTTACTCGTTATGATTTCGTCTTCTCCGTCTAATGACATTTCTCGTCATTCCCGTTAGTGCCCGAGGTCGTTATAAATCGTTTTGTTTGATGGGTCTATTCTGATAAGAACTATTATATCAACTAGCCGAATCTGCGATAATATATAGTTATGATTATATCGATTATGAATCACAAAGTCGCCGCCGGTTCGCAGGACCAGTAGTGAACGAGCCCGTTCAAAACTCACCACTTTTAACACAGTCATGGGGCGCCTCGGGAAGCTGACCATCACGAACCAAATCTTTGGCTCTATGATGTCCGGATGGCCATGAGGGCGAACGACAACTCTGACCGTGAGAAGACCCGGTTCGAAAGGCCGTCGACTCCTAGGATTTCGATTTGCGTAATCCTTAATTGTTAAATTCATTATAGCACTCAACATTTACAGAAATCCCACCTGATGTTGGAGTAACCGGTCAATTTTGTTTATATATTCGAGAAGCCTCATTTGTATTGGCGGATTATGGTGGCAGACGAGGCGAGGGTCCACGCGGCTTTGGCCCACAAGTCACGTCTAGCCACCCTTGACTTCCTCCTCAGCGGGCCTAGAAGCGCCTCCGATGTCGCAAAGGAGCTCTCTGTGACTCAGATGACCGCCCGCCATCACCTGATGGAGCTGGTGGACGCCGGCTTTGTCAGGAGGTACGAAGGTAAGAAGGGGAGGAGGAGGCCGCGGGAGCTCTACTGCCTTGCCGATCCCTTGCCCATCGTGAACTTCCCCAGAAGGGACTACCAGGGGATGTCCACCGCCCTGGTTTCCGAGCTCCAGGAGAACCTTGGGGTGGCCGCCACGAAAGAGGTGCTGTGGAAGGTGGGGCGCGATGTCTGGAAGGAGTCGCGTGGCGTGGGAAGCGGCACCGCGATGTCTTCGATTCCGGAGTTCCGACGGGCCTTCCTCGACGGGTTCCTGAATCGGGGCCGTCAACAGGGGCTCGGTCGTGTCCGAGTCCGCAGGTTCCCTGACCTTCCAAGTCTACAACTGCCCGGTGAGGGAGCTGGCCCAGAGGTACCCGCAGTACTTTTGCGGCAACTACGAGGAGGGGTTCAAGGACGGGCTCCTGGAGGCCTGCTCCGGGAAGCTGTCCATCACCAGGAGCAAGTGCCTCTGCGACGGGGACGGATGCTGCGAATTCGAAATCTACGAAACATGAACAGGCATTGAAGGCCCTGCCAAGTTGCGCTGCACGGAGCGATAGCTGCCATGTCTGGCCGGGCGCGGCCCAAAGGTTCATATTTAAATATCTTGATATGACTCATTGCGAACGTGCGGTCCATTCCGTTGAAGAAGGTGGTGGCCATTTTCTTGGCCATCTGCGCCGGTGGGATTCCGCTTGTAGCCACGGCCCTGCCACCCCCTGGATGGACCCCTAATCCGCTTCCCTATTCCTCCATCACCTACGGCAACTGGAACAACATAAGCCCCGCCTGGAGCCCCAACGGTGCGCTGATCGCATATTCATCAGACAAGGGTGGGACTTGGCAGCTGTATACGATGAGCCCTGATGGGACGTCCAGCAAAGCCATCACGCCCACCACATACGCTTCCTCCTATCCTGTTTGGAACTCCAACTCCACCGCCGTCGCCTTTTGGAGCTCCGAAGGCGGAAGGTCCGACATCCGGGTCGTCTTCGTCAAGAACTCGACCGTTATTACGATTACAAATGGGACGTACGCAGTGCTCCCTGGCCAGCCCCGATGGAGCCCGGACGGAACGCAATTGCTCTTCTTCATCTCGCACAACGGGGTCATGCTCGCTTCGGCCGAGTTGGCCGACAGGGCCCTTAAGACGGTGGCGTCCGTCGCCGGAGAGAACCTTTCCGCTGACTGGGTGTCGTCGAGCGTAGTGGTATACTCCACGCTCGGGAAGGTCGGCTACGAGATCGACGAAGTGAATGTGTCGGACGGGGCCCAGGTAGTGATCGCCGCGGGTGGGGCGAATTACACGGCTCCGGTCGTTTCCTTGGCCACTTCGAAGCTGGCCTACGTGTCCGACCTGACGCCTCCGATGGGAGGGCCCTGGTGGTACCCTTGCGCGTACAGGCCGGGTGACGACAACCTCTGGCTGGCCAACTTGGACGGTTCCAACGCGTCCTACCAGTCGGCCCCCACGGGAGAATGGCAACCCTTCGCTCCCACCTACCCCTCTCCCTATACCCCGGCGACCATAAGCGCAAACCAGAGCTTCGCATGGAGCGCCGATGGTCACATGTTGGCTTACACTGCCTACTCCAGTTCTTACGGCGCTTGCGTGTATTTCTGGGACGTTTCCATCTGGGCGTCCTCCATGGGGCTCATCGGCCCCACGAACGTCAGCACTTCGGGAATCTCGTGGAGCCCCGACAACGTGACCCTAGCGTTCTCGGCCTTGACCAATGGCTACTACCAAATCTACCTGCTCAACACAACCGGCCAGATCCAGGCCATGCCCGTGAACCTTCTAGAAATAGCCTTCGGGTGGCGACCGAGCTAAAGAGAGAGGCCTTCATCGACCGAATAGGCGGGGTCGGACAGCCGCGGTCCGAGGTTGTCTCCTAGATGAGCAGCGACGCGAAGCTCGTCTCACGACGCACGTCGTAAAATCAAATTTAAATACGTCGATATGATGTCATTAACTTGGATTGCGCGCATCTGGAGTAGAGTTGGCATCGCGACAGAGCCCGTCATCAGGCGATTCGTGTCGTGGGGGCCATCAAAGGTTGTCGATTCTTTCCTCGAAGAATACGGTCCGCTACCATTCCTAGGAGGGATTCGAAGTTGGTGGGCGGATGTTCCTTCTGAGTAAGCCAGTGCGGTCGGATTCGGGCCGCGCAGGGAGCGCGCGCCGTGTCTTTGCGGTTGGTGTCGCCCTCGCGCTCATGTTGGCTCTGGTGGCGTTCACGATCACACTGCCACCCCCGGGGCGCGCAACGGGCCCTACGAATTACCGTGTCATTACCTTCGGACAGTGGAATGACGTTTCACCTGCTTGGAGCCCCGACGCGAAGACGATAGCTTATGTCTCGAACCGGAACGGCGTGTGGCAAATCTACACCATGAGCCCTGACGGAACATCCAACAGGGCCATCACCCCCACCAGCTATAGCGCTACGAAGCCATCGTGGAGTCCCGATTCCTCCTCCATCGCCTTCCTGAGCCAGGCGGGATCTCAGTTCGGCGTGCGCGTGGCCTTCAGGGCGAATTCGACCATCCGGACCATAGCCGCCACGGGGACTTCACCAATCCCAGGTGGTCCGGAGTGGGGCCCTGACGGAACGACCCTCATGTTCTTCACCACATCCAACGGCACGAGGCTGGTCTCATATGACTTCGAAACGTCGGCCTCGACGACCATAGCGGTCGCCGCCGGCGGAGAGGCTTCTGCCTGCTGGGCCTCGAGGACGGAGGTGGTGTACAGCTCGCTCGTAAACGGTAGTTATCAGCTCCTGTGGGCCGACCTGGACAACGGAACCCGAAAGGTGCTCGTCGATGGAGGATCGAACTCCACAGCCCCTGCCTGCTCGGCTGCTTCGGGGAGCATCGCATACATCTCCAACTTCATCCCGCCGAATCCCTACGGGAGGTCCTACGATGGCACTTACCTAGAGGGAGACTACAACGTCTGGGCCATGACTTCGGACGGCTCCAACCTCTCCTTCCAGTTCGGATACGTGCCCATCGCCGGGGAAGCCGATCCCTCTCTTCAGCCATATGAGTTGTTCGCCGCCCCATACACTCCGGGTCTGATCAGCCCATCCCAAGACATCGTCTGGAGCTCGAATGGGGGGTTGATAGCCTACGTCGCCATCGACCAGAGCGGAATGCCGGAGGTCTGCTTATGGAGAGCCTTCATCTCATCCTTCGGGGCCAGCGCTGTGGCCAACTCCACTTCCCCATCTTGGTCGCCGGACGGCGTCCAGCTGGCCTTCTCTTCAGCCCAAGAAGGGTTCTACCACATTACGATCTTGAACACGACCTCGATGGTGGCACCTCTTCCATTCGCCGTTCGTGGAGGATAGGGTGTCGGACGCTGTACAGGGTCTGAGTATCCTAGGCCCGGGCTCCGAAAGATCAGGACCATGGCCGAATCGCTTGAGCGGCAGCGTGATTCCGCGGCAACGGGTCATTAGTGGATCGATCCGGTTGGCGAGGACTTGGTAGGGAGCCACACCACCGTTTGGCAAAGCAGCCCGCGAGGATGGGCTTCTGATCTACCTTGCCGATGCCCAAGTGCTGGCATTCGTTGGGTCAGCCTCCGCAGATGCTGACTCCTTCCCGGGTTCCCGTCTGTCGTCAAGTTAACTCAAGGCAAGCTTCCCAGAGGGATGGATGCCCGCAGGTGCGCAAACAGAATCGAGACCCGGTTATCCAGCCCAGGTCTTTCAGGAAGGCGCGGGTGGCAGTGGACTTCGACAGCCGCCGGAGGGGGCTGTGGGCACTTCCGATAGGTGGGCCTTCTCCTCCTCCAAGATCCATGCCGGCCCTGGGTCCGGCCCTTCGATGTCTGAGGGTTCAGGCAACCTGTCTTTCTTGTACTGCTTTACCATTGGGGTTTCCGGCCGCTCGCCAGCCCCTCTTCAACCGAAGCGACACGCTGACTAACGTAATCATGACCGGCACCTCGATAAGGGGGCCTATGATTGTGGCGAAGGCCACGCCCGAGTTGATGCCAAAGACGCCGACGGCGACAGCGATTGCCAACTCGAAGTTGTTGCTGGCGGCCGTGAACGAAATTGCTGCCGAGGATGGATAATCAAAGTGAAGCGCCTTGGACAGGCCGAAGGAAAGCGTGAACATCAAGACGAAATAGACCGCCAACGGTATCGCTATCCTGACCACGTCCCAAGGCAGGGCAAGGATGTACTGCCCTTTCAGCGAGAACATTACGACGATGGTGAACAGTAGGCCGATCAGGGAAGTGGGGTTGAGTACCCTTAGGAACTTGTGATTGTACCACTCCCTTCCCTTTCTGGGTAGAAGATAGAGCCTTGTGGCCAGCCCTCCGAAAAGGGGGATGCCCAGGTAGATGAGAACCGTCGCTGCCACCCCGATTATCGAGATGTTTACAGCTTCCCCTCCTCCTGGGGAGACTAGCGAGGAGAGGATGGTGAGGAAGAAGTAGGCGTAAACGGAGTAGAAGATCACCTGAAATACGGAATTGAGCGCGACGACCACCGCGGCATACTCGCTATCTCCTTCCGCCAGGCGGTTCCATACAATTACCATGGCGATGCATCTGGCCAGGCCCATGATGATCAGCCCAGTCCGGTATTCTGGGAGGTCGGGGAGGAGATCCAGGCCAGAAAGAACATCAGGAAGGGGCCGATGACCCAGTTCAGCACCAGAGAAGCCGAGAACATCCTCTTCATGGAGCGGAGCCTTGAAAGATCCTCATAGCGGACTCCCGCCAGTGGCGGGTACATCATCCAGAGAAGGCCTACTGCTATCGGAATCGAAGTCGTTCCCACGCTCATCCTGCCCAGGAAGCCGGCGAACCCGGGGAAGAAAGCTCCCAGCCCGACTCCAGCGGCCATGGCCAGGAAGATCCAGATCGAGAGATACTTGTTGAGGAAGGAGATGCGCTTAGGACGAGGGGAAGCCTGGTAACCCAAGGCCTGCCTCTGGACACGAATCAACATATTTAACTCTGTCGATATGATTCCACCCCCGAAAGAACTTCGCCTTCGAGCTGGGGTCCTGCCTGCGTCCTCAGACATGTTACCACTACCGTCTGAGGTGGCCCCTTCACGGCACCCCGGGAGTCTTGCACCGACCTGAACAGAAGCGGACATGTCAGTGGACCAACCCCCAGTCGGAGGTTCGACTTCATCGATCTCTGACCCGGGTGGGAAATTGACCCGTCCTGCTGGAGTGGGCATTCACGTTTGCAGATGGCGATGTGGGGTCCTCATTGGTCAGCCAAACCAAGCTACGACAACTTGTTGCGATATCGAGCAAAACTTATCACGGCAGACGTACCTCGAACAAAACGTGAGAAGATGGAGAGCTCAGTGCCCCACGAACGGACCCTGAGCATCCTCTTCGTGTGTGTCGAGAACGCGGGCAGGAGCCAGATGGCGGAAGCGTTCGCGCGGAGATGCGGGCATGAATGCCCTCAGCGCGGGAACTATCCCCGCCCCAGAGATCAATCCCATGGCGGTTGAAGCCATGGGCGAGAAGGGAGTAGACATCTCCCAAAGCACCCCTAAGTTGCTTACCAATGAAATGATCAATCGGGCTAGTCTCGTCGTGACCATGGGCTGCTCCGTGGAGAAGCTGTGCCCGAGACCGATGCTGGCCAGGATGCAGAAGAAGCTTCTCGACTGGCAAATTGAGGACCCCAAAGGGAAACCGGTCGAAGGCGTTCGCAGGATCAGGGACGAAATCGAATCAGAAGTCTTGGCCCTTTCAAGAGAGCTTGGCCAGGTTCGCTAGGCGGCGTATCCTCGCATGGCCCCCGAAGAAGGCCAAGTCCGGGCATGATTCTTGTGACGTGCTGGCAGCGAGGCCCCATCAGCTCTTCCCGGGAGCGACCTGGACCACGTTCTTCGAAACGGTCCTGCTCCCTCCCCTCGACAGGACCATCCCGAGGACAGCGGCGATCACCCCTATGAATATCAGCGCGATGCCATCGCTGATGTAGGACACGAACACCTGACCGTTCGGTATGAGGTAGAACATGTAGAAGACGTTAGAGAGGGTGGCAATCACGTAACCCGCGGTCATGGTGAGCCCCGCAACGGCGCCCAGAATGCCTTTCACCCCGAACATGAGCGCCACTAGCATCATCAGGGAGATGGCGGTCAGGGTCACCAGTGCATGCCCATGGCCGATGACGAAGACCTCGTTGTAGTAGAAGCCTAGGAACTGACCGTTGAACCGGGCCAGGTTAGCGGCCACATAGACGCCGGGGAGGGTGACGGCCACGTTCACCCAGAAGAGGACGAAAAGCATGCCGAACGTAAGGGATTCCCGCAGCACGGCCAGTGGGCTCCGAACATGCAGGCGCTTCCCCTCCCCGTACATTATCGCGAACATGACGAACAACGCTGCCTGGAGCAGGATTCCAATGTACATGGTGATTCCTCCCGTAAGCCCGACACCACTAGAAGCGATCGAAAGCATCGAGATGACCACGATGGGGACTCCGACTATCAGACCGTAGAGGCCGATCTTGATGAACAGGCCAGGGGTTCCGGTGTACCGGTCTGCACAGAACCACTTTACGGCCAGCACGACAACGGCGGAGCCTATTAGAGTGATTATCAGGTTCTCGTGAATTGTCTCGAAGCCGGACATCTGGGCAAGCGTGGTGGACGGATTCCACTGGCCATTGGCCGTTGCGGCATAGGCGCCAAGCGAGACGGCCACGACGCCGCCGGCCGTGACGACCCACATCGCGATTCGCGTCAGGTCTCTGCCCACGAGCCTCATCCCCGACGATGGGTCCTTCCTAGGAAGGAGCGCGATGAGGAGGGCTATTGCTGCTCCGGCTTCGAAGGCCAGACCCACGTACATCAGGATGTAGTCTCCCGAGCTTCCACCAGTCACCAGGATGTACTCCATGATGCCCGACGTGGCTATGCCCCCGGCGGTCGCGGCGTACTTGATGGCGCTGCGCAATCTTCCACGGACGTCAAAGGCCCCCAACGTAATCAGGATGAGGACGGCGGCAAGAGGCAGGGCTAGGGAGTGAAAGAACAGGCTGTCCAGGACGGGGAAGTTGACAAGTGAGGATGGGAGCCCCATGTCACGTCCGAAGGAACCCATGGGCGGGGAGTAGAGGGACGCCCAGAGGACCAACAAGAACTCCCATGCCACGACGGCTAGGACCAATGGCTTGAGGCCGGCGAGCCCGCTTGACGTCCTGACGTCCATGTCCCGCTCTGCTGGACCCTGGGCGCTCATTCGGGTCGCTCTCCGCAGCTCGGAGCATAATGAATTTCGCTCATCGCTAATCATCCCTTGCCGCATACGGCAGCGGCTGGGCGAGGTTCGTGGTGTTCATCGCCACGATGTGGTAGAAGCCGCCTTGCGAAGACGCAAAGAGGAGGCTCACGCCATCAGGGCCCCAAGACGGGTCGGTCGAGTTGGTGATGCTCGGGGCCAGGGGACCGGTGGTCGAACCCATCCTGACCACGTCCCACAAGTACACCTGAGGAACGCCGAGAGAATCCGTGGCGACGTAGGCGACGGTTCTCCCTCCAGGACTCAAGGCAAGAATCTGGGATGGCCCGATGGCGGCTGGGGTATACGGGCAAGGATAGAGCTGCCAGAACTGTATGCCCGGAACCGGCTCGCCGGCTATGGGGACGAGACCATACTGAAAGCTTGCGTTGGAGCCGTCAAGGCCTTCCACCCAGACGTCGAAATCTCCTGGCTCGTAGTTGCCGTTGTACTCCCTCCCGTATTGGTTCGGGGGGACCAGGCTTGACAGATAGGCGATGCGTGAGCTTCCGCTTGAGACAACGGGGGAGAGGAAGCTGCCGTTTCCTTCGAGAAGGGTTCCTCGCGTGTCGTTCTGGACGTCGGCCCACAGGAGCCGACTCTGCGTGCCGCCGGATGAGTAAACCACTTCGGTCGTCGACGCCCACGCGGCAGAGGAGTTCGCCCCCTCGCCCTGAGCGACCGTCGAAAGGAGCCCCGTCCTGAAGTCATATTCGATAAGGGAAGTCGTGTTTGCCTCCGCAAAGAACAGGAGACGCTCGCCATCCGGGCTCCACTGAGGTTGCCCCGGAATGACGGCATAGCTACCCGGGGTGATCGTCCTGATTGTGGAGTTGACCAAGAAGAGTATCCTCACGTCCGTCCGCTGGGCAGTCTGGGTCCAGAACGCGAGAATTGAGGAGTCTGGGTTCCATGAAGGATCTGCTGCCACGTAGCTGGAAGGGGTTACAGCCCTCCCGGAACTACCATCAGGGTTCATAGTGAAGATCTGCCATACGCCGTTCTCGTCAGACACATATGCGATGGAGGCTCCGCTTGGGCTCCATGTCGGACTGAAGTCGTTCCAGTTGCCGAAGGTGAGTATCGTGTAGGTGAGAGGCGAACCCGCGTGACCCGGCGGAGGGAGGGCCATGACGATGGCCACAAAGCCGAGGCTGCAGCAGATGGCCAGGGAAAGCGCAAGCAGTTGCTTTCCAATCCGAAGCCAACCGGATTTCAAATCGTGAGCTCAGTCTCCATCTTGCATCTCCGAAGTAGGATAGGACAGGAGGCCAGACGTCAAAGTCGACCCTTCCCCTTGGAGACGCAATATCACAAAGAGTCATATCGAAGTATTTAAATTTGAGGATTCGAATCCATGTACAGTTTGAAAGCCGAAACTGACGTTCAGGCTCGCCCCGATGCTGTATCCCGACCCGCCCGCTCGGCGGAGTCGAAAAGATGCGAGGCGATTGATTCCAAGAAATATCAAGCCAAGCTAAGGCGATCGGCTGTAAAGAGCTACGGCGGAGCGAATATCCGGCTTCAGGCGGAAACCTTCAGGGCTCTTTCGGCGGAAGTCCGGCTGAAGATGATGTATGCACTCATCGAAAAGGAACTCTGTGAGTGTGAAATCATGGCCGCTCTGGACCTGACGCAATCGACCGCATCGCACCACCTTTCGATCCTCGAAAGAGCTGGATTGGTGAAGAAGCTCAAGCGCGGGAAGTGGGCCTTCTACCGGGCGACGGATGTCGGGGCTGCTGAGCTCCGCTAAGTGAAAGGCGAAGCGTCCGCCTAGGTCGAAGCACCATTCGGCCAACGAATGCTTTCTCTCTCCCTGGAACGCTCGTAGAAGTCTCATCGCCACCGGCTATCCTCAGAGCTAGTTAGTACGTTGCCGCGGGGTTGTAAGGCGCGTACTCTGCTATCCAGATATGCCAGTAGCCGGAGAGGTTGCTGCTCAGAGCCAGAAGGGTCCCGTTGGCTGGATCCCAGCTGGGCTCCATGGACTGGGCCGTCGGGGGACCCATACGCGTCTGGCTTTCGTTGTTCAGGCTCCAAACATACACACCCAGGCCCTCGGACGGGCTGCTGAGCACGCAGGCCAAGAGGCCGCCAGCGGGGCTCCAAAGCAGGGGCTCGTCAGGGACGACGTCCGCGGGGCGCGCCTTGGCTTCGTGAGCGATGAGGTAGTAAAGATAGGCGGCATGGTAATCGCTGAGGCCTTC
The DNA here is from genome assembly GCA_963772005.1 of uncultured Nitrososphaerota archaeon. Classification (GTDB taxonomy): domain Archaea; phylum Thermoproteota; class Nitrososphaeria; order Conexivisphaerales; family DTJL01; genus DATKKG01. The sequence goes on along the minus strand of CAVYVS010000028.1, from coordinate 72,819 downwards.
GGTCCATACGTTGAACTCGGTTATGTTCAGGAGGTTGACCCATATGTTGACCCCTTTCGGAGGCGGCTGCTGGGGCACCAGACCGATCCAATCCGAGTAGTATGATATAGCGGTGCCGTCCGGGCTTATCGCTCCTCCCCAATAGTTGGCCGCGCCCTGAGCCAGGATTCCTGCCTCGCCCGAGGTGAGGTTAGTCCACCTCATGACGTAGAGCCCGTCCTCGGTGTCGGAATACACCACCCTATCCTTACCGGCCCAAACCGGATCGAAAATGGAGCAGTTCACCTGCGCCACGACGCGCTCTGAGAGGGTACTCAGGCTCGCGGACATCAGTCGCGGTGTCGGTGCCTCCAAGTAGAAGAGAAGTTGCGTCCCATCCGGGCTCCATACCGGCGTCATGTTGACGGCATCGCCGCCCAAGGCGACGGTGGAGTTGCTGGCAAGGGTCAACACCCTGATCGAGGCGTTGTTCCCATCCAGGCACCAGTATGCGAGGCGCGACGAGTCGGGGCTCCACGAGGGGTTGGCAGCGATCACCCCCGACGGAGTGATCTGCTCCTCCCCGGCGCCCTGTGGTGTGATCACGTAGATGGCCAGCCCTCCGCTGCGGTCGGAGGTAAATGCAATCAGCGAGCCGTCCGGGCTCCAAGCTGGGGAAGTGTCGTTCCATCGGCCCGAAGTGAGCACGCCGTAGTTCACCGGCGCAGTGTTCTTGAACCCAGGAGATGGCAGGCTCACGGTTATCAGGACGGGGACGACGCAAAGGCAGAGCGCCACGATGACCGCTGCTGCCATCTCTGCCCTCGAGGACTTCACGGGGTTGCTGTTGGTCATAGGTGAGCGGTCCTCCTCCAATTCGAAGCGAAGATGCCTCCCAAGGCTAGCATAACGCCGATCACCATCAGGAATATCCCGTCTTCGATGAACGGGAAGAACGTTTGACCGTTGGTCATCAGGTTGAATATGAAAAGGAGGTTCGCGGTCGTGCAGACGACGTACCCGACCGTGAGAGAAAGGCCGGCTAGGGCTCCTACCTTGCCCTTCACCCCGAACACCAGCGCCACGAGCATGAAGAGCAAGATCGCGGTGAGAGTCACAAGCGCATGTTCGATCCCGGTCTGAAAGGTATTGAGGTAGTAGATGGCGAAGGGCTGGTTCGTGAAGCCCTTGAGATGCGCAAACACGTAGACCGCAGGAAGCGTCACGGCGGCGTCTGCCCAGTAGAGCAGAAAGAGCAATCCGAAAGCCAGGGACTCCCCAAGGGCGGCGAGCGGTCCGCCCATGCGCAGCCTCCTAGCCTCCTGGACCATGACTGCGCACATCACGAAGACTGCGGCCTGCATCGGGATGCTAGAGACGATGAAGAACTCGCCATTGATCACGGTGATGGTGGGCATCGCCAGGAGCGCGAAGAGTGCGACGGCGGGCGTGCCTACGAGCACCCCGTAAAGGCCTATCTTCACCAGGAGGCCCGGCGCCCCGAGATAGCGGTCGGCCCCGAACCACTTGACTATGAGCACGACGATGGCCGCGTTGAGGAATGCTATGATGAGCCCTTCATGCGTTGCCTCCAATGAAGGGAGTGCCTCCAACAACGGTTTGGAGAACCAGAGGCTGTCCCCCAGGGCCGCGTAGGAGCCTGCCGCCACCGAGGCCAGGGCCGCAGCGACCACGGCCCAGATGGCCAGCTGGGTCAGGCTGAACCCCATCAACCGCATCGGAGCTGAAGGCGCCCTCCGGGGCCAAAGGGACAGGAAGAGTGCTAGGGCGGCGCAGGCCGTCAGCCCCATTCCGAAGACCATCACTGCATAGGCCAAGACGCCGTCGCTGACCAGAGGTATGAAGACCATCGCGGCCGACGATATCAGGCAGCCCGCAGTGACGGCGTGCGTGATGATCTGACGCCTCCCTCCCGTCATGCCGAAGATGCCAGTGGTGACGATCACGAGTATTCCGGCCAAGGGCATTGCAAGAGAGTGAACGAAGAGAGGATTGAGGGAGACTATCCTGTACAGCAAGGAGATGGGAAGCCCGATTGCCGAATACGCGTTCCCCCCAGCTGGAGAGAAGATCATCCAAAAGAGGACGAGCAGGACCTCCCACAGGACCAGCGTAATGGCCTCCAGCGAAGTCGTGAGGTTGAAGGGAATCTCTCTGTGAGATGGGTCAGACCCCTCAGGAGAAGCCATGGGCGGACATGCTAAGAGTCAAATTATCATATTTAACTATATGGTTCTGCCCCGGGGGTCGGCGAGCATATTATCGTAACCGGCGATTGCCATCTATCCCTGCGTAAAGGACTCGAAGCGGAGCCAAATGGCGGAGCGTTGCTCGAGAGCCTCCGGGCATCACAGTGAGTTCGGGAACAGTCCGTAAAGCAGGAGCCCTAGACCTGCGCCGGCTCGGAGGATTCTGACCACCTGCCACCAGAGGATAGGTTGATCGTGCTGGGCCCATATGCTGCCCACGCCATCGGCGATGAGACAGGCTCCAAGGGCAATGGCGTATGGATTCATCCATCTTGGGAACGCCTCCCTCCTAGATTACCATTGCTGAGATGACTGCTAGATGACTGCAATAATGAATCCAACGAGACCGATTCATCTTAGGGCGAGTGACCGGCCAGCGGGCGCTAGTTGGGAGGTCACGTAACTCCTTTCCACGGCCATCTCCTTCTCCTCCACCGACCGCTCGCAGACGACGAGCCCCTCTCTGCACTCCATCACATATCCGCGAGACGAGAGCGCCTCCAGCAGCGAAACGGCAGACCGCATCGCCCCGAGGTCGACCCGAGGGCCGCGCCAACAAATCTCCACGGTCACTTCCAGGAAAAGACAGACCTGCCTACCCCTCAATCTCGCTACCACTGCCCCCTGGACGCCACCCTTCTTCAGAAAGACCGAATAGGATTCGTGCGCCGGCGACGCTCGCGCTTCGTTGATGGCCCTGGACGCCCCTGAATCGCCTTTCGCCACTTCTGGTCAGCCCTAGGAGTTGCCGAACTTCTGGTAGAGCAGGACACCCACGAAGAGGGTGGCTACGCCCACCGCCGCCACGACGACCAAGTCGGTCAGTACCGACGGACTCGAGATGGAGGCTCCCCGGAGGAAGAGCGTGGTCAAGGCGTCTGTGACGTAGTAGCTGGGGACGAACTTGCCCACCGTCGCCATAGCCCCCGACACTCCAGCCGAGACGAAAGTTCCCAAGAACATCTGCGGCATTATGAAGACGAAAGAGATCCCGGTGGCCGCCCCGGACGACTTGGCGATGGCCGCCGTGATCAGGCCGAAGCCGACGCACGACATGGCGAAGAGGGAAACCAGGACGAACGCGAAGGCCAGGGAGACGACACCCCCCTGGGGCATGGTATCCGATGGCGCTGGCCAATGCGAAGACCAAGGCAACCTGCATCAGTGCCAGGATCATGTTGGATATGGTGTGGCTGGCCATGAATTCGGACGCCCTTGTGGGCGTCGTGCTGATCCGCCTCAAGATCCCCTTCTCACGGTCCATGGTGAACGACTGCGCCACCATCATGGTCAGGAAGATGGAGGCGAAGGCGAAAAGCCCTGGCACCATGTAATCGAACGTATTGAACTTGGCCACCTCCACCATGGAGGCAGACCCCAGCGTTACCGGGAGGCTCGCCGTCTGAGCCGAAGCGCCATAGACCGAGGCGGAAAGCGCCCCCTGGACCATCGGAGGCACCGCCTGCATGGCGAACAAAGAACCGCCGTCGAGGTAGAGCTGGACCGTGGAGGCCTGCCATGCGGATGGGTCGGTCGGGTTGGCGTTGTATTCGGAAGCGCTCTGCTCGAAGGTGGCGGGTATCAGGATTACGGCCGAAAGCTTCCCCAGCTTGAGGTCCTCTTGGGCCGTGGCGTTCGTCGAATAGATGTGGACCTGCAGTATGTGGGTGGACGTCAGGTTGCCCAGCAATGCCTGGGCCCATTGTCCCTGTGTGACGGAGGGCGCCAGGTTCGCCACGCCCACCTGGTAGGTTGTCTGGCTCCCTCCCCCCACTCCCCCGTAGGCCATTCCGAAGAACAATGTAAGCATGACCGGGAACAGGATGACCAGGAAGAGGGCTGCCGGCTCCCTCACGATCCTCTTGATGTTGACCCTGATGAGCGCTGCCAGCCTGTGGGAATTCATCTTATGCTCCCTCCCTTATCCCTCGGCCCGTCAGCCGGATGAATACCCCCTCCAGGTCCTTCTCCCCGTACTGCTCCTTCAGCTCCCTCGGAGGCCCCATGGCGATGAGCTTGCCGTGGTCGATGATGCCCACCCGATCGCAGAGCTCCTCTGCCTCCTCCATGGAGTGCGTTGTGAGGATGACGGTCTTCCCCTGGGCCCTGAGCTCCCTGATGAACTCCCAGACGACGTGCTTCGACTGTGGGTCCATGGTTGCCGTGGGCTCGTCCAGAAACGCCACCGAGGGCCCGTGGATGATGGCCATGATCAGTGAAATCCTCCGTTGCATCCCCCCGCTGTACTTCCCCGCCTTCCTCTTCGCGTCGTCGGCCAGCTGGAGCTTTTCGAGGTAGAGGTCAGTCCTCTTCCTGAGCTCATCCTTTGGCATGGAGTGGAGCGCGCCGAAGAGCTCGACGTTCTCCCTTCCGCTCAGCGTCGAGAATATTGCGGTCTCCTGGGGGCACACGCCGATCATCTCCTTGACCCTGCCGTCGGACTTCCCCACCTCGCAGCCGCCGACGAAGACCCTCCCCCTGGTGGGGCGCAGCAGCCCGCACAGAACCTTGATCGTGGTGGTCTTCCCCGAACCGTTGGGGCCGAGCAGCCCGAAGAGCTCTCCTTCCGAGACCTTCAGGTTCAGGCCGTCGACGGCCTTGACGCTCCCGAAGTGCTTCGCCAGATCGTCTATCACGATTGCGTCGGTCAACCGAATTCCAGACACGACTATCAGGTAGCCGCCGAAGGTTCATATTATCTCGTCAACGTCTCGGTGGTTGGTCCTCGATGGGTAGAGGCCGTTGCTTGGCCCTTCCTTACCATGCATGGTGTAGGATTCGGCATCGGCGAGAAAGCCTAGGGTCGGCGGACGGCTCATTGGCCTGCCCGAGGGGCCGCATCTAATGGCCTTGGAAGAGGAGCGCGTCCCGCCACGTGTCGAAGATGTAGCCGATGCTGAGGACGTTCACTGATATGGAGTCGATTCCCTCCTCTTGAAGTATCGAGTCCTTCAGCTCCTTTAGTTCTCTCATTGAGTTGGTCCACAGGAACGAAATGATTTCATCCGGCAGGTTGCCGAAGGACATGTTGAAGAGCACGTGGGGAGCTAGCCGTAATCTAAGCGACTCGGCCACCGTCCACTTCTCGCTCTTAGCCGCCACCTTCGAGTGGCACAGCGACACGATATCGTCGGAGGCGTCGGGATACCAGTCCACGGAGAGCTCCACGAGGCCCTCCTTCACCATCCTGTCGAGCCTCCGCTGCACGGTCCTGGCTGAAGCCTTCACCTCGACGGCCACCTCGGACACCGGCCTACGCGCGTCCTTGTGTAGAGCCCGGATGATGTCGAAGTCGAGCGGACGTAGGCCGTCATTCGTGGGAAGGGGAGCGTATCCGAGGACGCCGACTGTCGGGGCCTTCATCTGCGCCACCGACCTAACAAAGGATGAGAACTCCTCCAGACGGCCAAAGCCCTGCAAGTACCCCCCGACATACACGAAGCCGCCTCCCGAGTAGGACACCCAGTATACCATGTCTGACTTCTTGAGCTCCAGGTGGAGCTGCTCCACAGATGTGGCGTCGGACCTCCCGTAGATCCAGACGCCGAGGGCCTTCAGGGCCGACAGGCTCACCCGGGCGGTGAAGGCCTTGATGACCCCGGCGTCGACCATAGCCTTCACTCGCTTGTGCACCGCGTTCACCGAAAGTCCGAGTTGAGATGCGAGTTCCTGATAGGGTGTCCTCGAATTGAGCATGAGAATCTGGCAGAGCGCCAGGTCGACGCGGTCCACGGGGTCTCATGGAACATCTGCCGTCGCGCGGTTAAAAGGTTTGGCGAAGGCGATACCTGCTGTGCTATCCCGAAATGACTATACCCCTTCCTACCCTTTGGCGTCATAGATCTCCCCCGATTTCTCGTCCACGACCCTCCCCTCCTTGGGCATCTTCCTGAGGAAGGCCTGGTGGGGCGTCTCGATGGCGTCCAGATTCAGGGACATGTGGGGCCTCACTTCGTTGTACCACTTGACAAGGCCGTCCACGTCCCCCAGGAACATGGGGAGCTTCTGCTTGACCGTCCCGAAGAACCTCTCCGCCTTCCCGTTGGTCTGGGGATGGTTCACCCTTGAAAGGATGTGATGTATGTCTTCTTCGATCAGGTACTTCTCGAAGACGGTGAGCCCCCTCAGCCGGTCGCCCGCGTTCTCGGCGTAGAACTGTATCCCCCTGTCGGTGAGGATCGACGCCGGCTTCCCCCACTTCCCTATAGCCTGTCTGAGGACCTCCAGGGAACGTTGGGATGTGGCTTCCGGGAAGAGGCCATATCCGGTTATGAAGCGAGAGGCGTCGTCGAGGTAGGCTATGAGCCATCCCTTTCCCGGGATGAGCGTCCAGTCGGCGTGCCAGAGGGAGTTGGAGAACTCCCTCTCGTAGCGGACCCACCTGCGCCTCTCCTTCTTCCTGGGCTCGTCCTTCGCCAGCCCCATCTCCTTCAGAACTTCGTGTATCCGGTTGTGGGGTATATGGGTTCCGTACGCAGCGTCGATGACGCTCTCCAAGACGACCGCCCCCACTCCATAGGCCTCCCGGGCCCTCTTCACTACGTTTCGCTCGTCATCGGTGAGCTCCACCCTCTTCCTCCCCGGCTTCATCAATTTCGGGATCTCCCCGCCCTGTCTGTACCTCCTGTAGAGGACCTTGACCCAGAGGGGCGACACCCCCATCGCCTCCGCGATCTCCCTGTTCGTGAGCTCCCCCTTCTCCCTCTGCTTCACTATCCACTCGACCTTGACGGGGTCCAGCTTCATGTACACCCAGTATCGGGCACCCTTGTTCCATACCCAGCGGGCTCTAATCCTGCTTACTAGGGGGTATACTAATTTCAGGACAACATAGAAGGCGATACCTGCGGCTCAGGCTCCGTCGTGCGGGAGGCGGCACGCTCATGGCGGGTCGGGGGAGCGCGGCCGCGAGGAGGCTTGCGGCGGACTGGGACTCCTGCTCCGGGCGTGGAAAGGACTTTCTTACTACAAGGTTATTAGGCCGAAAGCGGTTTAGCTTCGGTTTTCAGGAAGGGAATACGAGTTGATATCGGAACAGGCTTCGGTGGTCGAGAGCTTTCCAGCGAAGAGCATAGTCGTCGGTGGAGAAGCTCAGCAAGTCTTTCGGGCAACACGAAGGCAGTGGACGAAGTGAGCTTCGAGGTCAAGGAGGGCGAGATTTTCGGATTCCTCGGGCCCAACGGCGCCGGGAAGAGCACGACGATCAACATGCTCACGACCTTGATTCCGCCAACTTCTGGAAAGGCGGAGGTATGCGGGTTCGACGTCGGCAAGCACCCAAACGAAGTGAGAAGGAACGTGGGGGTGGTCCCTCAGGACTACACGGCCGACGAGGACATGACGGGCTATCAGGAACATCCTTCTCTGCGCCGACCTCTACGGGATCCCAAGGAGCAACTCCAAGGCCCATGCCGAGGAGCTCCTCTCCCTGGTCGAGCTTCAGGACGCCAAGGACAGGAAGGTCTGCACCTACTCCGGAGGAATGCGGAGGAGGCTGGAGCTCGCCTGCGGCCTGATCAACTATCCGAAGCTCCTCTTCCTCGACGAGCCGACGCTGGGCCTCGACGTGCAGACGCGGCGGCCGTCTGGAAGTACATCCGTAAGCTGAAGGAGGACTACGGAATGACCCTCTTCGTGACCACCCATTACCTCGAGGAGGCGGACTCTCTCTGCGACCGCATAGCCATCATCGACCACGGACACATGATCAAGATCGGAACCCCAGAGCAGCTGAAGCAAAGCGTCGGGGGCGACGTGATCGTGGTGGGTGTAGGGAAAGACAGCCCGACATCTCGGCCGAGATCGCCAAGATAGGGCTTGTGAAGGACGTCAAGAAGACGGACAACGACTACCGGATAAAGGCGGAGAAGGGAGAGGAAGCCTCGCCTCTGATAATGGATCTGATTCAGGTCGAAGGGACTCCACGTTGCGAGGATATCCCTGACCAGCGCCCGACGCTCGATGAAGCCTATCTGGAGCTCACCGGGCGCACGCTGCGGGAGGAAGAGACGAACAAGTGGTCAATGCGTGAGCCAGCGGCGGACGATGCGGACCAGGCGAGTCCTAGAGGAGGGAGAGTGTGAACTAGAGCTTTGACCACAGGAAGCAGACTCGACGGCCGCGAAGCCCACGACCGCGCCCCGGTCCCTGAAGCACAGGGGTCCCTTCGGCTCGGAGAGGAGAAGGCGGCCATGGTGGCCCCGAAGGCGAACACCAGCCCCATTCACGGCCTCTGGGCGCTGACCAACAGGGACCTCAGGAAGTGGTACACGAACCCGTACCAGCTGATAATATCCCTGGTACAGCCCGTAATCTGGATGGGCCTCTTCGGGAAGGCCCTGAACTTCAGCTCCTTCATCAGCAGCGGCGCTCCGCCGGCAGCGTGAACCAGATGATGCCCTCGAACTTCTTCGGCACCACCAGCTACTTCTCGTACCTGGTGTGCGGCATGCTGGTCTTCATCGTCCTCTTCACTTCGGCCTTCAGCGGCATGTCTGTAGTCTGGGACAGGAGATTCGGCTTCATGAACAAGGCGCTGACCACTCCCGTGAGCAGGGGCACGATAGTGATGAGCAAGATCCTCCAGAGCGTCGGCAAGTCCCTCATCCAGGCCGTTCGTCGTCCTCGTCATAGGGATCGCGCTCGGAATGGAGACGAGCAACCTCACGCTCCTTGGAGTCGCCGGCACCTTCGCTCGTGATCTTCCTCGTCGCCATGGGCCTTTCCGGGCTCTTCGTGATGCTTTCGCTGCAGGTCGAGCGACTGGCAGACGCAGATGGCCATCATCAACCTGCTGAACCTGCCACTGCTCTTCGCCAGCAACGCCCTCTTCCCGGTGAAGATAATGCCCGGCTGGCTCCAAGACGTGGTGAAAGTCAACCCCGTCAGCTATGCCATCGACGGCATACAGCCAGATGCTGATAGGTGCCGACGGGTCGTTACGCCCTGTGGCTGGACTTCTCCGTGGTCTTCGGCTTCGCGGTTTTCTTCTCAATAGTTGGGATAATCATGTCGTGGAGACTCCTGAAGAAGTAGCTCTCTCCCGACAGGCGTTTTAGGGACCCCTTGCATGACGGAGATGGTGCCGGACATGACGAACGGAATAGAGGAGGCGGCGACGGGGCCGGGCTCCAGCTTGGCCCTCATCGGGAAACGCTGCCCCAACTGCGGAACGGAGCTTTCGATTCTAGAGAACCCCCCGGTCATCGTCCCGGACGGGCTTCGTGACCTCGACTGGGACTACGTCAAGAACGTGTCTCTTGTTCCCAAGATCATGGCCATCTGCCTGAAATGCGGTTTCGTGGCCGTTGACGCCCTCACGCCCGCACAGGCCAGCGGCATCTACAAAGACCTCTGACGCCGGCTCGGGCTCGCCGTTCTGGCTCTATGATTTCTTGCTCACCAGCGGGAGGGCCACGGTGAAGGTGGTCCCGGTTGGACGGTGAGCGCTAGGCCTGCGGCCTGCCTGCAAGTCATCCATTGAGAGGTTTTTCCTGATATAACCGTTCTGTAGCCCGGCCCGCATTGAGCACACCCTGGCTGCGGAACAGAGAAAGGATCGTTGCGTCCTAGGGGCACGTCATCTGTCGTAGGTCAGGACGCGTCCGAACGTCGCTTAAATTGTAGAATTCCCTTACTTGCGCCAGCATGCTCGACCAGCTGAACCAGCGCCTGTCCAGGCTATCCTACAGGAGCCTGAGGCTCTACGAGGACTCCAATAGGGGGGTCTGGGCGGAGGAGTTCACCTGCAACATCCAAGGCGAGTCGACCTACCTTGGCTCATATCAGGACGCAGCCCTATATGTGGAGAAGCTCGAGGCCGAAGAACGGGCCGTAGCCGTAATGAACTAGAAACTCCACGGAAGGGCCCCGCGCCCCCGGGGCATCGGCGAAGAGGCCCAGCATAGGGCCCCGTCCGGTAAACCGATGTGTTCTACGAGCTAGCGCTATATCGAACAAAGGGGTAGCCTTAGATGTTGGACTCACCCGGCGGAGGCGACCCTCTGTGGTCGATGCACTGGCCTCAAGCTACCAAGGCGCCGGCCAGCCGGCTGTGGCAGGCAAGGGGAAAGAGGGCTCTCTGAATTGAATCGCCTTGCGGCCCTCGCCCTGTCATGGCTTGTTTTGGCCACGCTGATGCTTACGCCCACGGCATCCACGGCCCAAGTTCAGCAGACGACTCCGATTCCCGTGGGCATGCCTTGGCCCTTCCCATACTCTCCTGAGACCCCCACCAATTACGTCTTCACCAACGACTCGGCCCACATGGTGACCGATGGTAGGTACATTTACGTCGGGACTTCGTACGGCTCCATAGTCAAGGTGGATCCTTTAGCCGGGAAGGTCGTCCGGTCGGCGGAGCTCTTCAACTACTCCTGCGTGTTTTCGATGACCTTCTACGAAGGCTCACTCTATGTTGGAACTTCGGAGGTCTACCCGTTCCCGTACTCCTACGGCGTCTTCAGGGTGGACCCGGAGTCCCTCGCCATTCTATCTAACTACACCACCGGGGCGAACGGGGTGGCCGACGTCCTCGGGGCCGGCGGCTACATTTACATAGGCTCCGGCGGCGGATGGGGGGACCAGCTTTCTCTCAATCTCACGCTGGTGAACGAGACCTACTTCCCCGTGGGCGAGCCCTACACGTCGATGGGCGACATGGCCTTCGACGGCGCTTCCATCTTCTGGCAGAACTACGCCCAGGTGTTCGCCACCGACCTCCAAATGGGCATCCTGGCCAGCGGAACGAGCCCTGGAGGCTCGGAGATCTCGTGCCTCTCCTCCATCGACGGGTCGACCTATGCCGCCGACCAGCTGGGCCACGTCTACAGGCTTTCCCTTACCAACGGAACGGTGGCCTTCACCGAAGTGATCACGCTGCCGGTCTCCTCCCAGGTGGTCAGCGACATGCTCGTCACGGATGGCCTCCTGCTGGTGGCGCCCTCCGGCATTCGCACCTCACCCGAGACCGGCGCGGGTCCTTCTCCGCTCCCTGGGAGCGTCCTCGTGTACTCCTGGCCGGGGCTCGCATTCGTCAGCACCTACGACCTGCCTGACAACCTCTCGATCCTGGGAGGGGAGAGCGGCCTCGTCAGCGTCGACGGCGTCCCCTACGTCCACGCGCTGAACGAGCTCTACCAAGTTCCGCTGCCGGGGAGGCCGGGTGCGCCGGGCATCTCCATCGCGAGCGATCTGGCAATCACCCTGTCGTCGCCCTTCCAAGATGGCAACGTCACAACCCTTTCAGTCACGCTGAAGGACGGGCTGGGTAACCCCATCGCTGGGGGAGAGGTTGAATTCTACTTGGCCGGAAGGTACGTGGGCGCGGTGACCTTGGACGAAATGGGATCGGGAGCGATGGACCTCGCCACACCCATCGCCAATGGCACTCTGGTCCAGGCCACATTCTGGGGTGAGGGAAACGACCCTCCTGCTGTGAGTCCAGTCTTGGTCTCGGGATCTGCAGCCCCTACCGCCACGCAGGAACTGCCCGGCAGCAATGCCGCCTCCAGCGACCCTCTGCCTACGGACCTGATCCTGCCATTGGGAATCGCGGCCGTCGCGGTGCTGGCGGCGATCGCCTACGTCGTGAGGACGTCGGGAGGCCGCCCCCTTGACAATGCGGCTCCCTGAATCCGGACACGCAAAGGAAGCCAACCGTGGAATCAGGGGGCCGAAGTAGCGTCAAAGAGGTAGATGGAGCCACTGCTGGATGAGTATGTGGAGTTATCATATGGACCCGTGCCCACCGCCAACACGGTTCCGTCGGCAGAGAGCGAAATGGCTCGGGCGCGATCGTATCCGTAGGTCCACCCCAGAGCTCCCGTTCCACTGAACGCGGAGACGGTCGTCCCCCCGCTCCCCTGGGCGACGAACGAGGTGAGGCCGTCATGGGAAAGGACCACGAAGGTAGGGCCGCCTAGCGTCTGGTTCCATACCAAGTCCCCCTGGATGTCAAAGAGGGCGGCCCACATTCTCGTCCCGGTAAGGACGTAGTTGTCGTCCAGAGAGATGCCCGCGGAAAGGACGGGCGTTCCAAGGTCCCTCCTCCAGGCCGTCTTGCCGCTTGAGTCAAGGAGGTAGAAGGTCCCCCGGCCGCCGCCTGGCCCAACTCCCACTCCTTCGTACATGCCGTCGGAAGAGGTGGTAAGCGTGCTCACCGAGCCGCCCACCGAAGCGTTCCACAGGGCATCTCCGGCGTCGTCAAAGGCGTAGACGGTCCCGTCGACCGTGCCTGCGACGATGCGAGAGCCATCGGAGGACATGGCCACGCTGCTCGGGCCAACAGACTTCTGCCAGATGAGCGATCCGGTGCCGTTGAAAAGCAGCACGCCCGAGCCGCTGGCGGCCGCGATGAGCTTGCCGTCCGTTGAAATAGTCACCTGGTGGACAAGATCGCTCCCGGTCGAATAGTTCCAGAGGAGCGAGCCTCCCTGGCCGTACATCAGGATCACCCCCGACGTGAAGCTGCCGTTAGAGCCCCCGAAGTCTTGTGATCCGCCGGCCACGACCAATTGGCCGTCGCCCGAGATGGCCACCGAAGAGATTGCACTTTCGACTTGTTCCGTCCACAGGACCGAGCCGTTCCTCCCGACTTCGTACACCGCCCCGCTGGCGTCTCCGGTCTGGACACCACCGGCAGTGAACTTGCCGTCCGAGCTGACCGCGACGGAGTTGACGGTCCCAGGGGTGGACACCTTCGATATCAGGTTGCTCCCGTTGTATACGAGGTTAAGGCCGACGCCGAGGCCAAAGATCGCCAACGCGGCCACCACCACGACGGCGACGATCTTCAACCTGGAGGTCGTCTGTCTCGCTGTGGCGCCTCTTTGGTCGGTCTGGGCCGTCTCACCCACCCCAAGCGCTCTTTGTGGCCTGTGGGTCTTAAACCTGCGCTCTCCTTCCTGCCAGGCCCCGGCCTGCTCTCAGGTCATTACCCGATGTTGTAATAGAAAAGCCAGGATGCGTGCCGACCGCTGACTGGGGCTGTTTCAATCTTCTAACATGACCTAGCGGGTCAGGCTCAGGAGGAGCTTGATCTTCGACAGGACGGGCTCCGCCGGGACGCAGACCTCCAGCGACGCGAGGGTGGAGCCCTCGCCGCCTCCCTCGATGGTGGCCCCCGCCAGCGAGCATACCCATCCTTCATCCGCAAGGCTCCTGGGGTCGACCTCCGAGCGGGCGGCTATGAGGTAGGTGTGTCTCCCCTTCCTGAGCAGCTCCTCCCGCTTGGCCTTCTCCTCGACGAACCTCTCAGTCGTCAGGTCCAACAGGACTACGAGCTCCCCGAGCTTGGCGCGGCCCCTCTTGAGGGGGAGCGAGTTCCAGCTCCTCCCCTCATCCTTCATGTGCCCCAGATCCAGCTTGCTGGTCGAATCTCCTTCAGTCAGGAGCTGGAGAGTCTCGGCCACTAGCCCGACGAAGTACATCTCCGCAGCCGAGTCCATCACCAGGTTGGCCACTTCGTTGGCGCTCCTTTTCCCCACGTAATTGTTCAGCCTCAGGAGCATCGATCGGGTGAGCAGGGAGCTGGCGCAGACGATGTCCCACTTCTCCAGGAAGATGGCGTTGAGGGCCCTCCTGGCGGCCGTGGCAGCCATGTCCCCTCCCGATCCGTCGATCTCAGCCTGGCACAGGTCGCTCACCTCCTTCTCCAGCGCCAATCTCTCGAGCATCTTAGGTGAGCCTCCGGCTGTGGGAATCCGAGACATCAAGACTAACCGTTGAGCGTCGGACTTAAGGCGAAAGCACTCCTTTTGTTGACTCGGGAGTCAAAGGAGGAACATCAGGGAGCGTGGAGGGGGCACAGGTTGGAGCTGGCGAAGGGAGGTCTCAGAGAACGCTAGGGCCATACCACAGAGGTCGTGAAGTTGCCTCCCTCCATGATGACCAGCGTGACCGTGTACGTATCTCCCTCAATCGCCCCTGCGACGGGGAGGGAGACGTGGCCCTCCTGGTAGGAGTAGAGGGCCGTAGCGAAGAACTCATCGGTGAAGTCGCACTTGCCCAGTGGCACCATGGTCCCGTTGAGGTAGATCTGCGTCACGGTGAGGGTGTACATGGTCCTGTTCCTTACGTAGAGGACCAGGTCGCCTCCGCTGACCGAACCGGTCACGATCATGGCACCACTGTACGGAGGGCTGTCGGGCAGGAGGCACTGGGCCGGGTAGCTTGGCCCGGTCGACGTGAAGAGGACTACCTGCACCTGCTCGCCTCCCTGGTAGGCGGTTGGCCCGTCCGTTGTGAGGTTCAAGGTGAGGGCGAAGGACGAGCCAGGCGCCACCGTGAGTGGCAGGTCCGCCGGACCTACGGCTCCCGAGTACGGCTGGCCGTTGACCTCGACCCCGGTGACGTTCACAGCCGAGGAGTCGCCGTTGTAGCCGGGTATGACGACCACCCAGGGTCCGATCCCCCAGGCGTAGACGACGCCCAGTGAGAAGCTGCCCGGCTCGTTGAGGTTGGCGGCTGACTGGTTCGCCGACTGGGCCAGTTCACTTTGGAGGGCGCTCACCTGGGCCTCGAGGCTGTCGGTGAGGTTGGACATGGCGCCTATCTGAGACTCAAGGCTCGCCGTCTGGCCGGACATGGCGCTCACCTGCGATTCAAGGCTGTCCGTGAGCTTGCCCATGTCGCTCACCCTCCCCCCGAAGTACAGACCCTGCGTTAGCAGGAGCGCGCTCATCACGATCAGCGCGATGATCGCCGCGGCAAGGACGGGGAAGGGCCTGCGAGGAGAGCCGGAATTCTTCATCAACGATGGACGGAGTTAGATGTGCGGGTATACATTTATCCGTTTTCGGACGGTTTCCCCCCCAAATGGCCCCAGCAGGGCGTCCCTTGGATTGCGGCTTCGAAGGGAGCCGGAGGCAGGTCCATGGGATAAATTGTAATAATTATAGTCATTTGGCGCCTAGCTAGCCTTAAAAGCTTCTTATTGAGAATAATAACGAGAGGAATTTGAACGGCGAGAGGGGTAGGAGCCCACTCAGACGAGTCGTAAAGCCCGCCTCCTTCCTGCTCGTTGTGGCGCTCCTCCTCGTGTTCTCCAGGCTCATGGTTCCCTTCGTTGTGGAGGCCGGCGGCGCTTCGGGGCTCCCCGACAACCTGCAGAACAAGGTCATTATCACATCATTTGACGGACAGTCCCAGACGACCCCCCAGGACATCTCCACGGAAGACGAAGCCCCCCCGGTGAGCTTCAACACGTGGAACCAGACGACCAACCAGGTGGTCGTCCAGCCGGAGACGTCTAGGAGCGCGGGCTGTTCGACCGCCTATGACACGGTGATCACAGTGGACATAGCCACGGCCAACGAATTCCCGCAGGAGATGAAGGCCGTCATGAACGTAACGGTCACAGAGCGGGGCACAGGCGCCGTCTTAGCCGCCCACCTCCTCACCATCGACTTCAAGCCCAACGAGCCCTCGACGGTCGAGACCACATTTTCGCTGGTGACCGAAGAGGCCTCCCCGATCCTCGTGATCCAGGCCACCTTCCCCTCGTCGGCGGACCTCAGGTCGGCGCCGGCGACCGTGCTTCACGTCCCGCTCTTCGAGTATCTCCTGATGAAGATCGGGATGATTTCGCCGACTTTCTAATCACGGCCGCGTTGAACGCTCTCAAGAGAACGGAATCATGCTCGGACCCGCGGGGAGGGCTTTCGCTTGTCGATTTGATGTAAAAAGGAAGTGAGGGGTGCCGAAGCACCCCTATTTCGTCTACGAAGTGAGAGCTCTTGCTATTAGTGCAGCGGCTACTTGTTTCTTGTAGGAGTTCCCGGTCATGGGCGTCGCAGTGGCCACCGCAGCCTTCCCCACCGTCGTTCCGACGGTGGCGCTTACGGTCTGGCCGTTCAGGGCCGTCTCTGCGGCAGTCGCGTGGTACGGCACCTGGAACACTCCGCCCAGGTAGATCCTCGAGGAGGTCACCGCACCGGTGGCAGGCGTGAACCAAGCTGCAGCGCTCACCAACGCGAAGTCGATTGCATCGCGTTGGGCGAACTTCACGAAAGCGCTCTTGGATCCTGTGGCTGGTGTGGGGACGTCTATCTCCTTGATGAGCTCGCCTTGCGCCAGGGTGTTGCCCGGCGCCTGTACCGAGAAGAACTGGTCCATGGTTAGGGTCTGCTTTGTGGTTACGACCGATGCGTTCAGCGCGCTCAGGGCTATGGCGGTGTCAGAGCCGTGTACGGCGTTGCAGCCCTTTGGCCCGCCGAAGATCGAGTGGTAGTACCTGTTGTCGCCGGCCACAGCGTAGCAGACGGCGCCACCCTTCCTGATGCAGTTGTACATGTTGTCGGTGCCCCTGTAGTACCAGCACCACACGTCCTGGGCGATGTTGCCCGCGATGGTCCCCATGTTCCTAAGCAGAGGAGAAGCCGCGGCACCAGCCGCCTGAGCCAAGGCCTTGTAGTTGCCCTGTACCGTGCTGCTGTTGGCTATCTCGGACAGCTTAGTGAGTGGGCCTATCTTGAGGACTCCGCCCGATTCTGTGATGTAGTCCAGGCTAGGGATCGACTTGAGGTTCACCAAGGTCGTGGTCGAAGTGGCTAGGCAGTTCTGCTTGAGCAGGTGCATCACGTCGGTGCCCCCCGCGTAGGGGACTGCTCCGGCGTTCTTGGATAGGAATGACGATGCGTCGGTTAGGCTCGTCGGGTTATAGACTACGAGTTGCTTCATTGTCTATTCACCTATACCTTCCCCAATCCCTTGAGTACCACTTCAGGCGTGACGGGCAGCGTGTTCGACCAGAAGCCCGTCGCGTTGGCTATGGCGTTGACGACTGCCGGGACCGGCGCGCCCATCCATGGCTCGCACGTTCCCTTGGCGCCGAAGTTGTACGACAGCGGTGGTGCCTCCTGGTCCTCGATGAAGCCAACTTGGAAGTCGGCTGGCACCTGAGTGAACAGCGGTACCTTGGTGTCCAAGTGAGTTGCGCCCAAGGTCATGCCCGTCGCCGGGTCGACCCAGAGCTGCTCCTGTATGGCCTGTCCGATGGCTGCGGTGATTCCTTGGTGTGCCTGTCCGGTGAGACCAGCCTTGAAGATGACCTTTCCGACGTCCTGCACCACGTACGCGTCGGTGACCTTCACTCCTCCCGTGTCGGTGTCGACGTCAACCTCTATCACGGCGGTGGTGAACACGTTTCCTGTTACACCCGTCGGGGCTACCATGTGGCCGACGCCTATGACGGTGGGTTGGCCGGCGACCTGCGCAAAGGTCACGAACTTGGTCGGGTCGGATGTGAGGAAGATCTTCATGGAGCCGTCCATGGCATAGGTGACTTTGGTGATGTCTCCGCTCGACAGCGTGGCGGCCGCCTTCTGTATCATCTGGTTCTTCGCGTCAGCGCATGCCAGGCATATCGAGTTCCCGGATGCCTTGGTCTGAGAGCTTCCGTTGGTCCCGCCCGTGTCGCCTATGAACTCCGAGTCGTTGTTTGCGATGGTTACGTAATCCATTGGGAGGCCCATGAATTCAGCCGCGTAGAGCCTCTCCTGCTCGGTCCTTCCCTCTCCGATGTCCGTGCCGCCTGAGCTGACCTCAAGGCTGCCGTCGCCCAGCAGGACGACGCAGGTGCTCACCGCTCCTGCAGTCGAGCCTAGGCTCGATGCGGAGTTGGCGATCCCTATGCCGTGCTGGACGCCGGTGAGGCTGCTCGGGGTCGACGGTGCCAGCTTCCACTTTGCGTTGAAGTTGGACATGCTCAGCGCCAGGTTGAGCGCGGCTGGCTGGCCGATGGAGTAGAACGGAAGGCCGTTCAGCTGGTTCTTGTCGCCAGTTACATACATGTTGTTCTTCTGCATCAACGTGGCCGGGTTCATCTTCAGCTGGCCAGCGATGTAGTCGAAGAACACGTGCATGGCGAAGTCCGCGTGAGGACCTGGTGGGTTCCTGTAGGCTGCCGGCGAGGGGTAGTTCGTCCAGACCTCGTAGGCGTTGATTGTCCAGTTCGGGATCTTGTAGACGTTGTAGAAGTGAGGTGCTGCACCAGAGGCGGTTCCTACGCCCGCGCTCTTGCTCGCTCCCGTGTTGTTGTAGAGGTCGCAGGTCAGGGCGGTTATGGTCCCGTCGGACTGCACCGCTGCCTTGACGTTGAATACGTCCCTCGGGTGGCGAGCGCCGTTCCGTAGGTCATGTTCCCTGGTCATTACGAACCTTACCGGTCTCCCTAGCTTCTGGGAGAGGGTCATGGCGAGCTGCGAGTATCCGCCGCCGCTCTTGCCTCCGTAGCTGCCGTCGGCGGTGGTACCCTTGGCCCCATCCCCTGCTGTAGGGGAGTCCGAGGAATGATGCGAGGCCGCTTGCCGCGGACTTGCAACCCTGGTTGCTCTGCCAGACTTCTGGCCTGCCTATGGTGCGGGGCCGAGACGGTGCCAGCCATTCCGGATATTGATTGTTGTGGTGTCGTTGCTTTACATAGCTCCCGAAATATGGTGAGCCCATGCAGCCAAATTGCGTCGCGGCGTTGCCAAAGGTGTAGGTGTTAGGCGTCTGCAGGTTCGGGGTCCCGGGCCAGACCTGAGGAGGGCTGCTCCGCCATGGCGTCCTGGACCTTGTTGACTATGAGCTGAGAATAAGCGATCTTGATGGCCTCTAGCGCCTCTTCGGCCACATAGGGGTCTTCCGCACACACTGCGGCCACTTCTTGTCCGGCATATCTCAGCTGTCGTACGGCAGACTTATAGCTGCCCACCCGATCTTGCTTACGACTCGTTGGCCACGTATCTGGTGGTTACCGCCATGAGAACGCCAGGTATCGCCTTTGCTGCGGTCGAGTCGACCGCGGTGATGGTGGCGGCGCTGTACGGGCTCAGTTTGACGCCCATGTAGGCGAGTTGCCTTTACCACTCACGCTCAGGGGCGTAACCTCCGCAGCCGTCTTCTCCGAGTCCATGCGAGGGCCTGTCCAGGTCCCCAGTAGCCTGTAGGGTGGCGGCGGGTATGTTACGTTTGCGGGATAGACTGATGACATTTACGAGGTAAGGCCTCCAACCCTGGAAGGATGAATGGATGGTTACCGCGCCTGCAGAGGTTGCCTGCGAGGACCTGCCTCCACCGGGTGTCGGTCGGCTTGGGGTTCTGCTTGAGATAGGCTGTCGCCGTGACAACGATTCCCGGCATGCGAACCGCACTGCACGCCGTCGTTGTTGACTAGCGAGTTCTGCACGTTGTTAAGGCTGCCCGGCATCCCGACTCCTTCGACGGTGGTTATGTTATGACCTGCCGCGTCCACGGTGAGCAGCATGCAGCTGCGAACGGGGGTTCCGTCCAGAAGCACCGCACATGCTCCGCACTCTCCACGGTCACAGCCCACCTTGGTGCCGATCAGGCTGAATTTCAGCTTCAACGTGTCGGCCAAGGACCATCTGTTGTCTACGTAGACCGCCACCGGCTTCCCGTTGAGGGTGAAGTTGACGGTAGTGGTCGGGGAAAGCGTCTGTGTCTGGGTGGTGGTATTGGTGCCAGTGGGGGTGGAAGTGACCGTCTGCGTGACGGTCGAAGTGACAGTCGACGTAGCACCATTTTGTCCCGGAAGGGTGGTCGTTATGGTCTGAGTGCCGTTAGGCTTCTGACTCAGGATGGACATCTCTGCGGCACCGGCGACCACCACGGCGGCGATCGCTCCTCCGGCTGCGGCGCCTTTGATGAAAGTTCTGCGCGATAGTTTGTTACTCTTTACAGTATCGTTTCCAGTATCGTTTGATGACATATTCGTCGGTGAAAATAACAAGTATTAGAGATATAAATCATTGGGCAATCAGTTTAGTTTCCCCCACATTAGTTAGAACAACAACCAATCTATCGCTAGTTTCTGTTTAGGATTGATAGCGATTATGGATTTCATGATGGGGGGAGCTCAATTGTGTCAATAATGGACGTCCAGAGGGTCGTCTCGAAGCGTCTCATACTTACGCCCATGGCCACCTGAAAGGCGCGTCGGTGGAGGACCGCCCTCGGCCAGATGATTCCTACTCCCTCCCCCTCCGCGATGTACCTCCACCAAATGGACGAATCTCGTCTGGGACCGAAGGCAGACGGTATAACGGCTCCTCTTCTGTGGGTTGCTCGTTCAGCAAGAACCCATCTGCGAACTATCTGACTCGGCAAACTTATGTCGCCTTGAACCGGCACGCTCCTGCTGACTTGGCCTCCTTCCTTCCATGCTGACCACGTAATCTCGTTCGCATTCTTCGTCCTCCTTCGGCATTACCTGCAAGTCCCAAGGTTCAGCAGCTCCGCTGATCGGCGGCGCCCTGCTCAGCTTCGCGAAGGATAGGAGACGTAACTACAATCTCCTCTTGGCCCTCGGCGGGCTCTTGCCAATGGTGGGTGGCGCTTCGTTGGGGCTGTTCAGCTACCCGGACGCCTTCTTCGTGCTCGAACTGGCGGGGACCGTCCTCCTATTCTCGGGCTTCCTGCTGTGCGAAAGGTTTGTGGAGAAGGAGAGGGTCAGCCCGGTCCCATCAGCTATCCCTGCGAAGGGCCCTGAAGGCGCTTGATGGAGCGCCGCGATCCTTCGGGCGACGGTCGAGGCCCCAGCTCATGGAGACCCGGGGCGTGATGCGAATGTACTTCCCGGGACCGAACCTTCCCTGATGTTCGACGACCTCGGCGGTCCCCCCGAACTTGATGCCCCTGGGGCGCCAGGGGTCCACCGACTGCAGGTCGTCTATCACGATTGAGATCCTATTGTTGCCGCCGGTGATGTTCCTATACCTCAGCGTCTTCGTGAAGAACTCCGGGTCGTGGGTCCCTATCCAGATGTAGGTGCCGTCGAACTCGAACCCCACCGGAGAGACCTCGGGGACGCCCTTCGGAGAGGCGGTGGCGACCCTCGCCAGCCTCTGACTCTTGAGGTAGTTGACCTCGGCCTCAGATAGCGGGATTTGCCTTGGTTCTGGAGCCCGTCCCTATAAATCGAATGGGCCTTTTTGCGCCCATTCGGACCAGTATGTCCTCCTTGTTGCCGGCCATCCTCCGGCCAGCGGCCCGATGCTACGAAAGGCTAATTTCAGTCCAGGGCAGCACTGCTCCCGTGACAAGAGGGCTGATGGCGAAGGCGTCGACCTCCGTGGACGCACCGCCATCAAGAGTCTGGAGGGCATTGGTGGATCCGGAGCTCATCAGACAGTACATGTTCGGTACGGAGGTGGAGCCAAGTTGGGAAGAAGGGGCGCCGCATCACCTGGAGTGGGACTTGGAACTCGAAGCGATACCAGGGCAGAGGCACCATAGTCAGGTTGGAACCCGAGCGAGTCATCCAGTACACGCACTACTCCCCGCTCTCTGGCCCGAGGACATCCCCGAAAACCACCACACCGTGACAGTCAAGCTGTCGAAGACGGCGGGTCGCACGCTCGTGACTCACGCAGGACAACAACGCGACCGGAGAGGAGGCCAGGCACTCGAAGGAGAACTGGGAGTCGGTGCTTTCGTCCCTGAGGAGACTGGTGGAGGAGCTGCCGCCAAGTCGGACCGCGGGCAATCGTTAGCTGGACTGCCACCGCCTCAGCCTTTCGGGTGAAAGCCCATGGCTAAGCCGGCATGGGACAAGAAAAACCGAATGGATCTCCCTAGTAGCCGAACGAGAGTATCTGCTCAGGAAGCGACCCTTCTCCGGGTTCTTCCATGTTGATGCCGCTGTAAGCCTGCATCTGTTTCTTGAACCACACGTCGAACTTGTCCTTGGACTTCATGAATCCGTCGAAGGCTTTCTTCAGGTTGGCGGCTTCGAAGTAGACGACGAGCATGTCCCCATCGGGGAAGGGAACGATGAACCAGGACTCCTTTGACGTCTTTATTCTCTTCTCAGAGGCGGCGAACTCCTTGGCTTTCGAAGACATCAGCGTCTTGGCAAGCTCCTTGGCCTTCTCGGTCTTCCCCTTCTTGATGGGGATCACGAAGGCGATTGGTGCCATCGTCGACGAAACGGCATGTTCCGTATATAACGGTGTTTCACGATTCGCGCCGTTTCGTAGCGAATTCTCCTAATGCTTTTATCGGCGTCCACCCTCAAGTGAGCCGTTTTCCATGAGCGAGCTGAGGCGGTTGGCGGCCATCGTCTTCACGGACATGGTGGGCTATACGGGCCTGTCCCAGAGGGACGAGAGGCTGGCCCTCCAGTTGTTGGACAGACACAACGAAGTAATGAGACGAATCCTCGAGAAGCATGGAGGGAGGGAGGTCAAGACGATAGGAGACGCCTTTCTCATGGAGTTCGGGAGCGCACTCGCCGCTACGGAGTTCGCCATCGATGCCCAGCAGGCGTTCCGAGAGCTGAACGCTAAGGAGCCGCCGGAACGCAACATCGTGGTGAGGATAGGCATCCACGTGGGAGACGTGGTGAAGCGTGGAGACGACATCTTCGGCGATGCGGTTAACGTGGCGTCTAGGATCTATCCCCTGGCCGAGCCCGGGGGAATATGCCTCACGGAAGAGGTCTACCTTCAGGTGAGGAACAAGATCCCTTACAAGATGGAGGAGCTCCCTGAGCAGAGCCTCAAGCACGTCGAGTACTCCATGAAGACTCTACAAGATGCTGCTCCCCGGCACCGAGCCGGGAGTGGGCGTCCTGCCGAAGACCAGGTTGGCGGTCCTCCCATTCGCCAACATAAGCCCCGACCCCCGGGACGAGTACCTGGCCGATGGGATGACCGAGGAGATCATCTCCGTTCTGTCACAGGTCCAGGGCCCTCAGGGTAATCGCGAGGACTTCGGTGGACCGCTACAAGGGGAGAGAGAGGAGCGTCTCCCAGATCGCAAGGGAGCTCGGAGTCGGGTCTATCATGGAGGGAAGCGTCAGGAAGGCCGGGGACAAGGTCCGGGTGACAGTTCAGCTGGTCGACGCTGAGACGGAGGAGCACGTATGGTCCGCCAGCTACGACCGCGAGCTCACCGACGTCTTCTCCATCCAGAGCGACATCGCCAAGATGGTGGCGGAGAGCCTCAAGCTCAAGCTCCTTGACAGGGCGGAAGAGAGGATCGAAGGCCGGGCGCCCGAAGACGTTTCCGCCTACATGAAATATCTGGAGGGGCGGACCCTCATGCAGAGCAGGTCCAGAGAGGGCCTCAGGGGGGCCGAGCTACTCTTTGAAGAGGCTCTCCGGCTCGACGGGGACTTCGCCCTTGCCCACGCCGGCCTGGCCGATTGCATCTACCTCCAGGGGGACTATCCCTATAGGCCCATGGCCGAAGCGATATCTGCCGCCAGGAGGCAGGCGGCCAGGGCGCTCGAGCTCAACCCCGATCTGGCCGAGGCCCACGTTTCCTTTGGCGTCCTGCTGATGCAGGATTATTGGTTCTCCGATTCTGAGAGGGAGTTCAGGAAGGCAATATCTCTGAATCCGAACTATGCCACGGCACACCATTGGTACTCCCTGTGCCTCGGCGCTCTCGGGAAGGGCCTGGAGGGCCCTGGAGGCTGCTCTGCAAGCCGAGAAGGAGGACCCCCAGTCCCTGATCGTCCTGGTGAACGCCGCAGGCTTCCTCATTGGGGCGGGAAGGACCGGGGAGGCAGAGGAGAGGCTTGTCAAGGCCGCGAGGATAGACCCAACCAACCCCGTCGTCTGGGGGCACCAGGCCTACTTTGCCGCCGTGAAGAAGGACTACGGCCTGGCCGTCGAGCTTGAGAGGAAGGTGGCCGCATCGCGCCCCGAGGACGTTGGGGCGAAGGCCGACCTGGCCTACATGCTCTCGCTGAAGGGTGAGATGGAGGAAGTGCGAGGGATACTGGAAGAGATCAAGGCGTTAGCGGACAGCGTATGGGAGAAGCCAGCCCTTCTGGCCTACGTATATTACGCCTTGGGCGACATGGACAAGACCTTCGAGAATGCGAACCACGCTGTCCGCCGCAAGTGCTTGAGCTTTTCGTCCATCCGGTACGACCCGTTCTTCCAGAAGATGCGGGACGACCCCCGGTGGGGAAGCCTCTTGGCTGCGGCCGGGCTTCCGGCCTAGGCCCCTGATACCATACGGACCACTTTCGCGAGGCCTGATTCTGCCATCCGGCTCAACCGAAGGTGGAGAAAGGGCAATTAAGGCCAAGCCGCCGGGCTTCAGTCGAGAACTCAGTGAAAGGAAAGGTCGTCCTGGTCACCGGTGGCAACTCGGGGATCGGCAAGGCCACGGCCACGGGGCTGGCGAAACTCGGCGCCGAAGTCACTCTGCTGTGCCGCGACCCTGTGAAGGCGGTGGCCGCCAGAAAGGAGATTGTTTATGAGAGCGGAAACCCTGCGGTCGACTTCGTAATCGGGAACCTCCTCCTCCAGAGGGAGGTCAGAAAGGTCGCGGCCGAGTTCCTATCCACCCGTACACGCCTGGACGTACTAGTCAACAACGCAGGCGGCATCTTCCCGCGGGCGGAGAAGACCGAGGACGGGATCGAACGGACCATGGCCCTGAATTACTTCGCACCGTTCCTCCTCACCAACCTTCTCTTGAGGACGATCGAAGCTAGCGCACCGGCCAGGATTGTCAACGTCTCGTCTGCGGGGCACTACAGCGGAAGCCTCGACCTGGCTAACATCAACGGGAAGGGCGGGATGGGCATAGGCTATGCCGCTTACGCGAGGTCGAAGCTGGCCTTGATACTGTTCACCCACGAGCTCGCGAGGAGGGAGAGGGGAAAGGATGTGACCGTCAACGCCCTCCATCCAGGCGCCGTGAGGACTCGCATATGGGCGTCCTCCGGCGTCTTCAGCCCCTTCGGGAGGTTCGCTTCGATGTTCATGATAGGGCCAGAGGAGGGTGCGAAGACCCCCGTCTTCCTTGCCTCATCGCCAGAAGTGGAGGGAGTGACCGGGGAGTACTTCGAGAAGTGCGCCCCCAAGAGGTCCTCGGAGGCTTCCTACGACGAGGAGTTGGCCAAGGAATTGTGGGACGTCAGCCTGAAGATGACTGGGCTTGCTTAGGGGCCGGCGGCTCTTCCTTCGACTTCGACGTACCTGACCATCACTTCCCCGCCGGCTATGATCTTAAGAAAGTAGTGGTCGCCGGGGCTCGGCACAGTCGCGGGGTAGACGGTGTACCTGCATACGGCGGACTGGCCCGGATCTACTACCGTGAAGTTGTAGCCTGCCGCTGAGCTTTCGTTCAGGTAGATGTAGCCAAATGCGGGCTGGGCGCCCTTGTTCCGCATTGCGAAGGTGACGTTCAACGTCGTGAACTCGCTCTTGTTCAAGGTGACGTGAATCTGGGAGATGTCGAGGCTGGGGGCCTGTCCACCTAGGGGTGGCACGATGGTTACGTCAGGATATGAAGAGGTGGGGGTGTAGGTGCAGGCAAATCCCGCGGTGCTGCAGTCGTATGACCCCCTGTATGGCGAGAGGCCTAGGCCGAACCAGAGATAGGACAGCGAGGTCTGACCCGTCTCCCTGGCGCTCAGGTATGAGAGCTCACCAAGTTGAAAGAGGGCAGTCTCGTTCAGCGATGAAGGGTCGGGAGCCATCACCGTGCGCCCGCAGGCGAAGACGGGCAGGAAGAGCAGGACGGCCAATAGGGCGACGGGGACCGCAGCCTTCCATACCGCATTCATTCTGTTCGGTTCATGGCGGCCGCACTTTTGAGCGTTGCCGGTCGGGAGGGCTCAGCGGCGCATGTCCTTCCGGGGGAGCTCCGGGCCCGCACGATTTAACTAGGAGAGAGGACGAACGACTCCTTGGATTGAAGTGGGCGTTCCTGGCCCTCTTCCTGCTAATCGCGGGTTCGGCGATCCTCATGCTTCACTCCCCGGGGTTCGCCATGGATCTCAGGGCCTCGTCGAGCGAACCCAAGCCCTCGGCGGCGCGCTGGTACCTCGGAGCGGTGACGACCCAGCAGACCGAGGCCCAGGAAGTCGGAGCAGAGTTCTACGTGCCTCAGGGCCTGCCCAGCGTCGCGGACACGTACTACCCGCTGATCCTGTCCGCCTTTGACTCGAATTCCAGCTACGATCAGATAGGCATCCTCGGCCAGTTCGGCATATGGTCATCGACCACGTCGACCACCTACACGGCGACTTCCGGGACGACCTACGAATCCTTCGTATGGAGCCAACTTCGGCCGGGCTTTTACTGGTTCAACATGTCCATTTCCAAAGGCGTGGTCAGCTTCACCGTGGCCTACGACAACGGCTCAGTCGTCCTTTCAAGGACCGCCCGCACGGGAGGCCAGTACTTCGTGATCGCCCCTACGTTCTACGACGCCTCTTCTCGACAGTGGGACGCGGGGTACTCGGTCTACGAAGAGGTCGACAATGCCTCCCAGGGGGTGCCTGCCTTCAACTTCTACTCTCGTGACAACTACTTCGTGTCGAACGGCACGAAGCTCGAAGCGAACTGGTCGGTCTACAGGGCAGGGAACGTCCCCGGGGCCACCCAGGTCTCGCTGAACGCGTCCGCGGTGGTCATCGAGAACGTAGCGACCTCCATTGGGCTGACCAGCGACATGCCGCAGTACTACACCAAGGAACCCGTCCAGTTGACGGCCGAGCCTGTGGGGGCAATCGGCGACGTATCGTACACATGGTACTTGGACGGAGCCGTCCTGGCCACCACGGAATCTCCTTCTCTTGCCACCACCCTCGACAAGCCGGGCAGCCATTCGCTCTCGGTTGCCATGCAGGACGCGGCCGAAGCGTTGACCAGTGACGACATCGTGCTGAACGCGTCGAAGATCTCGCTGGTCGCCATGAGCACGAATGGAAGCGTGTCCGGAGGTGGACTCTACGACTACGGGAACACTGCCGTTGTATCGCTGACTCAGACTACGATTCCGACCGGTTCGGGGACGCGAATCGCTTTCTCCGGGTGGCAGGCCGACTCCCCCGACGGATACGATGGGTCGAACTCTACCTTCGCGACACTCCTTCGGCACAACATTACGGAGGTCGCGGATTGGGTGGACGAATGCTCGGTGAGCTTCAGGTCGAATCCTCAGAACTTGTTCTAGGACGCGTGGTATGGAAGTGGCCCCGCGAACGTCACGCTCCCATCGGTGTGGAACAACGACTCAGCCAGTCGGACCTCCCTCACCGCGTACTCGGTGAACGGCACGGTCGTCTCCACTGGGAGGGGAGGTTGGGTCGTGGAGACGGACATAGAAACTCCGCTGACGTTCACGCTGTACGGGGTCAAGCAGTACAGCGTCGCATTGGAGGGCTACTCGGGACCGTGCAACTCGACCTCCCAGACGGGAGACCTCTGGTTCGACTCTGGCTCGGATGCGACAGTATCGCTCCCCGTGAACTACACGGAAGGAATGGTCAGGACCGTTTTCGTCGGGTGGGCTGACGGATCGACGAACAACACTGTTATGTTCCCGGCAATAGACGAGAGCCACTCCCTCGCCCCGGTTCTCAAGACCCAGTACTTCGTATACATAATTGGCAGCTCGCTGTTCTCCCCGGTTCCCATACAGCTTGAGCAACTACCTCAAGTAACAGGCGGGTTCGTCTTTTATCCCTCCAATTCCAGGGTGGGGGCCTGGTTCGACGAAGGAGCCAGTGTGCCTCTGGCCGTCGCGTCATGGAGCCAAACCGGGGTCAATGACTCCAAACTCCTCCTCACCGCCATCGACGTGTATTTCATGTTCAACTACACGGAGGAATCAAGTATCATCTTTGTCACCAACGGAACCGGAGTGTCAATGGGGACCTACACCTTCATGTATGGCGCGGTGGGGGGAGGGCTAAACGCGTCGTCGGCGAAATCAGGAGGATTCTCGGCGGTGTTCGTGAATGGGACTCTTGTGGGGCCCGTCGTGCCCGCCGACGAAATGCCAAAGATAGTCGATGGCCAGCTCGTCGTAGATAGGCCATATTATCTTTCGTATGTCTACACCCCCCTATACTATTTCGACCTGAGCACGCCCTTCGGCGGCTTCCATGGATGGGTTGACGAACAGAGCCTGCAGTTCCCTAGCACATTCACATACAGCGCCCCCGAACTAGCTGGGTTCCTCGGGACCGAGAGGTTCTCCGGCTGGAGCGGGACGGTCAACGCAACCGGCAGGACGCTTAGCCTGGTTGTAGAGGGCGCAGTAGTCGAAACCGCCAGCTACTCTGTCGACTACGGCGCCGTGACATCGGTCATCGCCTCAGCGGCTGTACTTGCCGTCGGAGCGTACGTCCTCGTGAGCCGTCGCTACCTGTATCGACGCTCTACCTAGGATGGAATGGTCATGATCGAATCAGGTTGGATGCCCATCTAGTCGGCCGCGACGATTATTATGAGGAGGGCGAGGCCTGCGGCGAATAGCGCATGGACCCACCTGGCCCCGCTTAGCCTCCTTATGACCCAGCCCGACGATATTATGGAGGCAGCGGCCCACACCGCCTCGAAGAGGATGGGGACGAGGCCGTTGCCGACGAAGGCTGCGTAGTAGACGGGGCCCCGATAGGGATAGACGACGTATTCCAAGCTGAACAGAAATGTGAGGTATCCCCCAAGGGCCATGCATTTCCACATCCTCAGCTTGTTCCTCCCCTTCGAGACGGCGGGGACCGTCATGAATATCATGAACCCTCCTATGGTGAGCTGCCCGCCCGCAAGGAGGAAGCTCGGAATCAGGAAGAGCAGGAAGCCTATGTGGGCGCGCTCGCTGTCCCCCGGGAGGCCGGGTATGAGGATGTCGAGGTAAAAGGAGAAGACCACGAACGAGAGGATGAAGAACAGGACGGCGACGAGCTTGTACTTTGTGAGGTCGGGGGGCTGGGATGAGCCCATGAAGTACCGACCCGTAGAGGAGCTACTTAATCTTGATGCGCCGTTGGTTCACTCTTCCGGCAGGGCGGCCCGCCTCTGGGCGTTTATGATCTCCAGGAGGGCGAGGAAGAGGTTCCCGGTCATGAGGACCCCCAACGCGGCGTAGGAGACGTACCCGAGGGCGGTGGATGGGAAGATGGCGATGAAGTATGCGAACAGGTTCCAGGCCGCGTGCGCGCTGGCCGTGACGTACACGCTGTTGGTGAGCAGGAATACCGGGGCATAGATCAGGCCCAAGAGGATCAAGACGAGCACGGCGGCGGGGTTCTGGAACTGAAGTGCTCCGAGGTGGAAGGCGCCGAAGAGCAGGGCCGACGTCACGGATGCGATGATCAACCCCAGGCCCCTTAGTCGGCTGGCAAGATAACCTCGGAAGAAGACTTCCTCGCAGAACGGTGCCACGACCACGGCGAAAGCGACCGTGGGGGCGACGGAGAGCGGCCAGAGGCCGAAGACGAACGGGAGGGGCAGGAGGAGCGCCGCCACGAAGAACCACCAGGGAAGGGAGGTGACCCCCTTGAGACCGAAGTCCGAAGTGATTGAGCGCCCCCTGAGCTTGCATATGGCGAGCGGGACCCCCACCAGCATCCCGAGGTAGACGGCCAGGGCAGCCGAAACGAAGTGAAAGGGGGGCGTGTTGACGACGATCACGGCACAGAAGGCTGCCAGGAATGGCAACGCCAGCTCCAGGACATCGCCGATGGGTGGCCTCGGCATTAGGTCCGGCTCAACCTCCTATGAAAGGCGCGGCACATCCAGAATGGCCTACGCCACCTGATACACATCGGCCAACTAAAGCCATTTCGCGACCAGAGCCGTCAGCAATCCGCGCCCCCTAGGAGCCCCGGCCGCGACCCGACAGAGGGAAGGCCAGAGTGAAGGTCGTCCCCCTGCCGACCTTGCTTTCGACGTCGATCCTCCCCTGGTGGGCCTCCACCAGACGCTTGCAAATGGCAAGGCCGAGCCCCGTCCCCTTGGGTTTCGTCGTGAAGAACGGGGAGAAGAGCTTCTTCATGTTCTCCTTCGAAATGCCTTCGCCGTCGTCGGCGAAGGACACGGACACCTTCCCGCGTCGAAGCTTCGTGGAGATCTTGAGGGTCCCCCCGCCTGGCATGGCCTCGAAGGCGTTGGAGGCGAGGTTCTGGAAGATCCTGATCAGGTAGGCCGAATCCCCCCTGATGAGGCCCCCGGAGTGTCCTCCATCTCCAGCGCCACAGACTTGGGGATTGAAATGTGCTGCAGAGCGGTCCTGACGACCTCGCCGAGGTCCAGCTCCTCCGTCTTCAGCTTGGTCTTCTTCGAGAAGTCGAAGAGGTCTGCGATGATCCTGTTCGCGTGCTCTATGCTCTCGTCCATTGAGGCCAGCACCTTGTCGAGCCTCCTGCGCTCGGCCGGATGGAGGACGTTCCGCACGTAGTAGAGGTTGGTGCGCATCGCCGTGAGAGGGCTCCTGAGGTCATGGCCCACCTGGGCCGCCACGCTCCCGATGGCGGCCAGCCTCTCGGCCTGCAGGAGCTGCTTGTTGGAGTCGTTCAGCTTCCGCGTCCTCTCCTTGACCATCTCCTCCAGTCTGGTGCTGTACATCTTCAGGTCCTCCTCCATCAGCTTCCGGTCGGTGATGTCCGTCCCGACGCTCAAGATCACCGGGGAGCCGTCGGCGTCGGTGGCGACGCTGTTGCTCCAGTGCATCCAGACCCTCGTTCCGTCCTTCTTGACGTTCTCGTTGACGTTGTTCGCGTACTTTGCAGGGTGGGCGTAGATGTTCCTGACGAGGGTGGCGAGGTCCCTGCCCCCCGATTCCGTGCGAGGGACGATGGTCCCGACGACGCTCCTCCCCAGGAGCTCCTCCTCCCTGAAGCCAAAGAACTCCTCGCCGTACTCGTTGCAGCTGAGGATGCGGCCGTTCATGTCCTGCTTCAGGATGACGCTCCTTGCGTTCTCCACCAGCTCCCTGTACTTCTCCTCGGAGGCACGTATCGCCTGTTCGCCCTTTCGGATCTGTGTCAGGTCGGTGAGAGAGACGATAATCCGGGAGTAAGTCTTGGCGGACCCTGGGGGGATTATGTATCTTACGACCACGGGCACCGGCGTCCCCTTGAGGGTCTTGTTGACCGTCTCCGTCTGGAACTCGGAGCGACCCTCGGCAAGGGCGACAAGCCTGTCGACGAAGCCCGACATTGCATCGTCGCTGAGGATCTGGTAGAGGTTGACCAGCTCGCGCTTATCGCCGGCCTCGAAGAGACGGGTGACGGCGTCGTTGGCTTCTAACAGCTTGACCATCCCGACCAACCTCTTCGTCTCCTTCCGGTTGGAGGTCAGGTAGTTCCTGAGCCATGGGATGCCCTTCTTCTTGAGGACGTCCAGCTCGGACTTCACCGACGAGAAGTCCTCCACCATCATGGGCGTGGGGGACTCTTCGAAGAGGGCCCTGTACCGCGCTTCGCTTTCCGCTAGCGCCGCCTCAATCCTTTGGCGCTCGGTCACGTCGTAGACGAGGCCTATTATGCCCAATATGCGCCCGCGTTCGCCCTTCAGGGGGAGCTTGGTCGTCTCGGCGAACATGGCCCTGCCCCTAGTGGTCCAGTAGCCCTCCCAATGGAAGGGTTCTCCAGTGCTGAGCACCTTCCTGTCGTCGGCAGCGTATTTGTCCGCTATCGCCCGGGTCGTTATGTCGTAGTCGGTCTTGCCCACCAGTTCGGACTTCGTGACGCCGTAGATGTCACAGAACCGCTTGTTGGCCATCATGAAACGCCCCTCTTTGTCCTTGAGGAAGGCGTAGGCTGGGATGCTGTCCAGGAGGGTGCTCACCTCCCTCTCGGTGAGCCGGGCTCTCTCCTCCATCTGGCTGCGCTCGGTTATGTCCTCCAGCGTGGCCACTATGGAGGTGGGGGAGAGGTCGAGGGCCCTCACGACGGAGATTGTGAGGAGCCCCCGTCTGGAGTCGCCCTTCTTGGTGTGGAATCGCACTTCAGAGCGATAGTTGTCCCTGAGCCCGGCCAGAAGTTCGTGATAGGGACCCTTGCTGGCCGAAACTTCTTCCGAATGGATGACTATGCTCCAGTCAAGGCCCTTGAGCTCTTCGGCCTTGTAGCCGAGCATCTTGCAGAGGGCCGGGTTGGCGTCGAGGATCGTCTGGCTCACGTCTACGACGGCCACGCCGACTGCTGCCGCCTCGAAGATGGCCCGGAGCTTCTCTTCGGCCTCCCTGAAGACCGCCTCGGGCGGCAGGGGATCCCGATTCGAATTCGCCACGCTCAATGGCTCAACCCCGCGAGCGCAAAGGTTTCTCTGGTCGAGGATGGGCCAGCATAAACCGAGCTGGGCAACTGGTCACTCAAGCCCGGTTAAGTCTATAACCCTTGCGTAGAGGTTGGCTCGCGACGCCGCGGTTCCGCACGGCGCTAGAGCTTGCCGAGCACTTTGTCGACGGCCCTGTGGAAGTTGTGAATCGACTTGACCGGCTGTGCGTACATGAGGATGCATTTCCCTGCCACCGGATCCAAGCCCAGGGCCTTCGCCGTCTCGAGGACCTCTTTCGATTCGGCGCCCCGCTGCAGCCAGACATTGTTGATGCCGCTTGCATAGGCCTCTCTGATCACGCCCAGCGCCTTCTCCGGCGGTACCGAGATGAAGACCCCGTCAACCCTCCCCTGCAGGTCACCAAGGCTGGAGTAGCACTTGTCCCCGCCGATCTCGGTGGCCTGGGGGTGGACGATCGAGGTATCGTAGCCCCTCGCCTTGAGCTCTCTTAGGGCCATGTTGCCGAAGCCCTTGCCGTTTCTGGAAACCCCCACGATGGCAAGTCGGTGGCATTTGACGAAGGCTTCGGCGCTTGTGTCCATCCCATAATGACATGGAGGAGGATGGATTAACGCGTTGTGGGCCCGGCCGGAACCTATCAGGCGAACGCCGCGGACAGCATGCCGTAGTAGGTGGGGCACGAGTAACTGCAGCAGATGGTCTCAAGGCCGGTTCCCTTCAGGACGCCCGCGAGCAGGAGCATCTGCCAGAAGCTGTCCGGCTTGGCCTTCTCGATGAAGTCCGGCTTAATGTGAATGAGCTCCTGGAGCCTTCCGTCTTCAACCATCGAGACGACCATGGCGTCGTACTCGGCCGCGGCCTTGTCGAAGCCATATGGACCGGACTTCAGGTGGGCATGCCCCTGGTCGGCGCTGGCGATGAAGGCCACCCTAGCCCGAGACCTGGAGGCCGCCTCCCTGATGCATTCCCCAAAGGAGACGAGGGCGGACCAGGGGATCTCCCTCGAGGGCGTTACGAGAACAGTCCTGACCCTTCTAGGGAGGAACCAGAGGGGCACGAGCGTCCCCCAATCGAGAGGCATCCTAGACTCCGGGCCTCCGCTCGTTCCGTAGTTCACGGAGACCACCGGGAGGCCGCGCTTCTCGGCCAGGGAGAACAGCGACTTGGCGAAGGTGAGGTCGCACTTCCACGAGAGCGATAGCTTCTTCCGTCCCTGCTCTAGGGTGCCCCCGCAGTTCTCGGTCGTCACCACCGCCATGTTGTCCTTTATCCTCAGGTTGTGTGGGGAGGCGATGACGATGGTTCGGGGGTGCTGCTCCTCGAGGGCGAAAGCAGCGTCTTCCATCCCCCTCGTGACGGCCGAGAAGTCGGACTTCCCTTCGGTGAACCCAGGGATCGAGGCGGTTCCGTGGGGCAGGATGGCGGCAGCGACCAGAGGCAAACGGGATTCCAGGGTGGGCGTTGCTTATCAGCCCTTCGGAGGGGTAGCAAATGCGGTTCGTTCGCCACCACTGCGAGTGCCAGGACGCTGGCCTGCCAAACGGGCCTGGCCGATTCGATCCGATGAAGGGCTTTGTTCGGCCAGCTCGGCAGGTTAAAAGCCAACCGAGCGTCTCAACGGCTCGGATGTCCGATCCAGGACCGAAGGGCCCAAGTTCCGAGCCTGCCCTCCGGGCCATCGTAGTCTTTGACACACGATATGGCAACACGGAGAGGGTAGCCCGAGCGCTGGCCAAAGGGCTGGAAAAGGCCGGAATCGATGCCCAATGCAGCAACATCGCTGATGTGGACCCGCGACGGCTGTCCGATTTCGACCTGCTGGCCGTTGGAGGCCCCACGCATTACAGGACGGCCTCCCAACCGATGCAGGACTTCCTATCATCCCTCGAGGGGGTCAGCCTCTCCGGAAAGATGGGATTCGCGTTCGACACCCGGAAGGAGTCCTTCTGGGCTGGAAGCGCCGCAAAATACATCGAAAGAAAGCTCAGCTCCAGGGGCGTGAGGATGATTTGGCCTTCGCTGTCCGCGTGGGTCTTCATCCCCGAAACGGTGATCGACGAAGAGGGATCACTGGGCAAAGAGGAGTTCAAGGAGCTGCAGCGTAGCCATGTCAGGCTCGGCCAGAGGATGGAGGAGCTCTTCCAGAAGACTGGCGGAGAAATCGCCAAATCCCTCGTCGGGCCCGATCTAGAGGCTAGCTCAGGTCACGATTTCGTTGGCGCGGCCCGCCCAATCCTTCAGAACCCTATGAGGGTAGACCTTGTTCCCGTTGAGGATGGAGCCTTCGCCCACCGTAACGTCGTCTCCTATGACGGACAGGCCCACCACCCACGTGGACTTCTCCTTACTTGAGTCTACGCGGGCGCCCCTGCCGATGATGCTCTCGCGGACCTCCGCCCCGTCGCCCAGAACCACCCTGTCCATCAGCGATGAGTTCTCGATGACGACGTCCCTCCCAATCATGCAGAAGTTGTCTATGCACGAGTTCCTGATCACCGTCCCGTCCCCTATCTGGCAATGTCGCCCAATCAACACCGAACCCTCCAGCTTGATCTTCCCTTCCCTGACCTTGTCCACTATCACCTTCCTCCTCTTCTCCGATTCGGGCGAGTTGCCCTTGATCCAGACCCTCTTCAGCCCGTTCACCGGCTCCCCTAGGTAGAAAGAGGTGCGCTGGCCTCCCAGCACGTCCACCATTGTCCTCAGGTATCCGGCAGGGGTCCCGACGTCGAACCACTTCCCCTTCAGGGTGTAGCCGTACACCGGGAAGCCGTTATTCGTCAAGAACGGGATGAAGTCCATGCCGAAGTCCAGGCGTCTCTTGACCTGTATCATCTCCTTGACCTTCGGGTCGTCGAAGATATTCCTGACCCCCGGAGACAGCAGGTATATGCCGGTGTTCGCAAGGTTGGTGGGAGCCTCTTCCTTCTTCGGCTTCTCCACGAACCTGTTGATCCGCCCTTCGGAGGAGACATCGGCCACGCCGTAACCTTCGACGTCGGCAACGGGGGTCAGCACCACGGTCATGGCGGCTCCCTTTCCTTCATGGAAGGCAAGCAGGTCGGCCAGGTCCAGGTCGAAGAGGTTGTCCCCCTGGACCACTATGACGGGACCGTCTATGTCGAAGTAGTCCATGTTGATGCGGACTGAGTCGGCGCTGCCGACGTCCTCCACGTTGGGCTGGTACTTGATGTGGGCCCTGGGGGCGATGCCGTAGTCGGTGGAGAAGCCCAGTCCGTCCTTGAAGTAGTCCATCAGGGACACGTAGTTGACGTATCCCTTCACTCCCATGACGAAGTTCCTCACTCCCTGCTGTGCGAGCTCCGCCACGGCGAACTCCACCATCGGCTTGCAGAAGATCCGGACGACGGCCTTCGACACCTCGGCGGTGAGCGGTTTGAGCCTCTTCGCTTCGCCGCCCACGGGGATCACGGCCCTGAGCTCTGATGGTTTCAACCGAGGCTGTCCCCGACTGAGGTAGGTCGAAGGGGGGTTTATCCTTGTCTGAGCTTGGGCGACGGGGCGCCTCCTTCTCTCCCTGGGGCGCCACTAAGAAGGGGCTAGGTAGAAAAGAGGCGCCCGGGGCTACCAGATGGAGGGGGATGTGGTTGGGCCCGAACGGCTGGCGGAACGTTGGGTTCGTCATCGCCGTCCCCGGACTTCTAGCCTCAATCTACCTGGCCTACCATGCGGCCTTTGGGGGGACCCCCCTCTACTGCCCCACCAGCGGCGGCTTTGACTGTAACGTGGTCACGTCCAGCCCCTATTCTACCCTGTTTGGCGTGAACGTGGCCTACCTTGGTCTCCTGTGGTTCGTCGTCATGTTGGCACTGCTCGCAATGAAACGAAAGGACGCAATGCTCCCAGTCTGGGCGGTCGGCGTGGCCTTCGTTGCCTACCTCGCCGGGGCCGAGGTCCTCCTCATCCACTCCATCTGCGCGTACTGCACCATAGCCCACGCCGCGGGGGCGCTGCTGGGGCTCCCGGTCCTGAAGCTGCCCGAAGACGAAGTCTGAACCTGGGAGCAGACCCCTGAAGGGGCCGAGTGGGTTACGTTGCAGATGGCCGAGGTCAAGCCGTCGGCCACCGCCATGATCGTCTTCGCGAGGCTGCCGTCGCTGGCGATCGACTGGACCACGGCCGCCTGCGACATGCCGGAGAGGAGCGTCGGCGGGAACTGGGCTCCAGCCACCACGTAGGCGTTTCCGATGTCGAGGAAGGGAACTGTGCCATTGGACGGGTATCCGTCCCAGAGCGCCGTGTAGTTAGTAGGCACTGTCTCCAGCGGGTTCCCGTTCCTGTCCTCGAACTCGTAGGCCTGGAACGAAACGTACTGGCTGGAATACGAGTAGTTGGCGAACGAGAAGGAGGGAGTGTTCGGGTCTTCGATGTTCGAGCCGGAGTAGGTGTAGGAGAGGGAGCTGAAGGTGCCGAACCTCATGAGGGCCAGCACCAGCGACCACCGCTCGGCTGCGCAGTAGGGGCAGAAGTCTCCGCTGACGAAGACGACGACCGTCTTGTTGCCGGCCGCGAGGGGGTCCCGCCGTAGGATCGAATGCCGGCAATGGTGGGTGCGCCGTACCGCGAGCCGGCGATCTGGCTGAGCTGGCCGAGGACGCTGGCGGGCACCGGCGTCGTCTCGCTTGAGGTCACGCCTCCGCCGAGGGAGAGCACGTAGACGCCCACCACTACGACCACCACAAGCAGGATGGCAAGGGTCAGGGTGTTGTTCTTCCGGCGGTCCTTCCTGCGCGCACTCTTCTTGGGCATCTGTCTCCCTGGGCAACCCATTAGCGAAGGAGGGGGAGTTATTAGCGTTGCTTGGCAGCTGACAGGAGGGAGGACGGTCGGCCAAGCCACGCCCCAAAACGCCTTTATCGCACAGTGAAGGAAGTTGACGTGAGGGTGGAAGCCTTTGCCCTATTGCGCCAGCTGCGGGTCCGAGACCGGCGACGATGACAGGTTCTGCGCCAAGTGTGGAAGGCCCGTGCTTTCGACTGCCGCTGCCGGAGGCGGGTTCGGAGAAAGGGGCCTCCTCAGGGGCCAAGGACTTCGCCGACAGGTTGGAGCACAGGGCGGAGAGGTTCTCGGAGAGGGTCCGAACCGACACGGACTGGCGGTTCGGCCGGGAGCCTCCCGAAGTCGCAAGGGAGGAGGCGCTCTTTGGCGCCGTCTCCGCTGGGGCGATATTGGTCATAATCGCGGCTTCCTTCCTGAGATACCCCGACAGCCCGACCCTGATGGGCGACTACTTTCGCAGCATGGGTGCGCTCAACGTCTACTTCAGGCCTCCGACGGAGCTCCTCGACCTCGGCTCCTTCTTCTTCGCGGCTGTGGGCCTGTGGTCCTTCGTGATGGCGGTCATGCGGCTCCTGCCCAGCACAGCATCAGGAAGGGGCTGGACAGCGTCCTGGGAGGCCTCTTCTGCCTGTACCTCGCCTATCTCCTGTCCGCCTACGCGGCGCTGACCCTCAGGGGATATGGGGTGCTCGCCTTCGCCATAGTCGGCCTCGGGCTCCTTGTCATCGGGGAGGGGCTGATAGCGGCCGCCATGCCCGTGGCCCCGGCCGCCCCGCTCCTAGATCGCTCTTGCGGGCGAGCCACAGAAGGGCCCCGTTGGCCAGATAGAGGACCCAGGATGGGCTTATGAGGCCCAGGAACATTAGCCCCAGCCAGAACAGGATGGAGGTCGCCAACAGGCCGAGGCCCACGGTGGCCGCGGAGGCAATCTTGATCCACTTCCCCGATGTGCCCGTGTGGATGGAGTAGCCGACGTAGAGGCCGGCCACGCCGACGACGGCGTAGAGGCCCAGGAGGAAGTATATCGAATGCGCCAGGGGGTTGATGGCCAGGGTAAGGAGCATGTAGACCGAAGTCGTGATGTGCATCGCGGCCAGGGCCTGCACGTAGTCTGCACGAGGCCGAGCCCTGAGCTCGGCGCCGCAGTTGCCGCAGAACTTGATGCCCGGGCCGTTCATGAACCCGCATCTGGAGCACCGAGCAACCTGCTCCCCCATCTGCTCGCTCTGAGACACATGGCAGCCTGTGGCAAACCGGCGTAATAAGTCTGGCGTCGACTGCGGGTCAGGCCTGGTCCTGCGTTTCGGCCTCGAGGGCCTCCATGTCCACCCAGCCGGCGTCAGTCTTCACGTTGATGGGCCTGCCGTGCCTGATCAGGCCCTTCAGGGAGGAGTAGGCCACCACCGGGAGGACCAGGACCGAACCCAGGACAGCCAGGAGCACCGACGAGAGCCTCCTGTGGGTGCCCGAGACGTGGGCCGCCACGAGGAGGGAGATTGGCGCCGCCGGAATGATGACGGCAGACAGGATGAAGCTCCATTCCACGAGCGGGGTCGACCCGGGGCCGAAGGGGGGAATGGGGGCCAGGAGGGCGCCTACGACGGCCAGGACCACGAAGACTGACATCAGGTAGGAGAAGCCCGAGAGGAAGAAGTCCAGCTTGACCCTCCTCTTCAGGTTCCTGCTCCTCGCGATGACCCCGGCAAGGTTGACCGTGTCGGCTGTGGTAGATTCCGCCCACCGGGAATACCTCCTGAGCATCCCTCTAAGGCGGTCCGGGGACTCACCCTGCACGACGATGTCCGGGGCGTAGATCACCTTCCAGCCCTTGGCCCAGAGCTCGGCGGTGAGCTCCCAGTCCTCGGCAGCGTTCTCCTGGAAGGGGTTGGCCCTGATGAGGTCGGTCCTCACCAGGAAGTTGCTCCCAGTTATGGGGATGAGGAGGCCCAACTCCTTCCTCGCCTGGAGGTCGACGAAGTTGTAGCCGTTGAGGACGAGGGCCAGGCCACGGGAGACCCAGTTCTGCCTTTCGTTGGCGCCCGGCTGCTGGGCGCCCTGCACTACGTCGGCCCCCGTTTCCTCCATTCGCTGGACCATCCTTTTCAGGAGGTCGGGATTGGGCACGGAGTCGGCGTCCAGGAACAGGCAGTAGTCCGAACGGAGAGAGACCGCCTTGAGCGCCCCGTTCAGGGCCCCGGCCTTCCACCCCCTCCTTGTCGGGCGGTAGACGGTGGTGACCCTGGGGTCCTCCCTCCACTTCTCTAGCTCTTCCGGCGAAGAGTCATGGGAGTCGTCGGCTATTATGACTTCGAAGTCGGGGCCATA
Organism: uncultured Nitrososphaerota archaeon; assembly: GCA_963772005.1. Taxonomy (GTDB): domain Archaea; phylum Thermoproteota; class Nitrososphaeria; order Conexivisphaerales; family DTJL01; genus DATKKG01. Next base: position 33,440 of record CAVYVS010000028.1, on the reverse strand, counting down.
GAACGACGTAACCCGTGACATCAGCCGGTCGACGAAGACCGCCTTGTTGAAGAGGGGGATGATGACGGATACCATCCGCCCCTCGTCAGCGGCTTGGTGGCTGCGAGCCTCCTTGGGCTTCCTCAGCGAAAGGGCTGAGAAGAGGTAGAGCCTCACGGCGTAGACCAGCAGGGGCGGGATGGAGACAATCAGCAGGACCTGGCTCGTCCACAGCAGTATGTCGTGCGGGATTATCAGTACGGCAGGTAAGGGCGCCTTGCTGCTATTTCTGCGGTGCTGACTTTCCCTTCAAGGTGTGCCGGACGGCGTACAGGATCGAGAACGAAAGCAGGAAGACAAGGCCGAAGAGAAGCGCCACTCCGCCCAGCACCAGGAGGGGGATGTTCAGCCTCGAGCCCGAGTTGTATGTAAACAGCGCCACGACCAATAGGGCCAGGCCGGCGATGGAGAGCTCTATGCCAGGGGCGCCGATGAAGAAGAAGGGCCTCTCCACAATGACCCTATGGAGGAACCCGTCCCACCTCGCCTGAAAGGAGACCCCCTCCTTTGGGCGTGATAGAGCAGGAGGAGGAACGGCGGCCGTCTTGAAAGTGAGGAGCTTCACTCGGAGGCCTGCCGCCACGGCCACTGCCATCTGGTCGTTGCTGCCGAGTGACGCGAAGAAGTCGTCCCTGGTGCGGGCAGCGAGGGCCTTGGAGCTTAGGGCCAAGAGCTCCGCGCCCATCGTCGGGACTCCAGCTTCCTCATGTATCCCGATGCAGATGTCGGCTTCGTCCCTCCGGATGGGCTCGATGAGCTCCGGGATCTGCTCCGGGTCGTTGTGCTTGTCCATGTCCATGGTGACCACTATCTGGGGATCGGACTTGATGGCCTCCTCGATCAGGTCGGACATGGACTTGCCCAGCCCCAGGCCCTCCTTGTGGTGGACGACGAACGCCCCGGCTTCCCTGGCCCTGCCGGCGGTCTCGTCTATGGAGCCGTCGTCGCAGACTATGACCTTGTTGACGAACTTGAGGGCCTTCGTCACCGATCTCGAAATCTGCTTCTCGGCGTTGAGGGCGGGGATGCAGAGGACCACTCCTTTGGGGGTGGGGGCTGGGGCCTCCTCGATGGCAGGTTCGACCATTTGTTTTTCGAGCTGCTGCAGCCCCTCTGGGGTAGTCCCTGGCCCGGGCGGGCTTAGCTTCTGCTCGGAAGCTAGTTCGCTCATCTGTCGCGCAACAGGTGACTCGTCGGCCGTCCGTTTATACCTTGGCCTGTCGGGCGGGGCGGACGCCGGCGACCGGCAGCCTGACCGTGAAGGTGGAGCCTCGGCCGAGCTTACTTGTCACGTGGATCTCACCGCCATGGGCCTCCACCAGCCTTTTGCAGATCGAGAGTCCCATGCCGAGGCCTTGGGCCTTGGTGGTGAAGAGCGGGACGAAAATCTTGCCCAGCTGGGCCCTGCTCATCCCCACCCCGTTGTCGGAGACCTCCACGATGACCCAGCCCTTTGCCACGGAGGAGGCCAGGCCGAGCCTTCCACCCGAAGGCATGGCGTCCACGGCGTTTGAGATGAGGTTCTGGAAGACGCGGATCAGCCGAGACTTGTCCCCCGCCACCTTTGCCCCGGCGACCAAGTCCAGGCTGACCTTCACGGAGGGAGGGATGTTGACGCTTGTAACGGCGTTCCGGAGCACTTCCCCTATGTCCAGCCTGACCTTCTTGATGGGAGACTGGCGCGAATACATCAACAGGTCCTCGATGATCTTGTTGGCGTGCCTGACGGCGTCGTCCATGTGGCCCATGGTTTCCCTTATCCTGGCGTTCCTGTCGGGCGGGAGAACGTTACGAAGGTAGAACAGGCCGGTGTTGATGGTGGTGAGCGGGTTCCTCAGGTCGTGGCCGACCTGAGCGGCCATGGAGCCGATGGTGGCGAGGCGCTCCGATTCGATCAACTTGTCGTGGGACTCGTCCAGCTGGCGGGTCCGTTCCTCCACCATCTTCTCCAGGTTCGAGCTGTACTGCTTGAGCTTGTCCTCTAGGGACTTGGCCTCGCTGATGTCCTCGGCCATGGCTATCCGAAGGAGGGGCGCACCCCGCTCGTCCTTGATTACAGAGACCGTAATCCTGACCCAGATGACCTCGCCTACCTTCTTCAGGTAGCGCTTCTCGACGTGGTAGTGGTCTATCTTGCCTTCGGCCAGGGACCTGCCGAAGGCTTCGTCTACGGGGACGTCGTCGGGATGAGTGAAGTCCCTCCACGTCATCCCCTTCAGCTCGGCCTCGTTGTAGCCGAGCATCCTGCAGAAGGCGGGGTTCGCGCCGACCACCCTTCCGTCAGGCGAAGCCAGGGTCATGCCGACGGCTGCGTTGGCGAAGGTCAACCTGAACCTCTCTTCGCTGGCCCGCAGCTCTGCCTCCGTGTTCTTGAGGGCGGAGATGTCCATTTCGGAGACCAGGATCCGGTCCCAGGTCTTTTCGCTCCCGGCGGCGACGGTCCCCTTCACGCTCAGGTGAACCGGTCTCCCGCTGTAGTCCGCAGCGACGATCTCTGTGGAGAACTCCCTTCCGCCCCGAATGAAGGTGAGCAAGGCCTTCAGGAAGGCCTGCACGCGAGCCTCGTTGCGGGTGACGAGGAACCTCCTCAGCTCCTTCTCGGAGCTCAGCCCATAGATCTGGTAGGTGGCCTTGTTGAAGTCGATGAGCTTGGTCCTGGATATGAGCTCTTCCGCTGCGCGAGGGTTTCGCTGGAAGTACCCCTCTAGGTCTTCGACCCCTCTGGCTCTGAGCCCGTCCAAGAAGGCCTTGGCCTCGGAGCAGTCCTCCTCCCATATGGAGATGGGGGAGTCCTGGAATAGGGAGCGATACCTGCTTTCGCTCCGCCTGAGCTCCTCCTCTGCCTGCTTCATCTCCGTGATGTCCTTGACGGCGATGAAAACCTTGGCAGAGCTCCCCTCGAACCCAGGAGGAACTAGGCATGAGGAGCTCGACGCGGCGCTGCTGGCCGCTGACAGTCCTGTTCGTCACCTCCACCTGGAACCTTGTCTTGCCTGCGGCGACGGCCGCGAACAGGCCGGCTTCCTCCGGGTAGCTCGATTCTTCGACCATGGAGACCATGTCCCGCACCTCTTCGGGCCGCTTTGCGCCATGGAGGGCCAGGGCGGCCCTGTTGACGTCCACAACCCTGATCAGCGTTAGTAGGTGCCTGACGAGCTCTGGCCTAGCCGAAAGGTACGCCTTGAGGTCGCCAACGCCTGAAGCCTGGAGTTCCTCCATCTCCCTCCTCAGCGCCGTGAAGTCCTCTTCCCACAGGGGGATGGGGGAGTGCTCGAAGAGAGTCCGGTACCTGTCCTCGCTCTGGGCGAGGGCGCTTTCGAAGGCCTTCCTGAGAGATATGTCCTGGACCACGGAGAGGTCGAAGACCCTCCGCCCTGCGGCGTCGTGGAGGGCGGAGACGCTGAGGTCTGCCCATACCGTGTGGCCGTCCTTGTGGATGTACCTCTTCTCCATGGAAAATGAATCCAGCTCACCGGCGGACATCTTCCGCCTGAGCTCGGAATTGGATTCCAGGTCCTCGGGATGGGTGATCGAGTCGAAACTTATGGCTTGCAGCTCTTCGATTGAATAGCCTAGCATCTTGCTGAAGGGCTTGTTGACGCGGAAGTATGACCCGTCCTTGCGGGTGATGGTCATCCCCACCGGGGCGTCTTCGAAGGCGTGGCGGAACCTCTCCTCACTCTCCTTGAGCCCTCCCTCCAACCGCTTGCGGTCCGTGATGTCCGTGAGCACCATGACCGCGCCTTCGACGACCCCCGTAGGGTCATGCATCGGAGCCGCGACCAGGTTGGCTTCAATCCTCGTCCCGTCCTTTCTCATGCAGACGACCTCGCCGGGCGGTACCCGTCCCTCGTAGAGGAGCGCATGGAACCTCCCGCGGAACCCCTCGACGTCGTCGGGAACGACGAGAGGGTTGAAGTGCCCCATGGCCTCCTTGGCGCTCCAGCCAAAGATCCGCTCCGCCTGACCGTTCCAGAGGCGGACCGCCCCCGAGGTGTCCAGCGTGACTATCGCAAGCGGAGACGCGTTGACCAAGGCCCCCAGAGTCTCGTTGACCTCCGCCAGGAGGGTCTCCTGGGCCTTCCTCTCGGTCACGTCCTCCTGGATGGCGAGGAGCTGGGTGATGGCCCCGTTGGGGTCCTTGACCGGCGAAATGGTGGCCGAGGCCCAATAGTATGCCCCCGCCTTGGTCTTGTTGTGGAATTCACCTTTCCAGTCCTTCCCCGCCTTGATGGTGTCCCACATCCGCTTGTAATACGAAACCGGGAGGTCCCCGGACTTCAGTATCCTCGGGGTCTTCCCCACTACCTCGTCGCGGGTATAGTCGGTGACCTCCGTAAACTTGGCGTTCACATACTGGATGACCCCTTCCGGGTCGGTCACGATGACCATGGCCGGGCTCTGGTCCACGGCCTTGCCCAGCATCCTCAGGTTCTCCTCCATTGCCCTCGTGGAGGTGAGGTCCTTTGCCGAAATGACGACCTGGGCGACGCCGCCCACTTCCCAGTTGGAGATGATGGCCTCGATGGGGAACTCGCTGCCGTCCTGGCGGAGGCCTACCTCCCAGGCGGAACGGAGGAGGCTACCGCCGACGTTGGAGACCCTCAGCTTGCGCACGTGGGACTTCACCGTCTCCCGGAGGCGGAGCGGAATCAGGTCAAGGAGTGGGCGATTCTTGATCTCCTCCAGGGAGTAGCCGAAGGCATTGAGGGCCGGCCCGTTGGCGTAGGTTATCCTGTCCTCCAGGTCTATCGAAAGTATAATGTCGGAGTACGTCTCGGCGAGGGATCTGAGGAAGGCCGCCGTCCAAAGGTCCACCTGCGGGTCCCTATATGCGCTAGGCTCTCCCTTCCCTGATTCGTTCAACCGTGATACCTATTTGGTGGCGGGCTTCTCAGGGCCCGGGGGCGGAGAGGCGGTCGTCCTGCCCTCGGCCTTCTTAGCCTCAGCCTGAAGCTCCTTCTCTATCTCCTCTATTGGCTGGGGCGGCGGAGTCGTCGCCAGCGTGTAGCCAATCCAGGCCAGGATTGCTAGGACGCCAGCCACTGCTAGGAAGGCGGTTACCTCCAGAACCTGAATCGGGAAGTACCATATCAGAGCACCATAGGCGACGATCCCTACCAGGCTAAGCACTAGGATGACGGCCCCGAGAGTTTGGTCCTTGCTCACAAACTTACACTCCGTTGGATTGAAAGACGCTACACCCTTCAGTTATTTAAGTTATTGGACTATAGGCTCTGTTGCGTCTTCGGTCGATGCCAGCATGTCGGGTCTTCGGCGAGCCAAACGGCAACGCTAGAGCGCCGGGCTACAACTTGCGTTGGCCTGCGGGGCCGTAGTCCACGTAGACCAGCTGGAATCCTTCGGGCAGTATGACCAGGCCGTGAGAGTCGATGAGCATCTGCCTTAGTTTCTCCTTGGACCCCAGGATCCTCTTGTCGTAGGTGCACATTATGTGGGCAGAGAAGGGCAGCTTGGACCCGAGGGCGCGCTCGAGCTGGGCGACCCCCACTTCCTCCCCGTATCTCAGGAGCCCTCCGTTGTCTATGACGACCCTGACCCCCTTGTACCCCTTTCCCCTGGCCTCTGCGACCAGCTCCTTCAGCTTGTCGACGGCCTTCTGGGGGCTGAACACGAAGTTGTCGAAGAACGACTCACGAACGCTCAGCACGGAGGTTCTCTTCGAGTCGACGCTTACCGGAAGGCCCCGGCTCGAAAGGTCTCCGGTTATGTTGGACCTGTCAGGGGACCCGGCGATGAGGGAGAACATGAAGTCCTTCTCGACGGCCCCCTTGTAGAACCACTGGATGACCTGCTCCTTCATCTCGAGGCTGTCGTAGAGGACCATAAGGTGGTCCCCCAGCTTCATCTTCTCCATTACGACCATCTGCACCTTCAGCGAGCTGTCGATCTCCTCCAGCTTCGCCGGTGCCTCGTCCAGCGACTCCACGTTGCGCAGCGCCTGCGGGAAGGTGACCTTCAGGTGAGCCAGGACGAGAGGATAGAGGATGACCGCGGCGTTGGGGCCGAGGAGCGCGCCCACCGATTCCACGAAGCGATCGTGATGATAAACTAGGTCCTCCGGGGAGAGGCCATAGAGCGATGCAAGCTGCTTCCTCAAAGCCGGCCAGGCCAGCTCTCCCATGGCCTCCGCGAGGGAGGCGTCGACGCTGGCAGCCACCTGTTCGCGGATGTTCTCTGACTTCGGGAAGTACAGCACCTTATTGGACATCGGTAGTGGTAGGGCTTTCGCCGGTTGAGGATATATATGTTAGGGAGGCCGGTTCTCCTTCCGGTCAAGGCTGTCGCAGGTCTTGAGCGGTCTACTGCCGGAGGGGCGGACCCTTTGGCCTTTCCGCAAACAGGGGGCGCTCCCGTCGGTGGACGGACATCGTCCTCGGCGAAGCATCAGAGCCGCGGCAGCACTTTGAGGGCGCCGTAATAGGAGGCGATGATGTCCAGTCCCTGTTCCAAGGGGACCTTTGCCTTGAAGCCCAGCTTCTCACCGGCCTTGGTCGTATCGGCCCGGGTCCTCATGACGTAGTTGGACATGTCGGCTTTGACGTAGCTCGGCACCGCACTGACCCCAAGCTTCGCACCGATCAGTTCGACCATGACGTTGAAGCTGGTCTCGTTCCCGGTGCCGAGGTTGAAGACCTCGAACCCCTGGGGCCGGCGCGAGGCCAGGAGGAGGCCGTCGACGATGTCACCTACGTAGGTCAGGTCGCGGGACTGCTCGCCGGTTCCGTATAGGACCGGCTGCCTCCCCTGCATGGCGCTCCACAGGAACTGGGTGAGAGTGTTAGCATACTTCCCCTTCCCCTCCTCCCGCTCCCCGTAGACGCTGAAAAAACGGAGGGCGGTGCTGCCGACGCCGTGGAGGTTCCAGTAGAGCTCCCCCAGCCTCTCGACGGCATACCTTGCCTCCGTGTAGTAGTCCGTCACCTTAGGAACGATGTCTTCGGTCCAAGGAAAGGAGGTGCCATTGTAAATGGAGGAGGTGGAGGCCACGACGAGCCTGCATCCCACCTTCCGGGTGAACTCGTAGACGGAGACGGCGTCATCAACCACCTCTCCGACCAGATGGGGGTTCTCCTTGTACATGGGAGAGCTGCTGTACATGCCCAGGTGATAGACCACGTCGGGAGCCTTCGCCACCGAAGCGATGTCTCTGGATCTCCCCCTGTGGACGGTGAGGTTCGCATCCCTGGGAAGGTTCCCCTCCTTGCCAGTGTGAAAGTTGTCGATCACCAGCACCTCGTCGCCGCCGGCCAGGAGCCTGGAGACCAGATGGCTTCCTATAAAGCCGGCTCCCCCTGTGACCACGGACCTCATTCGGGGTACACCTCATGGGGCTTCGGTCGGCGGGGGCATTCGGCCCGGCCTTGGCAACATGCAGAAGTGGGATGGCTCGCGAGAACGCGACGCGATGGCAACTCTCTCAGGGAGGCGCAGGGGGACATGTCGTATAAAGCCTTTCGCGGACATGAAGTGGTGCGATCATGCGGCGGGCTTGCCGGTGTCCTCTTCGTTCTCCTGTGCCACGTCGAAGAGCGGCAGGGTGACCGAAATCGTGGTCCCTTCGCCCACCTTGCTCTTGACGTCGATCCTCCCTCCATGGGCTTCGACCAGCCGCTTGCATATTGCGAGGCCCAGACCCAGGCCCTTCGACTTGGTCGTGAAGAACGGAGTGAAGAGCAGGGCTAGGTTCTCCTCCCCAATTCCGGCGCCCGTGTCCGCGATGTTCAGCGTGACCTCCTTCTGGCCGACCTCCGACGTCAAGGTGAGCGAGCCCCCGTCGGGCATGGCGTCCACGGCGTTGCTGGTCAGGTTCTGGAAGACCCTCATGAGACGAGTGCTGTCGCCGTAGATTTCGGCGTCCTCCAGCTTCATGGTCACGGTGACGTTCTTGGGTATCAGGACTGAAGCCAGCGAGGACTCCACGACGGACTTCAACTGCAGCTTGATCTTCTTCAGGCCGGCCGTCCGTGAATATTCGAGGAGGTCCTCTACGATCCTGTTGGCGTGGAATATGGCGTTTTGCATCGAGTTGAGCGTAACGTCCACCCGGTCCTTCTGCTTCCTCGGCAGCACGTTGTGGAGGTAGTAGAGGTTGGTGTTGATGGCCGTCAGGGGGTTCCTCAGGTCATGGCCCACCTGGGCGGAGACTTCGCCTATTGTGGCCAGCCGCTGGGCCTTGAGCAGCTTCTCCTGGGCCTCGACCAGCTCCCGGCTCCTCTCGTCCACCTTCTTCTCCAGCTGTCCCGCGTACTCGCGGATCTCGTTCCTGGCGGACTCGAGCTGCCTGAAGAGCCTGGCGGACTCGAGCGACTGGGCCGCGAGGCCTATGAAGAGCTCCATCGGTGCGAGGGAGGCCGACGTGGGCCTCCTGCCGTCCACGGGGTCGTCCACCGAGAGGATGCCGATAATCCTGCCTTCCGGCAGCGTCAGCGGCGTATAGAGGAGGTCCTCTGGCCCCCAATCCACCATCTGCTCGGGCGAAAGGCGGCTCGAGATCCCGATGTCGGCAGTCCTCTCCCTGACGAAGGGATCGCTCCACGGCAGATAGTAGAAGGAGCCCATCTTGAACCTCCCGAACTCGGTTCCGAACCTGTCACGCCATGAGTCCCCCGACGCCGTCGTCTTCCATAGGAAGTCCCTTTCCTCCTCGGTCAGGCCGGCCGTCACCAGGTCCTCGGGGGAGGTTATGTCCATGTTCTCGTCCCTTGCCGAGATGACGACCCGCCTCCATCCCAGTTCCCTTATGGCGTCGGTGATCTTCTGCAGCCTCTCGTGGACATCTCGGGCGCGCAGGATGTCGGCGGAGCTGCGAAGGAGGAAGACCAGCTGGGAGGATGTCTTCTCTATCTCGGACCTCTGCTCCAGGTTCCCGATGGCCGTCGCCATGTGGGATGCAAGGATCTGGATGAGCTTCACGTCGTTGAGGTCGAAGGCGTCGAGCTCTAGGCTCTCGACGTCGATGACGCCTATGACATGGCCGTCGAATTCCACCGGCACTGCCAGCTCGGACTGGACGCCGGGTATGCCGGCCACGTAGCCTTCGTCCTTCGAGGAGTCGGCCACGAGCACGGGTTCTCTCGTCCGGGCGGCCCTCACTATGATCCCTCCCTGGGATCCGTCCATGGGAAGCCTGCTCACCAGCACCCCAGCCCTCCCCCTTCCCACCACCCTTTCGAGGTATTCGCCCCTGACCTTCGCGAAGAAGGAATGCTCGAAGCCCAAGATGCGCTGCACGGCGTCCATGGTTATTTCGTAGACGTCCATCAAGTTCCTCGCCGAGCTCAGCTCGGTGTCGTAGAAGTGAAGAGCCGAAAGCCTCTCTTCGAAGGCGTGCCTCTCCTTCTCCACCAGCTTGCGCTGGGTGACGTCCCTGGCAACGACGAGCAACGCCGTGGCTCCTCGGTAGGTTACAGGGATGGCCGCAGCTTCCGCATCCGCGGTTGTGCCGTCGTAGCGGTGAAACGACACCTCAAACGAGGCGACCTTCTGCCTGGATTCGAGGTCCGCCTGGACCGTGCCCCTTACGGCGGCTATGTCCACCGGCTCGAGGAACTCGGACCAGCTTCTCCCCTCGATAGCGGCGGCCTCCGCGCCGCCCATCAGGGTGACCGCGGCGGCGTTGACGAAGACGAACTTGCCTTCGCTGACCACGAGGATGGCGTCAGGGGAGAAGTCCACGAGCTGCCGATACCTGTGCTCGCTTTCCTCCAGCGCGAGTTGGGCCCTGGTGAGCTCGGTGATATCGGTGCCCACCGCGAGGATGCAGACGGGCTCCCCAAAGGGATCGCTGATGAGCCTGTTCGTCCAGTGGACCCAGACCCTTCTGCCGTCCTTGGTGACGTTCTCGTTGACGTTGTTGGCAAAGCGGACCGGGTCGCTGATGATCTCCTCCACGAGGTTGCTCGTGTCCCCTCCGTGCGAATCCACCGCGGGGACGATCGTCTCCGACGCCTTCATGCCGATGATTTCGTCCTTGTTGAAACCGAAGAAACGCTCGGCGAACTCATTGGACGAGATGACCCGCCCCGACATGTCCAGTTGGATGATGATCGAGTTGGCGCTTTCGACGAGCTGACGATAGCGCTCCTCTTCGGCCCAAGGGCCCGGTCCGCCTTCCGCCGCTCGGTGACGTCCAAGATGAGACCTTCGAGCGTGGCGACCCGGCCCTTCTGCCTCTCGACCCCCCTGCCTTGCTCCCATACATACTTGACGGAGCCGTCCGCGGCCTTTATCCCGTATTCCACAGTGTAGGGCCTAGACGCGGAGACGGCGGCGCCTACCTCCCGCTTGACCCTGCCCAGGTCCTCCGGGAGGATGATCTCGGTGTAGCCCCTCTGGGAGACTCCCATGAACGTCGAGGCGGCATAGCCCGTCAACGAGAGGCACCCCTCGCTGACGAACTCCATGGTCCAGCCTTCGTCGTTGCGACGCCGATAGGCCATTCCGGGGACGTTGCTCATCAGCGTGGAGAGGACCCGCTGGCTTTCTCGGAGGGCCTCCTCCGTCTGCCTTATGTCGCTCAGGTCCACCAGGGCGGCGACGACGCCGGTGATCTGGCCCCTGGGCTGTGGATTGGAGCCATTGAGATGTTGAAGTCCTTGCGACTTCCGTCCTTGCCCTTGAGCTGAATCCCTTCGGAGGACACCGGGGCCCCCTCCTCCACCGTCTTGACCAGCTGCTGGAACCTCGTCTCCGTGAGGACAGAAGCCTCCGGGTCCCCTCCCGACCACTTCTTCTTGGCTCCATCCCAGAGCGCGCTCTGCTGCGACGTTCCAAGACTTCACGGTGCCGTCTGGTCCCAGGGACATCAGGGGGACGGGTGTGGAGGACATGAATACCTTCAGGGTTTCGTTGGCATCAACGAGCCTCCTCTCGAACTCCTTCGTGCGCCTCGTGTACCTCATCACGAGGCCGAACGTGAGCGCCGCAGAGATCAGGATGAAGGTTGCCGCTGCGACCGCCGTCTCCCACACGGAGCTCGGCACCGTGGCAGGGCCATGAGGACCAAGGCCACAAGGCTGAGGACGAGTCCAGCGGCTATGGCCGTCACGGCCGCGGCGATATAGGTCGCCAGGCGGTCGGCGTCGCCGCTGTCGGAGGATCCTCCTGCCACGTCAGCTGTTCCGTCTTCGCGGCTATTTAGCCTTGGGCTTCACGACCTGCCTGGAAGCCACTCGCCTGCAACACGTCAAGGGAGCGCTTTGCGGAAACCGCAAGATAAGGAGGGGATTTTGAATTTCCCAGCAACGCTTATACCCGCATCTCTGCCCGAGACGGAAAGATTCCATTTGAGCGCGGGGTTCCTCGCAGACCGCTCCCGAAGGATTGCCCTCGTTTCCCTTTTCGCAGTAATCGTATTCATCTCGAAGTCCGTACTCCCACCGCCATCCGATGACGCCTTCGTCTTCTTTCAGACGATGCTGCTCATCCTGAGCGCATTCCTCATGGGCCCGCCGGGCGCCACCTACACCTCCACGTTGAGTGGGGTCCTGAAGGCCATGGTCACCGGGTCCTTCGCGCCGCTGACGGTGGCCCTCGCGGTCTTATATGGCCTGCTGGTGGACGGGTCCGTGTTGTTGTTCCGGGCGAGGCCCAAGGGCAGGTCGGTCAGCTATGCGCGGGTGGTGGGCGCCGCGGCCGTGAGCACCACCATCGAGGGAGTTGTCGGGTACGTCTCGTCGGTGCTCGTGCTGCAGCTCCCCATCCCCAACGACCCGGTGATCGACATGTCGATCCTGGTTGGTGGAATCGTCAGTGGGCTCATTGGCGGGTGGCTCGCAGCGTTCGTGTGGAAGAGGTACCTGTTCCCCAAGCCGGCCCAGTCCCCGGAGGAGCCCGAAAAGAAGGCCATGCCGGTGACCCCAGGCGCGGTCTAGGCCTGCCCTTTCTCACCTATGAGCTTCCCAGCAAGGCTAAAGAACCACCGGTAGGTCTTGCCCTCTCGCGCGAGATAGAATGGGACCGAGGGGGCGCCCGGGCCTGGCGGCGACGGTGGCGGTAGTGGCGGTGGCAGCCTTGGTCGTCGTAGGAATCTTCCTGGCCTCGAGCGCCACAGGGTCGGGTGGATTCGTGCCGAAGGATCCGGACATCGGCCCCACGGGTTCGACCGTCACCTATCCGAAGGATTACTCCCAGATCGCAGCCCACGTCCTGTCCCTCATCAACCAAGCCAGGACCGCGTCAGGTCTGTCGCCGGTTGTGTTGAGCGACGAGCCGTCGGGTCAGCAGCACGCCGACTCCATGCTCTACTTCGGTTACCTTAGCCACTGGGACGTCCAGGGCTACAAGCCCTACATGAGGTATTCGCTCCTCAACGGAACCGGAGCGGTCACCGAGAACGCCGGATGGGACCATTCGCCCATGGCTCAGTACCCAGGTCCTTCCGCGGCCGAGGGCGCGATCGACGACCTCCATTACGGGATGATGTACAACGACGCGTTCGAGAACTGGAGCCACAGGATGAACATCCTAGACCCGGCCCATACGGCGGTCTCCGTCGGCGTTGCCTACAACTCCACTGACCTCTACATAGTTGAGGACTTCGAAAACGTCTACTCGGACCTCACGTCTCATTCGCGTCTTCGTCCGGGACGGTGACCCTGCAGGGCTCTCTGAACGGCAGCATCTACCCGACATCGCTGGACGTGTACTTCGATCCAGAGCCGGTGCCCATCGCCGCCTTCGAACTCGAACACGCAATCCAACTACACGGGCCCCTACGGGCTGGGGACGTACACGGGGGACGTCTTCCCGGCCTGCACCGTGGTATGCCCACGCCCAACGGGAACGTGAGCGAGCAGGCCAGCCTCTGGGCCGTCGGCGGGAACCTCTCGATTCAGTTCTCGCTCAAGCCCTTCACAGCGGACTTCGGCCCCGGGTCTCACCCTGTACCTTCTGAGCTCCACGGGAACAGCCCTGACCTCCCGCTCGATCTTCGTCACGGGAACTTGAACTTCGAGCCAGGGGGAAGGACGCCCTCCATGGCCTTTCGCACCATCTCTTCCCTCCGTTTCTTGATCCTGCTGTAGTAGTAGATGGCAGCGGCGGCGATCAGCAGTACGAGGCCCCAGTAGAGCCCCACTGGAGTCGGAGTAGGACTCCCACACCCCGCTCACCACCAGGTCATACCTGGCGTTGTAGGAGGTCACCAGGAAGATGTAGGCCGCTGCCCGGTGGACGGTGAAGTTGGCGTTGACCGAGGGAACGCTGTCTCCAGCTCGACGGTGAAGACCTCGGGCATGGGGTCTCCCTCCCCGTAGCCTATGATTTGGATGGTGATGTTCCCGGTCCCCGTCCTGCTGGCGGCCACGTTAACTGCTGCCCGGGCTCCATGGGAGGTATGCCGAATGTGTCGGTCCAATAGGTCACCGAGCTGTTGAATTGGACGCTGGGTGCCGGGCCGATCTCGTGGACGTACCCGTATGTCTGGATGAGTGGGCCTCCCACGGCCGCCACGACGATGATGGTTCCCAGGGCCGCAAGGATCACCGCGGCGACCTTGAGCGTGCCCATGTTCTACTCGCTTCCCAAGACGGACCAGTACATATCAGAACCCCATCAATTCAATGAAGAGCTCCTCGGGGTATACCTGGACCTTGGCAACCACATAGTTGTCCAGATAGTAGTAGTTGCAGGCCATGCTGGTAGGTTGAGGTCACGAACTGCGAGTTGCTCGTGGCCAGGGAAGTGTTGTTGAACCCGAACGCGTAGACCGCCGTGTAGTTGTCCGCCGCCCCCACGATGGACTTCGCCGCGAAGTCCGACTTCGGGATCTCGCTGGTGTAGGCGAAGTAGTGGAGGGCCATGTAATTGGTGGTGTTCCCGGCCACTGCATAGACCGTCAGCTGGACGGTCCTGTTCGCGAAGAGGCTGGTCGGCGAGTTCATGGCCACGTCCAAGGCGGCCTCGATCTCCTGCACGGGGCTGGAGGTTCCCTGACGGTAGTAGATGTTGCCGCCGTAGAGAGCCATGCTGGCCGCCTCCAGGTCAGTTGGGGAGACCTCGTTCAAAATCGTGAAGATCGTGACCTTCTTGTAAGTGTCCCTGTGCAGGTTGGTGGAGGCCGCGAGCGCGCTCTCGATGCTGGCGTAGACAGAGGCGGGGGTCACGTAGACGTCGACGCCCGTCTCGTTGTTATTGGGGTTAGAAGCGGGGATGCCGTAGCTGAAGAGGTAGGTCACGTTGTCGAACGTTAGCTTCTGGTTCGTCTGATAGATGTTCAGGAAGGGGACGCCCGCGGAGGTGTTGAGGCCATCGGCGACGGCGTACGAGATGTTGGCGAAATCCACGGTGTCGGCGGTCGAGGGTACCAGGGACATCCAGGGCTCCATGGCCATTGATGCCGAGGCCGAGATGTGGACGGTCCTCAAGCCTGCAAGGTAGGGAAGCAGCAGGGTGCCACCGAAGAGGAGGACGATAAAGAACACAAAGGTCCCCAGGAGCACCTTGTAACTATGCTTCTTCGCCTTCGGCATCGCCTCCTGCGATTCTCCGGCTCGTTCTAAAGTCTTGCGCATAGACGGGTATGAAGGTTAAAATAGCCCACGGGAGCCTCTCGTGGAGGCTCTATGCTCTCCACTAGACAAGTCGTCATGCGAGGCCTCAAGGTCTTCGCGGCCTCCATTGCTCTAGATGGCGCGATCGCCCTGGGGGTCTTCGCCCTCTACGGATGGGACCTCGCCCATGGCGTCTTCGGAGACATCGCCTTCCTCGAGACGGCAATCCTGCTGGTGGCCGGAGGGTTTTACGACTGGAGCCAGGCGGAATGGGGCGTGGGCCTCAAGCGACTAACGGGCAACGCGGAGGCCCGCTACGACGGTACCGCACACCGCGAGGCGGACAAGAAGGGGGCGGCCCTCGTGCTGGCAGCGGCCTTGGTCTTCCTCCTGGACCTGCTGGTCGAGCTCGTCGTGACAGGCTAGCCTGGCTCGTGCTGAGCCGACCAAAATAAGAAAAAACCTGTGTAGCGTTATGCTATTCTTGCTTCCTGCGACTTAGGAAGACAGCAGCTATGAGGGCGATTAGGGCGATGACGATTCCACCGTACGCGATGTATTGCACGGTCCCGAGGTTGCCGTTGAGCGTGTTGTATTGGCTGGTAAGCGAGGTCACGCCGGTCTGGACTGGCGCAACCGCGGAGTTGATGTTGTTGGTCATGGTGGTCTGGAGAGACGTGAGCTGCGCGGAGACCGAAGTCGAGAGGTTGTTAAGTGCGGACTGCAGCTGGGCTCCCAGGTTCACCGTGTCGTTGTGGGTTGCAGCGTTCTGGAATATCGGGTTCAGCAAGCTCGCGAGCGTGACCGTGTTCAGCGTATACGTTGGGCTCACTTCAGGCGGCAACACCGCGGTAAGCGTCCCGTTCTGAATCAGTTGTAGGTAGTCCCCACCGAGGCCCGTGTGCCCGAATTGTCCGGCCGGGACAGTATAGCCCGTGAAGTTCCAGTAGTAGTAGATGGTTCCTGGTTGCGGAGGGGTGTAGTATATGACGAAGTTCCCGCTGGCATCAGTCGTTGTCACTCCCGCCACCTTATAGGTGACGTTGTCCGTGCTTGTGTAGAGCAACAGCAGCTGGTTCGGGTAGGGCTCGCCTGTGGTCGGGCTGGCAAACGTGCCTGTCAGCGGCAGTGTCGTGCCGAAGAGCACAACAGCGCCGTTCGTAAGGCTGCCAATGGTTCCGTTCCCGGTCGTGATCGTGACGTTGTTTCCGACCGAGATTCCGGTTGATGGGCCTGTGAACGGAGAGACGCCTGTGTTGTATCCGGCCGCAGCCAGATACGCCTTAGCGGTGTTCGGGTCGTATGGGTCAGCCGAAAGGCTCGGGTTGAACCATACGCCGTAGGCGGGGCTCCACGGCGTGATGCCCGCGCTGCCTGCGCCGAGAAGCAGGTTGGTTACGACCAGCTGCCTGGGAATCAGGTAGCTGAAGGCCCTCCTTACGTCTCTTGCGTAGTTGGCAGCGTGCGTCGGGTCAGTCTTGCCGTTGGGAGTGTTCACGCCTGTTCCCCAAATCGGATTGTTGTTGTTGACGCCCATTTCCTGGTAGCCGAGCTCGGAGCCAGATATTACGTTCGCCCCAATGCTTTGCAGCTGGGGGACGTTCACGGCGAGGCCGTAGTTCGTGTCGAGCTCGTTGACGGCTCCCTGGTTGAAGGCGGCGATGGCGGCATCAGTTCCCGAGATGTAAACGACGTTGTAGTTGGTGACGCTGAACTCGCCCAAGTTCGTAAGCCCTGTGGCGTTCCAGTATCCATTCCACTTTATCAGGCTGGCCGTGTTGGCCACGAAGTCGTAGCTCTTGAGGTAGTATGGGCCGTTGCTGAAGGGTCCGACGAGCGGGGTCCCGTTGTCGGATTTGCCTGGGTCGGAAAGGGTCACCGTGGTGCCGTTCGGATACTTGTCAACGCCGGCCTGGGAGTACGGAAGTTGCTCCCAAGTCGCCGGATCGAAGTAGCTCAGGAAGTGCATCGGAAGCGGGCTGATGGCCGTATACGTCACGTTCATGAATGGGTAGAACTGGCTGAGGTCGAACCTGAACGAAGTTGTTGTGAGGGCCGTCACGTTGAATGGAACGACCGGCACACCGTTAGCAGGGTCGGACTCGTCCAGAGTCTTCGTCGTACCGTTGAGGAACGTGAAGTGACCGACGCTGCCTAGAGCAGAGATGACACCACCAGAGCCGGCTGCGTTAGTGGCGGGGTCGAGCGTGGCCCACATGGTGTAGACAAAGTCGTCAGCAGTCACCGGCACGCCGTCCTGGAAGTTGTTCGGTGCGAAGGTTATTGTCCAGTGAAGGCCGTCCGCGGAGGACGCGATGCTGGTGGCCAAAGCCTCGTAGTATGAGGTGGTCCTCGGGTCGATCTCCATCAGTCCCTCGAACTCAGCGCCGTAGATGAACAGCGAGTAGAACTGGTTGCTCGTAGTCGTCGGTAACGGGTCCAGGTCGCTGCTCGGGAACACACCGCTGGCCTCGGCGAAGTTCAGCGTGCTGACGCCGGATATGTGCTGAACATCGGGGAAGGACAGCTCGTTCCAGGCGTTCTTCTGTCCGAAGTCGCTGATTGCTGGGCTCCTTGCGATGATCCAGTTCGTGTAGTAGATCACGTCGAAGGGAGCGTCGGCCAGCAAGGTGGACTCTATTTGATAGAGGTCGTTGACCTGCCTCGTCTGGTTCGGGGTCGAGTACATGTCCGCTATGAGACTGTTGACCGTGCTGCTGTTGTACAGGTAGTAGTTGTTCCCGTTCGGGGAGAAGTCAGCCGCATCGCCCCTTATGTTGCTAAAGGACGAATCGGGCGTGGGTGACGTGGCACCCCACCCGATGAAGGCAATGTCGTAGCCTCCGTGGGCGAAGTCGTTCACGACGTTGCTCGAGAAGATCCTAGGGATTTCGTTCGACAACGTCGGGACCAACGTCAGGATGGCGTTGATGCCCACGGCTTGCATCGACTGGGTGATGATTGCCGCGTGCTGCCTTCTGACCGCGTTGGAACTGGGCGCGATGAGGTTGACTGTGAATAGGCTCGTGGTGCTCTGTGCATAGGCATTCGTCATCATTGGTGCGAATGAGCTGAATAGCATTACATAGACAGCGAGAGCCAGGATGGCTCCCATCATTATGTCGCGCTTGTATTGAAACATGGTCGTCGTAGCGAAATCAGTCCTATGAAGCTATTTATACTTTCCGAGTTTCACGCTTATTTGTAGCTCCCAGATGCCTAGATAAGCAAAAACAGACTAGATTTATGAACGCATCAACCAAAAATGCGAAATTTCTAGTCGCTTGCTGGCTGGGACCCCTCTCAGGGATGGCAACATTTCAGAGGTGACTCTGCTTCGTGCGCATCGGGACGGGACGGCCGGCTGACCGCTTGACGTTCGCAAAGAGCGAAGAGTTGCCGTGGGCTCCTGTGATGAAATCGACCAGCCCGTCGGCGTGCACGATTGGAACGCCTCGGAGGGTGGCCTGTTGAAGCGGGTTAAGCACCACCAGGGCGGGCAGGGCCTCCTCGATCTCCGGAATGGTTCCCGAGGAGCTCGCTGCCGGACCCGGAGGAGCTGCTTCTCCGCGGCAAGCGAAAGCGCCGAGACATTCGCCCTTCGCCAGTGCTTGCAGTCGAACGCGATGGCGAATCCCGAGAACACCCCAACGGCGTCGATCTCTCGGGTGGGCCTTCGCATTCGGAAGTTCCTCCAGGTTGTAAACCCCTGGGCCTCCAGTGACTTCGCCACAAGGTCTTCGAATTCCCTCCAGTCCAATACCCTGCTGACTTCCTCCAGCGAAACGCCCTTCCGGAGGAGGTAACATCCGACGAGGACCCTCCCACCGGGGCCGAGATTGAGCTTTCGTCCGTCGTAGGTGACCAGCCCAGCTCAGAGAGAGCTCTTCGGCAAACGAAGCGACCGTCTCGCGGCCTATCGATGAGGATTCAGAAAGGTCGTCGATCACGTTGGACCCGACCCGAAGGTTGGAGAGGAGAGCGAGGAATGAATGGGGGGCCGCCAATCGGGGTCTCTAACCAGGTAGCTGGGTGGCCTATTTGAGGCTAGGCAAACGGGTCAAGCTGCCCTCAGAAACTTGCCAAAAAGATTACCATGAATTGAATCGAACATAAGGAGAAACTTCAATAAAGGGCGAGACTAAACGTAGTTATTCCAACGCTTTGTCAGTTCGGTAAATTCTAGTGAAATAGATTTAAGAACGTCCCGCGTGTGTAATTAGTTCGGATGGCAGAGATAGGGAAGTATGCCAGGATCACCCTAGCCAGAGAGGCTGTATGGGAGATACTGCGGCAGGACGATTCCATCTCGAGAGGGCCGTTCACCATGCGAGAGTTTTACCAGAAGCATCGGGCGGAACTGGAGAGGGCTCTCTCGGCCATCAACCCCACCACCTCCGTCGAAGCGACGGTCAGGGGGGCGTTGCAAAGCCTCAGCAAGAAGGGTTTGGTCTTCGCCACTCGCCATTGGGGGGAGACGACATACGAAAAGAACGTCTACATGCTTTACAGGGCCCTCACTCCCTACAACTATGGGCAGGCCATGGTCGCGGCCCAGAGGATGCGCCTTCTCTAGCTGAGGTTCCGGCTCGGCAGGCCTAGGTCCTAGGCGAAGTCCTTCCAGAAGTGGCAGGCCACCCAGTGGTCCTTCTTTGCCTCGATGAAGGGGGGCTTCTCCGTCTTGCAGATGTCCTTGGCGTATGGGCACCTCGGATGGAACCTACAGGCTGACGGAGGGTTGATGGGGCTTGGCACTTCGCCAGGAAGTATGATCCGGTTCCGCTTGGTGGTGGGGTCGGGGATCGGGACGGCGGAAAGGAGGGCGATCGAGTAGGGGTGGAGAGGTCGGGTGAAGAGGTCCCCGGTTAAGCCCTGCTCGACGATCTCTCCGAGGTACATGACTTCGACCCTGTGGCTGATCTGGCGTACCGAGCTCAGGTCGTGGGAAATGTAGAGGTAGGAGAGCTGCTTCTTCTGCTGGAGCTCGATCATCAGGTTCAAGATCTGCGCCCTGATCGAGACGTCGAGCGACGAGACGGGCTCGTCGGCGATGACCAGCTTCGGATCCACAGCCAGGGCCCTTGCGATGCTCAGCCTCTGCCTCTGGCCACCGCTGAACTCATGGGGGTAGCGCTCGGCGTGATACTCTTCCAGCCCGACCATCTTGAGGAGCTCGTAAACGCGGTGCTTCCACTCTCGCTGCTTGAGGTGGTGATGGATCTGGAAGGGCTCCACGAGGATGTCGTAGACCGTCATCCTAGGATCCAGCGAAAGGTAGGGGTTCTGAAACACGAGCTGCATCCCCCTACGAAGGGCCAGCTTCTCCGACGCCTTCCCCTTCTTGAAGGTCTCGAGGATGTTCTTCCCTTCAAAGGTGATCGTGCCCGACGTCGCGCGCTCCAGGTCCAGCACCACCTTCGCAGTGGTGGTCTTGCCGCATCCGCTTTCGCCCACGAGCGCCAACGTTTCGCCCACGCCAACACGGAAGTTCACGTGGTCGACGGCGTGGACGTCACCGACCTTCTTCTTGGTGAGGACGCCCTTCTGGTAGACCGGGAAGTACTTCACCAGGTCGGTTGCCTCCAACAAAGTTTCGGTGGACATATCGCTCAGCCTCCTCCGAGGTTCAGCTCGCGCCATCTGTGACACGCCACGAGGTGGCCCGGCTCCGCCTCCTCGAGGACCGGAACCTTATCCTTGCACAGCTGGATGGCGTAGGGACACCTGGGATGGAAGCGGCAACCAGATGGGGGTTCGATGAGGTTGGGTATGTTGCCGGGGACGACCATTAGGTCCTTCTTCTTGTCGAGCCTGGGCACGGCTTTGAGCAGGGCTTCGGTGTATGGGTGCTTCGGCTTGGCGAAGATGGCGCCAGTGAGGGCCGTTTCGTACGCCTGGCCGGCGTAGAGGACGGTGACGCGCTCGGTCATCTCCGCGATGATGCCCATGTCGTGGGTGATCATCACCAGGGTCATGTTGAGCTCCTTCTTGAGGCTCTTCATCAGGTCTAGGACTTGGGCCTGGATAGTGACGTCCAGGTTGGTGGTGGGCTCGTCGGCGAAGAGAAGTTGCGGTTCGCATGAAGGGGCCCTGGCGATGGCGATCCTCTGCTTCGTCCCGCCGCTCAGCTCGTGGGGGTAGGCCTTGAGGCGCCTGTCGGCCTCGGGTATGCCCACCATTTCGAGGAGGTGACGGGCGCTGTCCCGAGCCTCCTCTTTGGACGCGCCCTTGTGAAGCCTTATGATTTCACAGAGTTGGTTCTCGATCGTGAAGAGAGGGTCGAGGCTGGACATGGGGTCCTGAAAGACGATGGCCATGGCCTTCCCTCTGAGGGAACGCATCTCCTTCTCCTTCAGGCCAAGTATGTCCTTCCCGTCGAACTTTATGGAGCCCCCGACGATCTTCCCGGGCCGAGGGACTATCCTGAGGGCCGACAGGGCTGTGACGCTCTTCCCGGAGCCCGACTCCCCCACGACCCCGTGAGTCTCTCCCCGCTCAACGTCTAAGGAAACTCCGTCGACGGCCTTCACGACCCCGGCCTCCGTGAAGAAATATGTTTTCAACTCGTTGACGTCCAGCAGTCTGTCCACGAAAGGTCACTCCCTCAACCTAGGATTAAGCGCGTCCGAAAGCCCGTCTCCGAGGAGGTTGAAGCCGAGCACGAGGATGACCGTCAGAAGGCCGGGGAAGAACGAAACCCACCAATACGTACTGAAGTATCTGAACCCGTCGTTAATAAGGAGACCCCAGGTGGCCGTGTTCGGATCGCCGAAGCCCAGGAACGAAATGACCACTTCTGTGATGATATTCCCTGCGACTCCCAAGGTGGCCAGTACTATGACCGGGGTCAGGATGTTCGGGACGATGTGTCTGAAAAGTATCCTGCCGTTGCTGGCGCCGAGGGCCTTCTCCGCCTGGACGAATTCGAGTTCCTTCACCCTGAAGATCTCCCCCCTGACGACGAAAGCCGTGCCGCTCCACCCGAAGAATCCCAGGATCAGCACTATCAGCGTGAGCCCCCAGCCTGCCGACGCCGCCCCTGAGAAGAGGAATAGTCGGGCGAAGAGAAGGATCAGGAGGAGGGTGGGGATGACGAAGAACACCTGGATTATCGCGAGGATGACGTTGCCTATGGATGGTCGGGAATACCCCGCCACAGCGCCGGCTATGACGCCGAGGACAGTGCCTATGAACGTGGCTACGATGCCCACATAGAGGTCATTCCGGGTGGCCCAGATGCTGTCGCTGAAGACGTCGACGCCCGTGGGTTCCGTTCCGAATGGGTGCGCCCAGCTGGGCGGCTCATGGGCCTGTCCCAAGAACAGAGACCGGGTGCTCCGCGCCGGATAGGCCGCGAGGAACGGGCCAAACAGGCCCAAAAGGAGGAATGCCCCGACTATGACGAGGCCAATAATGGCCGACTTGTTTCGCTTGAACCGCCTCCAGGCGACTGCGAGTTGGGTAGCGCTACGCTGGGACTGGGACTTAGACTTGTCGGACTTGGTCGACGTGGTCTGGGCCACCTATGTCACCCTGACCCTCGGGTCGACGATCCCGTAAAGCAGGTCAAGGAGGATGTTGGCGAACAGCACCATCAGGGTGATGATGACCGTAAGCCCTTCTACGACGGTGATGTCCAGCTGGAACGCTGCCTGGTAGAAGGCGTATCCCAAACCGGGCCATGTGAATACCGTCTCCAGGGCGGGGGCGCCTCCCAGAGACGAAGCGATCGAAAGGCCCACCAGCGTGATGATGGGGGTAACGGCGTTCTTCAGGGCGTGCTTGTAGGTGACCTTGAAGTCGCTGAGACCGCTCGCCTGGGCTGCAAAGACGTAGTCCTGCCTGAGGACCTCCAGCATGTTCCCACGTATGAGCCGCACGAAGGTGGCCATCTCAACGTAGGCGAGGGTGACCATGGGCAGGATCAGGTGAGCTACGGCGTCCTGGAAGTTCCCTCCCCACCACATCGGAAGGGCCCCATGAGACGCACCGCCGAAGGGCAGCACTTTGAAGTAAAACGCGAAGACGTAGATCAGCATCAAGCCTAGCCAGAAGGTGGGCATAGAGTATCCGAAGATGGCGACGCTGGTGATGGCGTAATCAGATTTTGCGTATTGGTGCTTCGCGGAGTAAATCCCAATCGGAATCCCAATCCCCATGGCGACTGCAAGGGCGGAGAGCTGGAGGTAGAGCGTGGTCCAGGTCCACCTTCCGATGTAAGTCGTGACGGGGAGCCGGGTCTGGAGCGAAACGCCCAGGTCGAAGTGGAGGAGGTCCCAGACATAGTAGAGGTACCTGACCTCAACTGGCTGGTTGACGTGATAATAGGCCGCTAGGGCAGCGAGCTGCTCGGGGGTGGGGTGGAGGAGGCCGGCACGGACGATGTCGACAGGATTGCCGGCAGCTGCGGTGGCAAAGTAAACAAGGGCTGTGATCCCGAGCATGACCGGAATCATGAAGAGGATGCGCCGTATTACGTAACTCACTAGGCCCGCCATCTATGCCATCCTTCACCGCGAGTCCGTGTTTCAGCCTCTTATACCTTTCCGTCTACGAAACGTTTTCACTAATTGGCCTTCGAACCTAGTGATTCGAGCGAGTCCAAACTCGTTTCCCGAAGTTCCTTGGCGAAAGAGAGCCTCTCTGAGCTCCCTGTCAAGGACAATGGGTCAGCGTCCTCCCTCTGGAACCCCATGACCTCCTCGGGCTCCAGGGGGATGGAGGCCAGCCCCGTCTTGTAGTGAATCGAAAGGGGCGCCCTGTAGTCTCCTCGCGGCTTCATCGAGCTCCAGTCCACTAGTATCTTCCCTGCCCTGGACTTCTTGTCGTCGACCGATGACGTGGTGAACGGCCTCGAAAGCCCAAGGGCTTCGAGCTCGCGACCTCTACCCTTCTGGAGCGTGGACTCCAGGCTGCCCTGAAGGGTCCTGACAAGATTCCTTAGGGCGGCGAAGTCGACGGTCCGCGAGTCGGGTGACAACCTGCAGAGGACCTGGAAGCCTCTGTTGCCGCTGAACTTGATGAGCGGATGACAACCTGCCGATCTCAGGATTCTGTCCACCTCGAGGGTGGCCACCTTCGCGGCGGCCAAGCCTTCGCTGCGAGTAGCAAGCTGCTCCCCCAAGTCCAGGTCGACTAGGAAGACGTTTGGGCGGCCGTCGAATCCTTGGACGTAGGGGACGAAGTCGACGCAATGGTCGTGGACCAGGCGCATCACGTCCGTCGAATCCTTCACAGAGAGTTGGACCGGATGGGGCTTGTACTTGGAATAACGAACGAAGATGGATTCCACTTCGCCGATGGGGTCCTTCTTGCCCGAGAAGACCTTGACGGCTGCGATGGGCCTGTCGACGAGGTACGGCAGCATAGTGTGGACGACGTGCGGGTAGTACCTCTCGGCAAGGTATACCAGGAGGTAGCTCCGGTTCAGCGAGCCGCTGACCCTCCTCACGAGGCCTTCGACCTGCGCATCGATGACAGGCTTCCGGTAGAACCCCCTTGGGTCCCGGCTGAGGAGGCCGTCCTTGACCAGGGATGCTAGGGCCTCCTCGAATCGGGCGTCGCTGGGCACCTCCTGGTTCAGGAAGGCACAGTCGCGCTTCACCTTCTCCTGAATGTGATCGAGGGTCACCGCCTTCCCCTCCTCCTTGATGCTCATGAGGAAGGCAATCCTGTCGTAGAGGGATACGGATGCCTTCCCTGGACCGCCAGGGGTCGTTTGTCCTGCTGCCATCCGACGACGCAGGCGGCGAGACACGCTTTTAAGCGTCGCTGGCCACCCTCGACGCGAATGCAGGTTCGGGCGGCGCTCTTCGACCTCGATGGCACCCTGGTGGAGTTCAAGGTGGACTACAACCTCGGCCGCAGGATGATCCTCGAATACGCAAGAGGAAAGGGGTATGACATGGAGGGGCAGGACGAGGCGAGGAACATGCACGACATCATCGAGCATTACGCTGTGATAGGCGATGAGGGCGCCCATGCCGACGTCAAGAAGTACGCCTACGACCTGATGGAGAGGCTGGAGATGGAGGGGGCCGCGCTGACCAGACCCTTCCCCGACGCCCTGCCAACGCTGGAAGCGCTCCGGGGCGACGGCATCAAGATGGGCATAGTCACCAACAGCGCCCGGAAGGCCGTGGAGGTGGTGATGAGCCGCTACCCGCTTGGCCCCTACTTCGACGTAATCACGACGAGGGACGACGTCTCAGTGATAAAGCCCGACCCGGGAATCGTTCAGCATGCCATGGACGCCCTGGGCGTTGGCAGCCACGAGTGCTTCTTCGTGGGGGATGCGCCGGGAGACATGATGGCAGCGAAGGCCCTTGGCATCGTCTCCGTAGGCATTCCAAGGGGATTCGCAACCAGGGAGGCCTTGCTGGGGGCCAACCCAGACTATGTGATCGACAGCCTTGAGTCCCTTCCCGTTTTGGTCATAGACTTAAAAGGCCATGAGACTGAGTGAGGCTTCTATGAAAGGAAGCCTGGCCGGCAAGCTGGTGGTCGTGACCGGCGGAAGCGGCGACATAGGTCGCGTAGTGGCCCTTGAAGCGGCAGAAGAAGGGGCCAGGGTCGTCGCCACCTACAACCGGGGGGGAGCGAAGGCGCGAGAACTCGCCAGGACCGCTACTTCGAGGAAGCTCCAGCTGGAGGTTAGAAGACTGGACATCTCCGACGAGATGGAGGTGAAGTCGTTCTTCGACTCGCTGGCGACGGAGATGGGTGACTTGGGTGCTCTGGTGAACGCGGCCGGCCATTCCGACAGGAACACTTGGTTTTCGGACCTAGACGGGCTCGATTCCTCGAAGTGGTTGGGCGTCCTGAAGGTGGACCTCCTCGGCAGCTTCTTCTGCTCCCGCGAGGCGGCCAAGCACATGAAGGGTGGTTCCATCGTCAACTTCTCGTCCTCGGCCGGAATCACCGGGCACACCGAAGGGCTTCCGTACACGGCGGCCAAGGCGGCGCTCGTCGGGCTGACAAAGAGCCTCGCGGCGATCCTGGGACCCAGGATCAGGGTCAACGCCGTCGCGCCCGGCAACATCGACGCTGGAAACATCGCATGGTTTGACGAGAAGGGTCGGGCCAGGATGGCGGAGGAGGCCGAGCTCAAGCGGCTCGGTAGGGCCCGTGAAGTCGCCGACCTCGTCATCTTCCTGGCATCCGACAGGGCGTCGTTCATAACCGGACAGGTGGTGCTTGTCGACGGCGGAATCTAACCGTTTCATGCGGCGGACTTTTGCCGACGCTTAAATACGGCCCGCCGGTGCTCATTAAGGAAGGCACCCGGCATGAGAAATGAAGAATCCGTCTCTGTGGACTTGCAGAAGCCCGGAGCTAGGGACCGCCTCAAGGAGTTCATGCAGAGCCTATTGGCGGAAGGTGTTGAGGCGAAGCTGAAGGACGGAGGGGGCTTCCTTTACGTCGAAAGCACCTCCTCCATCTACGGACTGTCCAAGGAGGACCTCGCCAGGGTCGATTCGGGCAAGAGGAAGAAGCTCGTCCCTGGTTTCGAGCCGAAGTCGTCGCTCTTCATCGAAGACGACTCCCTCCATTTTGACTACGGCCACTCGCTGCCCGGCTCGAAGACCTGCTCGGTGCTCCATGGGCACAGCAGCCGCGTGTCGGCGGAGATCTTCGGCCAGGTTGGAAAGGACGGGATGATAGTGGATTTCGGGGACGCGAAGGCGGCCCTCAAGGAAGCGCTTTCTTCCGTGGACCACAAGTTCATAATTGGAAGGAAGTACGTCGTGGAGAGCTCACCCAAGGCCGTGAGGGTGAAGTTCGAAGGACCCAACGGCGCCTTCGACCTGACGATGCCTCAGTCGCAGGTTCTGCTCCTAGACGAAGAGGCCACGAGCGAGAACATAGCCCGGTTCGTGGCCGAAAGGGCTCTCCGGCGGCTTCCTCATGGCGTAGACGGGATCAAGCTCTTCTTCTTCGAAGGGGTCAACAAGGGAGCTTCGGCGTTCAGAATGGTGAGCGGTTGAAGGCGGTGGTCCTCCTATCCGGGGGAATCGATTCGGCCGCGGCCCTCTATTGGTGCAGAGAGAAGCGATGGGACGTCCATGCGGTCACGTTCGATTACGAGCTGGAGCAGTCCCCGGAGCTGAGGGCGGCGAAGAAACTGGCCCGAGCGGCTGGCGTAAGGTCGCACCTCGTGGTCGACTCGTCCTTCTACAAGGGATTGAAGGGCTCTCCCTCATCCCATAGGGGGAAGATAATCGACTCCGAAAGGGGGATATCTCAAGCGTATGTCCCAGCGCGAAACATAGTCTTCTTCGGGACCGCCGCGGCCTACGCCGAGACCATCGGGGCCGTCAGGATAGTCACCGGCCACAACGGCGGGGACGCGGAGAGGTTCCCGGACGCATCTCAAGCCTTCTTCAAGACTTTCAATCGACTTCTGCGGCTAGGGTTAAAAACCGGTCAAGGCACCAGCAAGATCAAGGTCATCGCACCCTTCGCCAACGCATCGAAGGTCGACGTGCTCCGGGAGGCTGTGCGCCTTGGCGTCCCCCTGAAGGACACCTGGAGCTGCTACAACAACGGAGCCAGACCCTGCGGGGTGTGCTATGGATGCCGCTCTCGCAAAGAGGCGTTCAGCGAGCTGGGGGTCGAGGACCCATTGAAGATGGAATAGACCTTGGAACTCAACCTCGAAGCCGATGTCCAGAGCGAGTTTGCCCGCACCGACGTAAGGGCGGGCATCACCGGGTTGCAGATGATGGTGAGGGTGGGGAAGATACGTGCTTCCCGCCGAGTTCACCGTTACTACGGTCACCAGCCACACGCGGGGCGTGCACATGAGCCGCCTCGTGGCGGTGGCGCAGGCTAACAGCAACATGGAACACGTAGAGACGGCGCTGAGGGGAATAGTGAAGGAATCCAACAGGAGCCAGAAGGGGACCTCGGCCTCGGTTAGTTTCAAATACCCATTCAAGGAGGTGTTTGCCCCGGTGGAGATCGGGCTCAGCAAGGGTGTCTTCTCATACCGGTTGATGGCGCCGGGGATCACCGCCTGTCCCTGCAGCAAGAAGATGTCCGGTGTGGGGCACATGCAGAGGGCTTGGCTCACGGTAGCCATCAGCTCTCGGTCCTTCGTGGACATAGAGGAGCAGCTCATCAAGATGCTTTCAACCTTCAGCGCGGAAACGACGGCCATGATGAAGCGCCAGGACGAGGCCATGAAGGTGCTTGAGAGTCAGAGGAACGCGAGGTTTGTCGAGGACGTGGTCCGGGACGCCGCGAAGAAGTTCCCAGAAGCCTACTACCTTGAGGCGAGGAGCGAGGAGTCCATCCACATGCATGACGCCGTGGCCATCGTGGACCGCCGCCCATAGAGGGTGCAAAGTGGGCTCAGACTAATGCCTTCCTGTCATCAATGATCCGCTTAACTCTGATGCATCACAGCCCATTCAGCCTCTATTGGTGCCACCTAATAATCTTGAAGCCGAGAAGCGTTTAAACGGTCTAGTCAGGCCATAAGCACTGTTGGCAGTCGACTGGGGCGTATTTGCCGACTGGGTCATCGTGACCTTGGTCATTTCGATCGTGGTGGGCGTATCCCATTCGTTTTTCAGGGTAGGCCCCAGGGGACGGTCGCCTCCCTCCCCGGCCGGGGGCTGGACCGGCGAGTTCGTGCAGGTCACGGTCCCCGACACCGACGCCATGCTGCTCTACGGAGAGGAGGCCCTCAAGAAGGGTGACCTCGACCAATGTGTGAGGACGGCATACTCGGCCGCCGAGGAGATCCTCACCAGCGCCGCCCAGACCGCGGGCATCCCCACCGAGCACACGACCCTCGGCGACTTCGCCAGGAGGCTTTCAGGGTCGGGCTTCGTGAGCCTGGATGAAGGAACCCTGGCCCTCCTCGACACGGCCATCGCGGGCTCGGCGGAGCCCCTCGACAGGGCGGCCGCCACCAGGGCCCTCAGTGCCGCCTTCTTCGTCAGGAACTACTTCATGCACGCGCCCCTGTCCAGGCCCCGGACACAAAACCTATAGGCGGAACTCCACCCCCGGATTCACGGGCTTGAAACGGACGCATCCGTTCAAGAAGGGGATCAGGGTCCTCGGGATAGCGGAGTCGTTCGCACCTCACTCGGACGAGCGGAGCCTCTTGGCCGGGGTGGTCATGCGGAAGGACTTGGTGGTGGACGGCTTCTCCTTCGCCAGGGCGAAGGTGGGAGGGGACGACTCCACGTCGAAGATCGTTTCGCTCTTCACCTCCCTCGGGAGGAACGACGTGAACGCCGTCATGCTCTCGGGCGCCGTCCTATCGTTCTACAACATCGTGGACCTTGAAAGGCTGCACCGGGAGACGCGCCTCCCGCTCGTCTGCCTGACCTACAGGGAGTCGGCGGGCTTGGAGGACAACATCAGGCGGCATTTCCCCAACGTCCCACGAGAGGAAGCTCAGCCCGCTACAGGAAGCTTCGGAAGCGCAACCCGTCGAGCCTGAAGACCGGCAAGAGGATCTTCGTCAGGGCTCTGGGCATCGACGACGAAGACCTGAGGAGCTGCTGGACGCCTTCTCGCTGGAGGGAAAGTATCCCGAACCGGTAGGGTGGCCGGGCTCCTGGCAGCGGCGGTCAGGGTATGGCCCTTCACCTTGAGGTCGAGGACCACCTGGCTGACGTGCGGACCCACTTCGCGGACCACCTTTCCTAGGCCAGGCCAGCTGAGGGTAGTAGCCCTTGATTTCGTCCCATTCGACATCGTACGGCCTGTCGTATTCGCCGGCGACGTGGGCGTAGTAATGGATGGTGCCACCCGGCCGGCAGACCTTCACGGCGTACTGGAGGTACTCCTTGGCCCTTTCCGGGAGGGGCATTATGACCCTGTCCACGCCCGTGATCAGCCTCTTCCAGAGCTCCGCACAGTCCCCAAAGAGAGGGGCCACCCTGCCCTGCATCTTGTTGAGGGCTATGTTGGACACCATGTAGTCATAGGCCTCCTTGTTGATCTCGGTGCTGTAGACGACGACGTCCCTATGCTTCTTCGCGATCACGATGGAGTAGGTCCCCACCCCTGCAAACATGTTGAAAACCTCCTCCTTTGCACCCACCAGGCCGGAGATGCGGGCCCGCTCGGTCGACAGCCGGGGGGAGAAGTACATCTTGGCGATGTCCACCATGAACTTGCACCCGAATTCCGTGTAGAGGGTCGTCGAGCGTGGCTCGCCTCCCAGGAACTCGAGCCTCCGTATCCTGTAGTCCCCGTCCACGGGGCCAACTTGGTTCCAGATGGCCTTGATGGTCTTGACCTCGGTCAAGAGGGCCTGGGCGACCACCTCCTTCCGCTCCTTCGGGAAGCCCTCGGGGAGCTTGACGACGGCCAGATCCCCCACGGCATCGAATCCGCCCGCCACCTGCTCCACTTCGTCGGGCTGGAGCTTGCCTTCGAGGAGCTTCCTTAGCAGCTTTGTCAAGGGCCGGCCACCTTCCCTGAAGGGTGTGGCCTTCGGAGGTTAAATGCCTCTAGCCCAGGCGGGGGAACCGCCGGAGGGGCTTCTACTTGCCTTCCTCGGTGGGCGTGGCCTTCCGGGCGACATAGTAGTATTGGCCCTTCTCCTTCTGCTCCCTGTCGAGCCTGCTGTCAGGCTTATTCACCCTGGGCCTCCCCGTGCTGGCGTCGCGCCTGTAGGTGATCGAGATGTCGCTCAGGAAGAGGTTCATCCCCTGCTCCTTTGCCATGGGGGAGCTGGCGTGGCCGCCCACGCCAGGCTTGCCGGTGAAGATGATGAGCGAGTCGGAGACGATGTCGACGAGCATGATGTCGTGATCTATGATGACCGCGGACTTGTCCAGGGACTTTACGTAACGCTGGATCGCCTTGGCCATGGCGATCCTGTCCTCGATGTCCGTAAAGGCGGACGGCTCGTCGAGGGCGTAGATGTCGGCCTCCTTGAGGAGCGCGACCGCCACGGCGGTCTTCTGTAGCTCCCCCCCGCTGAGGCTGGAGACGTTCTTGTCCAAGAGCTTGTCCACCCTGAGAGGCTTTATGAGCTGGCCCATGTTCTGGCCGCTGCTCCACCTGTCGCCGCTGGAGGCGTTGAGGAGGTCTTGCACCGTCCCTTCGTATTCGCTGGTTAGATACTGGGGTTTGTAGGCGATCTTCGCCTTGGATAGTGCCTTCCCTTCGTCGGGCTCCAGCTCAGAGGCCAGTATCTTCAGGAAGGTGGTCTTGCCTAGGGCGTTCGCGCCGAGCACGCCCATCACCTGCCCTTGCTTAATGATCCCGCCTTCGGCCCTGAGGGTGTAGGGGGGATACGACTTCTTGAGGGGAGTGTATTCCAGCAGAGGGGAGGCGGCGATCTCCTGGGACGGAGGAGAAAAGACGTCGAATGTGACGGGCGAATCCCTGAAGCGCATGTTCTCGCCGGGTATCATGCCGTCGAGCAGGGAATTGATCCCCTCGGAAGTGGTCATGGGTCCGGAGACGATTCCGTAGACCCCCGGGTCACCGTAGATGATGTGGACGAAATCGCAGGCGTAGTCCAGGAAGGTTAGGTCGTGCTCGACGAGGAGCACGTTCTTCCCCTTCCGTGGCCAGCCCCCGGACGACCTTGGAGACCTGGAGGCGCTGGTAGACGTCGTTGAAGGAGCTGGGCTCGTCGAAGAAGTAGATGTCTGCCTCCGCTGTCGGCGGCAACGACGACGGCCAGCCGTCTGCAGCTCCCCTCCGCTGAGCTCCTCGGGAAGCTTGTCGACGTCATCGCTGAGGCTGAGCTGGTCGAGCAGCTCCCTCCCCTTCCCTGTCTCGTCGTACTGGTCGACCAGCTTGCCCACGTTGCTCCTTCCAGGCCTTGGGGATCAGGTAGATGGCCTGGGGTTTCACGGAGGCCTTGATCAGTCCCTGGCTCAGCTTCTCGAAATGAGGCCTGAGCTCGGTCCCCTGATAGACGTCCAGGATGTCGTCCCACGACGGAGGGGCGTCCAGCCTGCCAAGGTTGGGCATGAGGCTCCCCGACAGGATGTTGATGCGAGGTGGTCTTCCCGACGCCGTTCTTCCCCACCAGGCCGGTGACGCTTCCGGCCTTTGGCATGGGGAGCCGATAGAGCCTGAACGTGTTGGGCGCCGTACTGGTGGACCTTGTCCTCGCCGATCTCCGTGGCATGTTGACGATGTCGATGGCGTCGAAGGGGCACTTCCTCGTGCAGATGCCGCAGCCTATGCAGAGGATCTCGTCGATGACGGGATAGCCCTCGGGGTCGGTGAACTCGATCACCTTCTCGCCCATGAGCTCCGGCGGGCAGAACTTCTGGCATTCGTGCCCGCACTTCTTGAAATTGCAGGCATCTCTTTCCAGTACGGCTATTCTATGCTGCAACGAAAATCACCCAGGCTGGGAGACGTCATAAGACGGAATCGGATTGAGACGGCTAGACAGCGCCATTCAAGGCGTTTCGACGGTCTCCGAGTGGTGATGGACGATATAAGGGTTTGTCGGCTTGCCCAGCCTCGTGCAGAAGTCCGCCGACGGTACCTTCGCACGTGGGCAAGACTTATTTCGCAAGCAATTCACATGCATGTCGGGTTGGTGAAGAAGGAGCCGTTCCACGGGACCACTTGACCGACCGCCAGTGGGAGGTCATACGCATGAGAGCCGAGGGGCTCACCCAGGCCGAAGTGGCAAAGAGGCTCAAGACGACGAGGGAGAACATCTCGATAATCGAGCACAGAGCACACGACAAGATCTCCGCGGCCAAGGCGACCCTGGCGGCACTGAAGGATCTCGAAGTCACACGTGAAGTCCTCCTTCCCGGCGGCACCGCGTCTTCGAAGCGATTTCGCTGATAGTGCTGAGGGCCGACATACTGGGGATCAAGTTGAACCTGTCGGCGGACTCCCTCCTCGCGTTGCTCAGGTCCAGGTGTAGGTCGAAGATCAGGGGGCACCACCTGGTGGCTGTCGTCAAGGCCGAGATAGCCGAAGACGGCGAGGTCTCGTTTAAGATAACCGTGTAACGCACAGAGCCCCTCCTTGCCGGGAGAGGGCCATCCAGCATATGCGCAGAGACGGTCGCATGTAAGACTTAACTACCTTGACGGCCTCTCGGAGCACAATGAGACTCAGCGCACGGAACCATGTCGTTGGAAAGGTGGTGTCGGTCGAAGAAGGGGCGATAGCTGCCCTGGTCAGGGTCGAGGTCAAAGAGCCGTTCACCGTCTCCGCCCTGATAACGAAGGACGCGTCAGAGGACCTGAAGCTCAAGGCGGGAGACGCGGTCACCGTAATCATAAAGTCCACTGAAGTGATAATCGGGAAGGAGTAATGGAGCGGGCTCTCAGCCTGGGCATGCGTCCTGAACGGCATGTCCCTGGCTGACGGATGCCTCAGGCTAGCGGGAAACGAAGAAGCTCCCGGATATCCGCCCAGACCCGAAGACCGCTATCCGGTCCACCAGTTAGCGCGCCTCCAGGTTGTCGTGAGTGACGTACATGACGGTGAGGTCCATCCGGTCGAACATCCCTTTCAATTCGGCCTTCAGTGCTCCCGCAGCTCCTGGTCCAGCGAAGACAGCGGCTCGTCCATCAGCAGTATCTTGGGCTGCGGGGCCAGGGACCTGGCGAGGGCGACGCGCTTCTGCTGGCCTCCGCTCAGCTGACCGGAAGGAGGTCCGCCAGGTCCTCGATGCGTAGGAGCTCCATCACCTCCTGCGCCCTGCTTCGTCGCTGCTGGTTATCTCACCCTTTCCCCAGACCGAAGGTTATGTTGTCCACGACGGTCATATGTGGAAAGAGGGCGTTGTCCTGCATCACGTAGCCCAGGCCCCTTTCCGCCGGGTGGACCATGATGTCGGAGCCCGGGCCGCCAAATCTGGTTACAACCCTTTCGGCGATGAGCACCTCGCCGGAGTCTGGGGCAAGGAGTCCGGCGATT
>CAVYVS010000027.1:0-175987 GCA_963772005.1 uncultured Nitrososphaerota archaeon | reverse complement strand
TACGGAGCCAAGGACCCCCGGTCCCTCCTGCTCAGGTTCCACACCCAGACTTCCGGAGCGTCTCTCACATGGCAGCAACCTCTGAACAACATCGTCAGGACGGCCATAGAGGCCCTGGCGGCGACACTGGGAGGCACCCAGTCCCTTCACACCAACGCCTACGACGGAGCATGGGCCCTTCCCACGGAGGAGTCGGCGGAAGTGGCTCTGCGGACCCAACAGGTGATCGCAGAAGAAACGGGGGTGGCGGACGTGATAGACCCGATGGGCGGCTCTTATTACCTTGAATGGCTCACGAGGGAGCTGGAACTGGGAGCCTACTCCTATTTCGACAAAATCGAGAAGCTGGGCGGCGTGGTCGGGGCCATCAAGTCCGGCTACCTCCAGCGGGAGATTGCGGACACGGCATACGAAACCCAGAAGAAGATAGAGGAGAAGGAGAGCATCATCGTAGGAGTCAACGACTTCAAGGTTGAAGGGGAGCGGTCCATAAGGACCCTGAAGATCGACGAGAAGGCCCAGAGGGCACAACACGCGGCCCTCGAGCGTCTCAGGAATACCAGAGACGCCAGTTCGGTCAAGGCCTCCTTGGCGGAGCTCCGACGAATCCTTCAGGACGACAGGGCCAATTCGATGCCGGCTCTCATGCGCGCGACGGAAGTCGGCTCGACCCTCGGAGAGATCATGCAGGTGGGCAGGGAAGTGTTCGGACCATGGCAGGAGCCAATCGTGCTTTGAAGCTCGCTCACCGGTCCCGAAGTGCCTCCATAAAGATACTTGTGGCCAAGCCGGCCCTGGACGGCCACGACAGAGGCGCCCTGATCCTCTGCAGGGCCTTCAAGGACGCCGGCATGGAGGTCATCTATGCGGGGCTCCTGACCACACCCGAGCAGGTCGCCCAGATGGCCGTGGACGAAGACGTCGACGTGGTCGCACTGAGCCTGCTGAACGGGGCCCACATGACCGTCTTCCCTAACGTGGTTCGGCTGCTAAGGGAGAAGGGGGGGAAGGACATCCTCGTCGTCGGCGGAGGGATAATCCCCGAGGAAGACAAACCGGACTTGGAGGCCCTGGGCATAAGCGGGAACTTCGGCCCTGGGACCTCCCTCAAAGAGATAGTCGAGCACATCCAGAACCGCGTCAGAGGCGAGAGGAGGCCGACTAGGGCGGTATCAGCCGGGCCCTCACGATCTTCGAAACGGCCAGCCCCGATTCGCGAACGGTGAACGTGAAATAGTAGTCGCCCAGCAGCGAGGCGCCGGTGACGGTCACGGTGACGTTGACCGCGTAAGCCAGGGACCTCCCGTTGAACATGGAGACCGGTGAAGTGAAGGCGGCGGTAAAGTTCTGCAAAGTGCCACTGGTCACTTCCGAGTCGGTGGCCTCCAAGCTGACCCCTCCTGAGTACTTCCCAATGGCGGTCACGCCCAGGGTGACCACCGAGCTAGAGGAGAGGTTGAAGTAGGCCGGGCCGGTCACCGACACATCCGGCTCGATTGAGGCGTTGACGAAGCCGAGCTTAGCCGTGGAGAGCTCCGTGAACCAGAGTCCGCCAGCCCCATATGCGACGGTCAGTGCGTTGGCGATGTTGCCGTATGACGGAATGCGAGAGGGAATGTCGTACTCGGTGAGGGTCAGGGTTGTGGGGTCCAGTCTTAGCGATCCTGTTCGCCTCGTGTTCGTTGAACCAAATGTCGCCCGTCGGATCCTCGACCATCCAATAGGGAAGGGTCGTCGTGACGCCTGCCTTGGCCGATGTGGCTATCTGGATGAGGTCGCCCGTGGTCGGATCGAACCGGCCGATGAGGCTAGGACCGTGTTCCGCGAACCATATCATGCCCGAGCTGTCCACGGCGATTCCAGTGGGCTGCGAGATGGGGGTCGGCATCTCAAAATAGTGGTAGGTGCCCGTAGCGAGGTCCAGCGTCGCCAGGGTGTTAGGTACAGACTGGTTGAAGCTCACCATCGAAACCCAGAGTGTGCCGTTGCGATCGAACACAAGCCCTGACGGTGCCGTGTCGTTGTTGGGGGTGGGGTACTCGGTGAGAAGTCCGTTGTCGGGTTGAATCCTTCCGATCTTGTGGGCGTAGAGCTCGGAGAACCATACAGCTCCGTCTGGCCCCCTTACGATCTCCATCGGATACGATCCAGAGGCCAGGTGGTACTGGGTGAAGTTCTGGGAGGCGGGATCGAACCGTATTATCTGGCTGGAGTTCGCGTCGGTAAGCCAGATACTGTTGTCCAGCGTCGTGGTGAGGGACCAGGTAATAGGCAGGGACACCGGGAGCTGATACTCGGTGAAGTTCTGCGTGCTGGGGTAGAAGACGGCCAGCTTGCTGGTGTTCTGCTCGACGAACCAGACCCTACCCTGGCCGTCTACCGTGATTCCACTGGGGGACGAGCAGTTGTCCGGGGTCTTGTATTCGTTGACGTAGCCCACACCGATGTCTGTGAGCGACGCGGGTCCACAGGCCGTCTGGGTTGTGTTGGGGGGCGTCCCGTTCGCCGCACTCACTATTCCGTATGCCACGGCCCCCGAAATCAGGATAACCCCAATCAGGGCCAAGACGAGCCTGGTGAGCTTCATCTTCAGGCAGCCCTCGCGGGATCCGCCGTTCGACTTTCAGAGAAGTCCCACGACGGACATGATGGCCGGATAGAGGTCACAGCCCCCGATCCCAATTTCAACTGAAGCCACGTCGCATCGGCCATTGTAACTCGGTTCTGAGCAGGGGTGGATATAAGGACTCGCCGAAGGTCGCAGGTACTAAATTCGTAGGCCGAGCCATCGAGTCAACGGCATATCAGGTGTATTTCTCGGCTAGCCTGTTCACCCTTCGTTTGAAGGCCCTGGAGACCTTGCTGCCTCCCATGACTTGGGCGAACCTCCCGAGAACCTCCTGCTGCTGCGCGGCGGACAGGAGCCTTCCATCTACCTCCCCGAACCATTTGTCCTCCTTTTCCGTATGGATCTTTATGAAATCCGCATAGGTCAGCAGAAACCTGGACAGCGGTTCGCCCCTTTCTTCCCCCTTCGCCCAAAGGTTGAATTCTTGTTCGATCCTCCTCGCGGCCCTTCGCCGAACTCATGCTCGACGAGGAACCCGTACACGACCTTCTGCTGTTCCCTTGCGCTTCCCTGTATCACGGGGAAGAGTCCCACCTCCTCCTTCACGTGGTGGTAGGAGTCGACGAATTCGGTCATTAACTTGATAGCCTCTTCGACGTCCTCAGCTGGGGGCTTCTTGCCCTCCGCAATCTGGGCCGCCATCCCTCTGAGGACGTTTTCGAGCCTTCTTATCACACGGTGCTCGGACTTCAAGTTGGATCCAACGGTCACGGCCAGTCGCAGGGGCTTCCGGCTTTAATCCGTTGCCATACCTCGAGCTATGGGGCCAACCGTGCGGCCTCGTGTACGGGACCAGGCGACGCCACACGGCCCTGCCACAGTAGAAAAGGAGATATATTGCCCGAAAACGCCTTTCAATCTGCGCCGCGGTAGCTCAGCCTGGGAGAGCAATCGGCTGAAGTTCATCGGAATCGGTGACCGATGTGTCGCAGGTTCAAATCCTGCCCGCGGCATCCACCTCTCCACCTAGGGTGTGCCACCGACCTTTCGGTGGTCGTCGGACTGACGCCACCGAGAAAATGATTAATAGAACGTCTCGGCAGCGCTTGTCCAAAGCGAGACTGCGGCCTTGACAATAACGGTTTCAAGCCTGCTAGGGTCCGATGCATCTCTGAGAAGGAGCGTGGCGTCACGGTTGGGACAGCCCAGCGAGGAAGAGGGCCTCTTCCTCTACTACCACGCTAGTGGGGATAGCGGCTACATACTGCTCGACGAGGGGGCATATCCTGGAAGGATACAGGATGTCCTGAGGATAGCCTCCATTTCGGACTCCGCCTACTACTTTCTGCCAAGGGATGGCAAGCTGACCTGGATGGACGGTGAGCTCGCCCTCATGCTGGATTTCCTCGAGATTTCTCAGGGAAAAATAGTTACGGAGGGAGACCCGGGAGCGGGCCGCTCTCTCGCCGAGAAGGTCTTCAAGGACCTCACTCTTTCGACCTACAAGGTCTGCGCGCAGGACGATCCCTCTCTCTTTTCCGGAGTTGGAGGGAGGTCGAAGAGCAAGGAGGGAAGCGGGACATACGTCGCCGTCGACAGGGCCTTCAACGTCAAAGGCGTCGGCCTGATCGTCCTCGGATTCGTCATAGCCGGCTCGGTTCACTCTCACGATGTGGTCAAGATCCTTCCTCAGGGGAAGGAGGTGGAGGTTCGCAGCATTCAGATCATGGACGTCGACGTGGACTATGCCACCGAAGGCTCCAGGGTGGGGCTCTGCCTGAAGGGCGCGAGCGTCGAAGACTTCCAGAAAGGAGTGGGAGTAGGCGCCGAGGGCATCAAGGTCTCGCAACAGATTTCCCTGGACTTCAGGGCGTCGCCGTATTTCCGACAGGGCATCCGGAAGCCCGTCGACCTTCACCTTCAGACGATATCCGGCCTGAATCTCGGGCACGTAGACCCCCAGCCAGACGGCGGCCTCTCCATCACACTTCAAAAGCAAATCCCGGTCTGGGCAGGCCAGCGCGCCGTCCTTGTCGACCTGAACATAAGGCCCGGGGGGTCGAGGGTAATCGGCGGCGGTGTCGTCTCTTCCTTCGCCTAGGCGGCCTCCTAGGGCGAAACCTAACCTGGGATTCCGAAGCTTAGCTCTACGTTCCCGAAATCAGAGATGCAGGTTACTTGGTATTGATGGCTGAAGGAGCTGTAGTTGGCCGTCTGCGCCTC
Organism: uncultured Nitrososphaerota archaeon; assembly: GCA_963772005.1. Lineage (GTDB taxonomy): Archaea > Thermoproteota > Nitrososphaeria > Conexivisphaerales > DTJL01 > DATKKG01. Next base: position 171,195 of record CAVYVS010000027.1, on the reverse strand, counting down.
AAAGTCAGTGTCGCTCTGCGACAGTATCTCCATGCCGCTCGCGGCAGGAGGAGTCACTGTGCCCAGGGAGGTCCCCCCCTTCAGCCATATACCCGTGGTCGAATCGGCGATCACATTCAGTTCGACGTTCCCGGCGGAACTGGAAAGAGATGCTACGCCTGTCACGCCAACGGCGGCGATGCTGGCCTCCACGTTCCCGGCATCGCTGTTACAGTCGATGTGGGGGGCGGTCACGCCGACGAGCTCCACGTCACCTGCGCTGGTGGAGCAGTCCAACGAAAGGACTTGGGTCCCCGCCGATTGCTCGAACAGGATGTTTCCGGCGGTCGTCTGAAGCGACGCGTTCAAGGCGTACCCCTTCCCGAGGACTATCATGATGACGGCGCCCGCCCCATTTATGTTGAGGCGGAAGGTGTCCCCATTGGACGAGTTGGTCACCTTCGGGACGATTGCGAACGTCGGGAACGCATGCCTCCCACCAGCGTATTTGAGCGTCACCTGGTAGGCCAGCTGAAGGTTGTCGGAATAGGTGATGCTTATGCTGCCCGCGCCGGTGGTGGCAGTGAGCACAAGGTTGTGTTGTGGGACCTGGTAGGTGGAGGCGCTGAACACCAGCGTGGTTCCAGGGGCCACCATGGACAGGCCGCCTGAAGCCACGGCGCCCAGCACCACCATCCCGACTATCGAAAGGGCGGTGCCTGGAAGAACGCCTTTGGGCCGCTTGAGGCCGTAGACGGCGAGGGCTGCTCCGGCCGCAAGAAGCGATAACCCGAATGCACCGTCGATCATAAGGCGAAGCGAAGCCGCTGCGGCGGCGGCGACGAACAACAGGCCGCTCAGGATTTCCAAGAGGAACCCGGCAGAGAGCCTCACTGCAGCTTCAAGCCTTGCTCGACCTCCCTCCTATTTAAAACGAAGCGGAGCTACAGGCTCAGAATCACATCGGCAGCCTCTGACAGGCTGTGCACTACGGAGAAGGGGTCCCCCTCTCTTACGCGCTCCTCGGTCTGGTACCCTCCCTCCTGAACGATGGAGATGACCCTCACCCCTGCTCTGTTCCCAGACATCGCATCTTCGACCATGTCCCCGGTGAACACGGACCTTCCCGCCTCAGCGCCCAGCTTCCTCAGGGCGGCAAGAATCGGCAGGGGGGAAGGCTTCAGTTCGTCGGCGTCCTCCGCGCCCACGGTGGCGTCGATGTAGTCGCCCAGCCCGAACCTACGAATCTGATCCTGGAGCGGGCCCCTCTTCGTCTGGGTTACGATCGCCACCTTGAACCCCGCCGCCTTCAGCCTCCTCAGAAGGGGCAGGGTGCCGGGGAACGGCTTAATCTCCGTCGAAAGGGTCCGGTAAGTCTTCCAGAAGCGGCTGTCGACCTCCTCCAGCTTTTCTGGCGTCCCGAGGCCATACGAGCCATAGAACTTCTGCCATGGCAGTACGAACCTTTCCTTGAAGGTGGTGACGTCCTGGTGGGGGATACCGAACGACATCAGGGTCGCGTCGTTGGTGCGCCAGACGGCGTCTAGGTCGTTGACCAACGTTCCGCTCCAATCGAAGAGCGCCGCGTCGACCCCTCTCGCCTTCAAGGACCTCCAAGCCCCGGATGATGGCGGGACTCCCGCTTCGCACCCTAAAGCCTTTGCCTCTGACCGAGGTCAGCGGCCCGGGGCCGGCCTCCTTATATCCCAAAGCCGCGTACTCGATGGAGTATGAAGGTAGGCGACCTGGTAAAGACCCCGTCCGTGACGATAGAGCCGGAAGAGAGCCTCATGGACGCTGCCAAGCTGATGAGCGCTCACAGGATCGGCATGCTGGTCGCCGTCGATTCCCTGGACAAGAACAAGGTGGTGGGCGTCTTCTCCGAGCGCGACATAGTCAACGCGGTAGCCCGAGGTGGAAGCATCTACTCCCCCGTCGAGAGCCTCATGACCAAGCAGGTGATCACCATCTCCAAGAACGCCCGCGTGGACGAGGCCGCCATGACCATGTCCAAGTTCGGGGTCCGTCACTTGGTGGTCATCGACGACGAAGGGAAGCTCTTCGGCGTGGTATCCGTCCGTGACATCATCTCCGAAGAGAAGATAATGAAGGCCCTGAGCACCTCCGTCTTTTGACCCCCCGGCGTCGTCGTGCGGTGGGGCGGTTCGACTCCATGCTGGGCCCCTGCCGCGGCTATGTTGTAACTTAAATACGGCCGACATATTACCCCGCTCCTAGCGCAATTGTCCTCGTTCATTCCAAAGAGGGTCTTTCTGACGAACGGTGTCGGGCGCCATAAGGAGAAACTTAACAGCTTCGAGTTAGCGCTCAGGGACGCCGGCATCGCCCATTGCAACTTGGTGCCGGTCTCCAGCATCTTCCCACCACGGGCGCAGGTCATCAGCAAGAAGGAAGGCCTGAAGCTGATCAGCCCGGGACAGGTCGTCTTCGTGGTCCTGAGCAGGAACGAGACCAACGAACCGAACCGGCTGATTTCGGCGGCCGTGGGCCTCGCCCTGCCAAGGGACAAGAACCTGTACGGCTACCTCTCGGAGGTACACGCCTTCGGGAAGACGGACTCGAAGGCCGCCGACTATGCCGAGGACCTGGCCATCTACATGCTGGCCTCGACCATGGGCCTCCCCTTCGACCCGGACAAGAGCTGGGACGAGCTCAAACAGGAGTGGAAGATTTCGGGGAAGATCTTCAGGACGACCAACGTGGTCCAGTCGGCCGAAGGAGACAAGAACGGCCTGTGGACCTCGGTTGTGGCAGCCTGCGTCCTGCTCCCATAGGCCCTATCGCCTGCGGGTTTCGAACACCACGTAGAGAGTGAGCATCATCGAGACTCCAGCTAGCATCCCGGCGATGACGTCGGACGGCCTGACGGCGTAGCCTACCGCCAAGACCAGCGCCGCCAGTACGCTGGCGACCATGAAGGGATTCGGCGAAACCTCGGGATACACCTCCGGTTTAAGGCGGAAGAGCCGCCTGTTCATGAACCACCGCTCCACCATCAACGCCGTCTTCATGGCCTCCAAGTGGTCCTGCACCGTGGCCTTGCTCTCGCCGATGTTGGCCGCGAGGGAGGAGATGCTGCTCCATGTGTTGCGGTTTCGCAGGTAGTGGAGGACTATCTTCCTGCGGATGGGGTTCTTCAGGAGGAGGGAGAACTCTTCGTTCCTCTCAAGTCTCTCTAGGGACCAGTAGCTGGTGAGCCGCACAGGGAAGACCCTGTTCAGCAATCTCTGGGCCAGCTTCTGGCTCATCAGCCTTTTCCCCCGACCGTCTCCCGCCTATATCTCTACGGCCGCCCTTATTACGAGGGCCGCTACGAACGTCCAAAACAGTTGGGCCGAGGTCAGCGGCACGACTGTCAGCCTGAATATCACCAGCAGCAGCCAGAACGCGAAGGCCAGCCCTCCCACCCTTCCGAGGAGCCCCTTCAATATCCCAAGTGGTCGGTGAGAGTCCAGGGCTGAAACCAGGATCAGGGCCAGTGAAAGGTAAAGCACGTCGGTTACGGTCGAATTCACAAGCCCCAGCGGGAGCGCGACTATGTAGGCCAGCAGGAGCAGGGTCCCCGCGCTTCCCAGGTTCCGCATTATCGACCGGTACATCAGGCGGACACCTTCTCATCCTTCTTCCAGGCTACCCAATGCGGGCCCATCACGACGAGGCTCAGGCCTTCGGACAGGTTCTTCATCACCGAGACGGGCCTGTCCCCTTCTTTGAACAGGCCGCTGAACCCCATCGTTGCCCCTTCCGACTTGATTTCGTTCTTCACGACCTTCCCGCCGACCCGGACCACCTGCCCCTCAGGCCCTTCGTACACATACACGCCGGGCACCCTGACCACCTTATGGTGGGCGCTCTCCTCCACGTTGACGAATCCTCCCACGGACACCGACTCCACCCTCTCGCCGGGGTTATACTTGGAGATGGCCTCCTTCAGGAATGCTTCGGCCTCCGAGGCGACATGCGAGGAGCTCGTCGCCAGGTCCGCCTTCAGGTCGTCGATAGTCTTGAAGTCATGGAGCGATGCGTCGCCGTCGGTGGCCGCCCTCGTCGATGTCTCCCTGACCTCCAATGGACAGGTGGAGGCGACTACAAAGAGGCCGTCCAGGATCTCAAAGCCCTGAGATGTTTCGATGTGCCCCCGGCCGGCGACCGCGATGGCATTCCCCCCGTCGCGAAAGACTATCGAGTCCTTCTCCCAATCAGCCCTGATTCCGGCCCCGTCACAGGAGCCTCCACCGGTGCTCACCACAGGCTCCGAGAAGATAGGCTCCGCGAGGCTCCCCCTCCCGTCGGCGCAGCCGTCGAAGTTCTTTGCCAGATCGTAACCGTGGTGGCCGAAGTGGAACTCCGTGGCGTAGTCGCGCCAGTACCTCTTACCCCTCTGGGCGGCGTAAGACCCCAGCGGAATTGTCAGGGCGAGCAGCAGCACACCTATCCAGAAGAGCTGGGTCCTGACCGGTGACCCGAAAGCGGGGAATCCAAGCAGCGCGATCAGCGCCAGGGCAAAGCCTGCCACGCCCATCACGATCGTCGTCACTATCAAAGTCGGAGCGCCGTAGGTCCTGCCATAGTAGACGCCATATCCCACTATGGTGAGGATGATCAATGCCGCGAACAAGAGGTCGAGGTAGATCAGCCCCGCGATCGCGACGTTGAACGCGATTGCTAGGCGAGCCAACACTTCAAAGATGAAGACCGCAAGCGTCGCCTTTGCTATTCCGTCGATGACGTTCTTCCAGTCCATTTTCCCACGTCCTGGACGACGCTGGGCCGCAAGTGGTATTTAATCCGGGGCAACCGTAGGCGCTCGTTCGGTGCCGTCGGTTATCGTAGGACGGCCAGCGGCTCCTCTGGGGCATCGTTATTAAGGAACATTCGCAACACTCGAATCGACGGTCATGTCAACGAACCGCGCGACCCTCCGGCTGTTCGGCACCTCCGGGATTCGAGGCTTCGTTAACCGTACCCTGACCCCCGACTTCGCCGCGAAGATGGGCCTGTGCTTTGCCCATTCCATCGGCCGCCAGGGTCGAGTGGCGGTGGGCATGGACGTAAGGCTTCATGCCCGCGTAGTGCACGACGCTGTCATCTCGGGGTTGAACGCCGGAGGCGTCGACGTCGAAGATTGCGGCGTGGCTCCAACCCCGGCCGTCCTCCATTTCCTCAAACGGGAGCAGCTGGAGGGCGCGGTTCTTGTGACGGGCAGCCACACCATCGCTCCTGTCATAGGCCTCCTGTTCTTTCAACGAGACGGGGGGGAGATCAGCGTCCGAATGGAGGAGAAACTGGAATCCCTGTACTTCTCCGGTGCCCTCTCTCCCAATCCCTGGAACAGGTTGGGACGCTGTAGCCCTGCCAACGCCCGCGATGCCTACTACGACGCGGTCGCAAGGGCAGTCATGCCCCCGGCGTGGAGGGTCGCCGTGTGGTCATCGATCCCGGGAACGGGGCGGCATCCGGCGTCCTCCTCCCCCTCTTCGAGAGGCTAGGCTGCCTTTCTATCGCCATCAACGACAACGCAGACGGCCGATTCCCTTCGAGATCCCCCTACCCGAGGAGGGAGGTCTTGGGCAAGCTCAAGCGCGCTGTCCTAGAAACGTCAGCTGACCTGGGAGTCGCCACCGACGGTGACGGGGACAGGGCAATCTTCGTCGATGAACGGGGCGAAGTGGCGTGGGGAGACGTCGCGGGTTCCCTCTTCGCCATTGACCGACTCGAGCACGGCGATGGGAGGACGGTTGTAGCTCCTGTCAACTCGTCCCAGCTCATCAGGGACGTCTGCAGAGGCAGGGGGAAGCTCGTGACCACCAGGGTCGGGCCTCCTGCTATCATAGACGCCCTGAGGTCTCACTCAGACTCGGTCTTTGGCTTCGAAGAGACGGGGAAGTACATCTGGCCCGAAGTCCTCCTCTACGGGGATGTCTCCTTATCCACCTTCAGGATGCTGGAGTTGATGGGTAGCCAGGGCAAGACGATGAAGGAGCTGACCGCCTCCCTTCCCCGCTATCATATGGTCAAGAGGGCCTTCAGGTGCGATGACTCCAGAAAGGAGGCCATTCACGCCCTGATCCTCCGCTCGTCCCTTCCGCCCGGGGCCCGACGGATCACCCTCGATGGCGTCAAGCTGGTGTATCCGGACCGTTCCTGGCTACTCCTTCGTCCCAGCGGCACGGAGCCGTTCTTCCGCTGCTACGCCGAGGCCAAGACCGCCAAGGAGGCGGAAGGGCTCGCCAAGGATGGAATCAGGATGCTTCGAAAGGCCTCCTCTCGATCGACGGCACGTTAAAGAAACCCCCTTGGCAGGTGGGAGTTGTGGGCGTGGCCAGCATGTCTTCGTTGACCTGCGACGTCATCGTCGCCGGCGCCAGTATTGCCGGGATTTCGGCGGCGCGTAGGCTGGCGGAGGAGGGCTGCAGTGTCATGGTCTTCGAAGACGACTTGGAGGTAGGAACCCCCGAGAAATGCGGCGGCCTTGTGTCCCTGAGCAGCCTGAAACAGATGGGCATCCCGCCCTCCATTCGTATAATCGCCGACAACATAACGTCTGCCATATTCACATCCCCGGGCGGGGATGTCTTGGAACTGGATGCCAGGGAAGTAGGCGTAGTCGCCCTTCGGAGGCGGGAGCTGGACAAGGCCGTGGCAAGGGAGGCGGCCCTGGCTGGAGCCCGTTTTGAGCTGGGCGACAGGGTGGTCGGGATCGAGGACAAGGGCGATTCTATCCAAGTGCAGGCTTCGTCTGGTAGCTACTCGGCCAAGTACTTAATCGACGCCAGGGGAGCTTCAGTCTACAAGGGCTTCAACCCGGCCGGCCTCCTCCAGGCGGTTCAGTACGAATGCACGGTGCCCGACCTGCAGCGAGGCAGGGTCGAAGTCCTCCTTGACAAGAGCGTCAGCAAGGAGTACTTCTCCTGGCTCATCCCCTTGGACGGTTCCAGCGCCAGGGTGGGCGTAGCCGGCCACGGCGCCACCCTGCAGCCGTGGCTCGAAGGATACATCGCCAAGCGCGGCTGCCGGACGCTCAAGAAGACCTACGCGAGCATCATCGTGGGCGGTCCCCTAGAGCGCTTTGTCTTGGGCAGGAGGATCCTCGTGGGGGACGCCGCCGGACAGACAAAGCCCACGACTGCTGGTGGCATCTTCGCCGGCGGGGTAGGAGGGCTTATGGCTGGAAAGGCGGTAGCCAGCGCCATCAACGCTGACGACCCTGCCCTCTTGCAAGGCTACGAGCGCGAGTGGCGGGAACAATTCCAGAAAGACTTCTCTACCCAGCTGGCTGTCCGCAGGATCTACGACGACCTGGACAACGAGGAACTGGACGCACTGTTCAAGATAATGATTCGGGAGAACGTGGCTGAGTCGCTTAAGGACGGGAGTTTCGATTACCATGCCTTGGACCTGGCCAAGATGCTGGGCGCGAAGGGACTTCTGGACTCTCTGCTCGTGCTTGGCGGTAGCTACAAGCGGATACGCTCATTAATAGACCTAGTTCGTTGAAAGAAGAAAAAACGTCAGGGGCCGTTTCGGCGCGTCTACTTCTTGCCGAGTATCTTGAATACCTTCGTACCGCACTTGGTGCAGGTGCCGGATAGTGCCTTTCGTCCGTTCTTTAGCTTGACTTCCTTAGGATTCTTCATCTCGCGCTTGGCCCTGCACTTTACGCAGTATGCCGTTTCAGCCAATCAATTCACCGTTGTGCGTAGTATACGAAACGTGCGTATTTAAGCCTATGCGTTTCTTGTGCCTAAATTGGCTTGTTTTGGCTTGCCAGAGCGACCCAAGGACGCCTTTTTTGATGGAATTTGGTGGCACCACCAACTTCTTCCTGCCTAAATCCGTGCGTGCCGGCGGCGCAGGTGAGGCCCATGCACGGCCCGGCACGTCATGTGCCTGACTAGCAGGGGCGCGCAGTGAGCAGGAGCATGTGGCCAAGGCTTTCACCTCTGCCCGCCTCCCTTGGCCCGTGGCCAAGCTCGACCTTCCAGCCAGCCTGAGCCAAGAGTGCCACGCAGGCGTCAGGGGCGAGCACAGTGCGCCAGGGTTCGGTCCACCCGGAACGTCTTCTGGCGTTTGCCTTCGCGATCGCGGATTCGGCCACCTCTCCCTCGCGAATGGTTGTGAAGCTGGTCGCAAGGACGCTGGAGGGAGCCGCCAGCGATCGGAGCGCCACGAGGAGACGAAGGCAGGCTTGGAGGTCGAGGTACACCAGAAGTCCCTCACAGATGAAAAGGCTGGGTTCCTCCGGATGGAGCCCCTGGGCCCTGAGGAGGTCGGCGACCGGGTCTGACCTGAAGTCTACGGGAATCAATCGAAGACCGCGAACGTCGGCCTCTATCCTCTTCAGCCTAAGGGCCTTGTCACTTTGGGTTGATGGGTGATCTAGCTCGAAGAATTGCACGCCTGCTGTCCGGAACCTCAGCGCGCGGTCGTCGTAGCCGGCCCCACAGATTACCACCTGGCACAGGCCGGCCGAGATCTCCGAGAGGACTCGTTCGTCGAAGAAGCGGGTGCGGGCGACGATGGCGGAACGCAGTCGCACGCCGCGGGTGGGTTCCATCCCAGCACATAGTTTCCGTTGGGCGTCCGGGTCGCCTTCAACGGTGAAGGGCCTGTTCAACTCGGCGCGGATAAGCGCCACCACCTGACTCGTACGAGATATGTCGAGGGCCGGACCCGGTCGGCTTTCGCTTTCGCGGTGGCTTACACTCATCCTTTTCGCCGCTGTGGAGCTATGGGCGCTTCGAGCTTTAATCCTTGCTTCATCAATCTTCGGAGCTCCCTCCGCTTGATCTCCGCATTAGCCCGAGCTCTGGGTTGGAAGAAGCGGTCGATCAGCGCACGCATCGACTCCGTTTCGTGGAACCGTGCCGAGCAATTGTTATATAGACCACTTCGGCAAGGGGGGTGAGAAAGTTTGTCCCCGTTGGTGAGGCCTCCGACTTGTTCCTCTTGCAACAAGCCCATAGACCCAAGGGAGAAGGCAGTCAAGTTCTACTGCCCGGAATGCGGCAAGGTCTTGATCAGGCGCTGTGAGCGCTGCAGGCTGCTCGCAAGGCCCTACAAGTGCGAGAATTGCGGATTCGAAGGTCCGTAGAAGGGATCTCCATGGCCGACCTCGTGGTCCGCGTGAAGGTCCTCCCGGAGGACATCGAAACCAAGCCCGAGCAGACGCTCGAAGACATAAGGGTATCAACGAAGGCCGTGGCCTCGATAATCAGGTACAGGGTAGAGCCGATCGCCTTCGGCCTCAACGCCCTGATCGTCGACTTCGGCATCGATGACAAAGAAGGCGGGACGGACCCGCTTGAAGAGGCCCTGCTTTCCACCAAGGGCGTCAGCCAGGTGGACGTATTGGGAGTAAGCAAGTCCTCCACCCACGTCAGATAGACGGCGGTGACTTTCGCGTTTTCGCACCTAGGCTTATCAGCGTCCGCCATGCGTCACCTCATCCTGCGGCCATGGCCGTGATGTTACATTGCAAGTGAAGAGAGTGCGGCTGAAGGTCCAAGAGGCCCTGCCAAGGGACATAGGCAAGGCAAGGGCAAGGCTCCCGATGACTGCCATGATGAAGATCGGGGTCAAGCCAGGGGACTTCCTGGAGCTAAAAGGGAGGGAGGTCGCCGCCGCCACCGCATGGCCTAGCGACGATGACTCTGGGAACAGTCTAGTGAGGATAGACGGCTCCATCAGGCGCAACCTAGGGGTCACCTTGAACGAGTTCGTGGACGTCAGCAAGGCGGTGGTCAGGGCGGCCACCAGCGTAGTGCTGGCCCCGCTGGGCAAGTCTGTGCAGCTCGACGAAGACTTCGAGTCGTTCGTAAGGAACAGAATCAAGGGGATGCCCCTGGTGGAGGGCAGCTCTTTGTCGATCGTGGTGCTCGGCAACCCTGTTAGCTTCAAGGTCGTCAGGGTGTCACCAAGGGGAATCGTCGTGGCCGAGGACTCCACAAAACTCCGGGTGGAGACGAAGCTAGCTCGAGTCGCTGATGGCGGAGCAGCGGATCACCTACGAAGATATAGGCGGTCTCAGGGAGCAGCTTCGGAGGCTGCGCGAAATCGTAGAGCTCCCACTGCGGTTCCCAGAGCTCTTCGCGAGGCTGGGCATCGAGCCCCCCAGGGGCGTACTCCTCTACGGGCCCCCCCGGCTGCGGCAAGACCCTACTCGCAAAGGCCCTCGCCGCCGAATCTCAGACCAACCTCATAGTGATCAGGGGACCGGAGATTCTGAGTAAGTGGCTGGGCGAGTCCGAGAAGGCCATTAGGGACATCTTCAGGAAGGCCAGGTCCTCCAGCCCCTGCATCATTCTCTTCGACGAAATCGACTCGATCGGGAAGACCCGCTACGCCTCCGACGAAGCCTGGAGCGGCGAGACCATCCTCAGCCAGCTGCTCACCCAGATTGACTCGCTCTACTCCGGCGAAGGGGTCTTCATCATAGGTTCCACCAACCGGCCAGACTTGTTGGACCCTTCGCTTCTGAGGCCTGGGCGGCTGGGCCTCCTATTCTACGTGGCTCCTCCGGACGAAGATGGCCGCCTCTCAATCCTCAAGATACTCGTCTCACGTATGCCGCTCGCTTCCGACGTGGAGCTGCACACGTTAGCCAAGTCGACGGTGAACTTCACCGGAGCGGACCTTGAGTCGCTCTGCCGCGAGGCCGGGCTTTCCGCCATCAGGCGCAAGTCAGAGGACGTGTCTCGGGCGGACTTCTTGGCGGGCCTATCGCGCATAAAACCCGGCTTCGGCAAGGAGGCAGAGGAATGGTACGCCGGGCTGGACAAGAAGCTGCGGAGCCAGGTGATCAAGGAGCAGCGGCCGAGCCAGTACGGATGAAGAGCCCGCAACAACTTTAATAAGGCTGCAAAGGTCCCTGTTAAAACGACGTTCTGGTCAGCGTGTCCTGATTATGGTAGATAGCGCCGCGACGGCGATCGACGAGAAGATACGGCAACTGAAGGTAACCACAGACGTGGACCTCCTGAACGAGCTACGGAAGACCAAGGAGATCGACATGGAGGACCTGAACGACATACTCTTCCGGCTTGAGATAAGAGGGCTCATCACGGTCAGCTGGATGGACAAGGAGAGGCGCCGCATCGAATACCGAGAGGCAAAGCCAGAGCCCAGTCGTCAGGAAAGCACTTAAGACACCCCTCGGCCTTGCTGTCTGGGCCACCGAAGCATGGGCGTAGACCTTGGTCCTCTCGTTAAGAGCAGAGCTCCCCTCAAGCTGGAAGACCTGAACCGGAGAATCATCGCCATCGACGCCTACAATGCTCTCTACCAGTTCTTGGCAGTGATAAGAGGGGACACCGGCGACCCGCTCGATGGACCATGTAGAGAAGGGTCACCAGCCATCTCAGCGGGCTCTTCTACCGCACCTGCAACTTCCTAGAGAAAGGCGCCCAACCTCTCTACGTCTTCGATGGGAAGCCGCCTCGGCTTAAGCACGAAGAGATCATAAGGCGAGGCGAAGCGAAGAGGAAGGCCTACGAGCTCTATCAGGAGGCCCAGGTCAGGGGCGACGCCGAGGGCATGCGCAAGTACGGCTCCCAGTCCGTCAGGCTGGACGAATCTATGGTGGCCGAGTCTAAGGAGCTGCTGGAGCTCATGGGACTTCCGGCGGTCCAGGCTCCATCCGAGGGCGAGTGTGAAGCCGCCTACCTTGCGGCCAAGGGCGTGGCCTGGGCGTCCGTCTCACAGGACTACGACTCGCTCCTCTTCGGGTCGCCTCGGCTGATCAGGAACCTCGCCGTTTCGGGGAGGAGGAAGCTCCCCGGGAAGGACATATACATCGAAGTGAACCCGGAGCTGGTCAAGCTGGAGGACGTCTTTAAGGAGCTGTCCGTGGACCGCCCTCAGCTGGTGGACCTTGGGATACTCTTGGGGACAGACTTCAACCCCGACGGTTTCAAGGGGGTGGGCACGGCCACGGCCTTGAAGTACATACACACCTACGGATCCCTCGATAAGGTTGAGCCCCTGAAGGAAGAGATCGGGGGGTCCGAGTATCAGCAGATTCGCGACATCTTCCTCAAGCCCGCGGTCTCGGATGTCGGCAACCTCGAATGGGGCGAAGTGGACCTCGAAGGCATCAAGTCTATGCTCTGCGACAGGCACGACTTCTCCCCCGACAGGGTCCGGGCCGCCGTCGGCAGAGTGAAAGAGGCCTCGAAGGGCAAGAGCGAGAGCCTCGAAAGGTGGTTCGGCTAGTGAGTTGAGGGCCCGACCTTGAAAGGCGAAGGCTGGCTGACGACCTCGCCGCTGAGGGCTTGTTGAAATCTGACGAAGTGCGCAGGGCCTTTCTGAAGGTCGCCAGGGAGAGGTTCGTTCTGGCCCGGCACCGAGGAGCAGGCCTACTTCGACATGCCCCTTGCGCTGGGCTACACCGGCCAGACCATCTCTGCCCCGCATATGGTAGTCATCATGCTCGAAGCGCTCAGGCCCAAGCCGGGTTGGTCGGTCCTGGAGGTGGGAACCGGGAGCGGGTACAACGCCGCCCTATTGGCCGAGATGGTTGCACCCGACCTCGACTCGGAGGGCAGGGTGGTTTCCGTGGAGAGGGCCCCTGAACTGGTAGCCTTCGCCACAAAGAACCTCGGGGCTTGCGGCTACTTGGACAGAGTTGAAGTAGTATTAGGGGACGGGACCCTCGGCGGAGGGCTTGGCTCGAAAGAGTTCGACGGGATCATGGTCACGGCCGCCGCGCCCCGCATCCCTCTGGCCCTCAAGAAGCTCCTCAAGGTGGGTGGGACGCTCCTGATCCCAGTGGGACCTCTCGGCTTCCAGAACCTGATCAAGATGGTTAGGACCGCCGCCGAGAGGTTCCAACAGGAGGACCTAGGGGGCTGCGTCTTCGTGCCACTGATCGGACAGGACGGCTACTGAGAGGGACCGAGGTGGAGCAGCTTTTCGCGGTGCATTTCAAGGGTCACCCCAACGTCAGGGCTACCAACACGATGACCCTAGAAGTGACCCGGGAGGACTTCTTGACTCTCAGGGGAGACTGCATCATAGGCGTCATGGCCGACAAGGCCTGTCAAGACCTCGACCAGGCGGCCCGAGCATACCTGATGAACGATTCCGCCCGTTTGAGGCTAGTCGTTGAAGTGGAGGGGGATCACTACGAATTCTCAGCCCAAGGCTCTAGTGCGCTTACGCTCACTCATCCGATTAGCATGGTCGTGAGAAAGAGCACTTACACCTGCTTCAGGACGTTGGCAGTGAAGTCCGAGGCTGCGGCCTGCGATGTCCCACGACCGATGGTTGCGAAGTTGGCCGCCGGTGCCGACGGCGTCCTCGTCGCATACAGGGCCGCTCCTTGACCCGCTAAGAACGGTCGCCTTGGAGGAAGAGGCGGTCACCGTGGAAGGGTGAGCGTCGATTCCCGAAAGGAAAGGTTTTAATTGCGCAACGGCCGAATTTCTGGTCGAATCGGCATGGACGAAGTCGACAAGAAGCTCCTTGAGCTTCTTAAGCACGACGCTCGTCTTTCTTTTGTTGACCTTGGTTCCAACGTAGGTCTCTCTGAAGCAGCCGTGCGGCGAAGGGTGAAACGCCTCCAAGAGCTGAACATCATCAAGAGGTTCACCATCGACATCGAGGTGGGCCAAGCCGCCAGCGCGTTGACGTTGGTCGCCGTCGCCCCGTCGACGCCCACTAGCGACGTGTCGGCGCGCATCAAGGCTCTCCCGGCCGTCCAGAGGGTATACGAAATCACTGGCCAGTACGACATCGCCGTCCTGATCACGGGGACGAACATATCCGAAGTGAACGCCAGCATCGATCAGATACGACGTGCCGACGGCGTCGCCACCACTAACACCATAATCATCCTGAGAGAAATCACGTAGGCCCGTTTTCCTGGAACACGCATATTAGCCCTCCCTCCCACCTTTGATCAGCGGTAGCCATTGCGTGTCAGGGTGCGCGTCTTCGGCCTCGTGCAGGGTGTGGGCTTCAGATACTTCGTCAGCGAAATGGCCCAGGAGTCGAAGCTGCGAGGATGGGTGCGCAACCTTGAGGACGGCTCCGTAGAGGCCCTCTTCGACGGCCCCGAGATAGAGGTCAACCATGCCCTGGAATTGTGCAGGCGGGGCCCGCCGGCGGCCGACGTGCAAAGGTTGGTCGTAACGCCAGAGGACGAGGAGCAGACGCTTTCAGGTTTCAAGATAACATACTAGGGCAACGCAGCCCTGGGTCTCGCTACGTAGAGGGTTTTGGGTCAGTTCGTCGCGAGGTCTTCAACGCCTTGAGGGCTCAGCCTGGGACGGCGATAACTTCATCCCGATTTTGAACTGAAAAGGCCGGCTTCTTTAAGTCTTGTCCTCAGAGCCTTCAGCGTTCCAGAGACATAGAGAGGCTTCAGCCATCCGCCTCCGTCCCTGGTGAAGCTAGCCGCCAGGACGACCTTGTCGGATGTCCCGCCTTCCTTCATCAGTGCCCTGAGGACGAAGCCCCACTCTCGGACCTCCACGATCTTGAGGGTGACATCGTGGGCCGAAGTGACCCCAAAGAGGCGGGACATATTCTCCCTGATGGGGCCCGCGAGGGAGCCTCGGCTTGGCTGGAGAGGATGGCGTAATACCGCTTGACCAGCCTCAACTCGGGGCCACTCGCTCCCTCGTCAAAACCATCTGTTCCAGCCTCCTGAGGAAGGTCTTCTCGCGAACGCCGGTGGACCGCCGGCCGGTCTTCAGGATCCCGGAAAAGGCAGACTTGGTGAACGGGGTCGACAGCTCTGTCGGAGAGGAGGCGGACGACGATACGATCACAGGTATTCCCCTTGCTCCGGCCCTCGGGCCAGGGCCGAAGTCCACTCGAAGGTCTTCGCCGCCCCCGATTCGTAGGCCTTCCTTACTCCCGCCAAGCCCAGTTCCAACGCCTCGACCCTATTCGGATGCGCCCCGAGGTAGGCGTCGACCTCCTCAGGCCTGTCCTTGACCTCAATCACCAGGAGGGAGCGGGGGTTTCCTTCTCCTCAACGCCTCTTCGAGGCCACAGGAGTCCACCCATGGAAGGAAGGCCGACTTCCCCCTGACGAAGCATGACACAGTGTCACCTGCTTCCGCCTGGAAGGCGGGCGCTTCGTGTTCGGAGAGGTCAAGGCCGACCACGCTGTAGCCCATCAGCTTCAGGGCCCCAATCCAATCGCCGTACGGGGGTGCGGGCCTAATCCGCAGCTCTAGATGCTTCAGGTCAAGCATTCCCTAATCATCTCTTCGGCCTTCGTACCCTTTGCCTCCAACCTGAAAGACAGCCTGATGGAGTCGGGCCCTCCGATGGCGAAGCGGCCCTGGACCAACTCCTGCTTGTCCAGCCTCATGAAGAAGGTGCCCCTCTCGTCTATATGCTGGCCCAGCTCGGCCATCAGGGAGGACTTGTCCCCTTGGGAGAGGGAGCCCAAGACCCTGACCAGGAGAGCTTCGGCCTCGTCCTTTCCGAGGAGGGCCCTGTTGTCAAGGATGATGTTCCCATTGTGACCGAAGAGCTGCTGCGAAGGCGTTGGCTCCACCCCCAAGGATTCCTTCAGAGCCCTGCCCACCCTGTCTCCGTCCTCCGTCGCGTGCAGATGAAAAGAGACCTCGGCGGACTTCGCTTTCATTCCTTGACGGTGCCAACTTGATGACCATCCAAGATAAAGGTTATCTTCAGCGCCATCGGTTTCTCGACCCACGATGCCTACGGCGAGGCCCCGACCTGGTCGGGTTGGGGATCGAAAGCACGGCACACACCTTCGGAGCGTCGGTGGATCGATTCCGGGGACGTATCCTCGCCGACTGCCGGGAGGTCTACCAGGCGCCCGCCGGGTCCGGTATCCACCCCCGAGAAGCCTCGAGGCATCATGCAGAGGTCGCTCCCGCCGTGCTAAGGGAATGCTTCGAAAAGGCGAAGCTGAGGGCCCCTGACCTGGACTTCGTCGCCTACTCTGCGGGCCCGGCCTCGGACCCTGCCTTAGAGTGGGAGCCGTCGTCGCCAGGTCCCTCAGCTCGTACTACCGGAAACCACTGGTCCCTGTGAACCATGCCATAGGCCACCTTGAGCTGGGCTCACTGCTGTGCTCGATGTCTTCGCCCGTTTGCCTCCTTGTCTCTGGGGGGCACACGGCCGTCGTCGTCCCCGCAGGGGCACCGTGGAGGATCTTCGGGGAAACCCTCGACATAACGATAGGGCAGCTCCTCGACCAATTCGGCCGCAGCATAGGCCTGGCAAGCCCATGCGGCCCGACCATCGAACGCATGGCGCTGAAGGGGACCTCTCTGGTCCAGCTCCCTTACGTGGTTAAGGGGAACGACGTCTCCTTCTCCGGCCTCCTCACGGCGGCAAAGAACCAGGTGGGGGTCCATGGCAACGACGATCTCGCATACTCTATGCAGGAGCACGCCTACGCCATGCTCAGCGAGGTGGCCGAGAGGGCTTTGGCCTTCTCCGAGAAGAGGAGCTATTGGTGGTCGGAGGCGTTTCGGCCAAACAAGCGGTTGATGGAGATGATCGGATGGGTGGCCAAGCGCCAGGAGGCCGCTTCGGCCGGCTGCCCTCCGGCGTTCTCCGGGGACTGCGGCGCCCAGATTGCCTGGGCGGGTCTCAAACACTTCGAAGCGGGGCTCTCTGTGCGCCCAAATGAAGGGTTCGTACGTCAGGCCTGGCGTTTGGACACGGTGGATGTGCCTTGGCGAAGCTGATTCGAAGGGGGGCCGAGGCCGACATCCTTCTCGGCAGGTGGCTGGACGAGCCGGCGATTTACAAGGTCCGCACCAGGAGACCTTACATGAAGAGGAGCTCGGACGACAGAATGAGGGAGGCCAGGACTGTGCACGAGGCAGAGCTCCTCGTTGCCGCGAAGAGACAGGCGTCCCCACCCCCCTGGTGCTCCACGTCGATCCGGCTGCCTACACCATCGTCATGCAGTACCTTGAAGGACCCAGGCTCAAGGAGCTGCTGACAGGCCGGGCCCGCGGGTAGACCTGTGCGGGGTGATGGGGAGGTACCTCGCCCGTCTCCATAATGGCGGCATCGCCCATGGGGATCCCACGACCTCTAACTTCATCCTCGTTGGCGGGACGCTCGCGGTCATCGACTTCGGCCTAGCCCACAAGACGGAGTCCGTCGAAGACCTTGCGGTGGACCTCCATCTTGTCAAGGAGGTCTTCCACAGCGCCCACGTCGCGGTGGGTCAGGAGGCCATCGATTCGTTCAGGAAGGGGTATTCCACCGAGATGGGAGCTCGGGCGGAACAGATATGGGAGAGGGTCAACGACATAGAGCGACGCGGAAGGTACGCCAGGTCGAAGTGGGGAGGGGGACTAGCCTCGGAGATCGTGATGGCCACCGCCAACCGGCACAAAGTCGAGGAGGCCAATTTGGCGCTGAAGGACTTCGGCATAACCCTCATAGCCCATGACATCAAGGGGAAGGAGATCCAGAGCCTCGACCCGGCTGATGTGGCAAAGTCCTGCCTGGAGGACCTCCTCCGGTCATTCGGAAAGCCTCTCGTGGTGGAGGACACGGCGCTCTTCGTGAAGGCCCTCAACGGCTTTCCTGGCGCCCTTGCAGCGGACGCATTCAGGACGATAGGAAACAAGGGCATCCTGAAGCTCCTCGGAGGGGAGGAGGACCGGTCGGCCTATTTCGAAGCCGCTGTTGCCTACGGCATCCCCCCTGATCGCATTTGGGTCTTCACTGGTAGGGTCCAGGGAAGCATTTCGGAGGAGCCGAGGGGGAGCGAGGGTTTCGGTTTCGACCCAATTTTCGTCCCCGAGGGGCCATCTCAAGACCTTCGGCGAAATGAAGTTGGAGGAGAAGGGCTTGATTTCGCACCGCGCCCTGGCGTTCAGGCGGCATGGGTTCCTGGGTAGTTCGTTGAGCTGCCTTTCGCTAAAGAGGAATTGTTATATGCCGGACTTAGGGAGGTTTGAAGGACATGGCGAGGAGACACAGTCATCGCCATGGGAAGTCTCATTCGAGCAGACCGCCTTCGATAATCTCCACACAGTGGATAAACTACAACGCCGAGTCTGTGGAGTCGCTCATAGTCAAGCTTGCGAAGGAAGGGAACTCTCCTAGTGTTGTCGGTGTGAGGCTCAGAGACGAATATGGCATTCCCCTGTCGAAGAAGCTCATCGGCAAGACCGTAACGGAGGTCCTGACGAAGGCCGGTTTGGCACCTCCGATCCCTGAGGACCTGGGCAACCTCCTTTCGAAGGCCCGTAAGCTTCAGGCCCACCTGAAGGTCCACAAGACCGACAAGAAGAACATCCACTCCCTAGAGCTTCTCGAGGCCTCCATCCATCGCCTTTCGTTGTACTACAAGAAGACGGGTGCGCTCCCCAAAGACTGGAAATATAGCGCCCAAGTGGCACAACTGGCTTGAGGGCCGAACAATGCCTGACGTGGAGGCGCTTCGGCGGGCAGCTTCCGAGTACGGCTCAATCTGAAGCAATTAGCGAAGCAAAAGGCCAGCATCATGATGCTGGGCCACATCGACGCCGATGGCATCGCTTCGATGGGGATCCTTGCCAAGGCAATTGCCCAGGACGATGGCCTTTTCACTGCCCGTGCCATCGCTGACGTGAACCCTACGCATGCTGGAGGAGATAGCAAAGGAAGGCTTCGACTTCTACCTCTTCTGCGAAGTGGGCAGCGGCCACGTCCCCCTCATAGAGGAGCACCTCAAGGGGAAGTACCTCCTGGTAGATCACCACCAGCTTACAGATGAGGAGAAGGACAACCCCCACGTCTTCAATGTAAACTCCTATGGTTTCGACGGAGCCCGTGAGCTCTCCGGCGCAGGCGTAAGCTACTACCTCGCATCGAACATGGGGAGTGGCGCCCGGTCGATGTCATGGCTGGGGGTGGTGGGTGCTCTCGGGGACCGGCAGGACCAGGGAACCAAGCGCTCTCTCATGGGGCTCAATGAGCTCCTTGCGACCGAAGCCGTGTCTCTCGACAGGATGGAGGTGGTCGAGGATCTCGTCCTCTTCGGTCGGGGCGTCAGGCCCATCCATGAGTCCGTTGCCATGACGTTCGACCCCTACATTCAAGGCCTCTCCGGGAACAAGGACGCCTGCCTTGCGGCCCTCCAGTCGGCAGGCCTGCAGCTCAAGGAGGCCTCCCGTTGGAGAGTGGCCTCTGAGCTCTCGGCGGAGGAAAAGGAGAAGCTGATACTTACGCTCACCCCCTACCTTGAAATCTCGGGCGACCAACCGTCCGGCATAACGGGGAGCGTCTACCTCCTGAAGAAGGAGGATGAACGCACGTACCTCAAGGACGCCCGCGATTTCGCGTCCCTCCTGGACGCCACTGGACGCATGAACAAGGCAGGACTGGGAATTGCCCTCTGCATGGGCGACAGGGGAAGCGCACTCTCCGAAGCCGAAAAGACGCTGATGGAGTTTCGCAACACCATCGTCCGGTACCTCCATGTGCTGCTATCGGACGAAGAACGGGTCATCCAGGACGGCCCCCTAGTCCAACTCGTCGGCGACGGGATAGTTCAGGAGAACATGACGGGGGCGCTGTCCAACGCCCTTTCCAACATGCCCCAGCTGAAGGGCAAGCTCATAGTGCTCAGGACCATCACGAAGTCCGGCGAGATCAAGTTCTCCGTCAGAAAGGGGCGAGGGGCCATGTCCTCCCTCAACCTGGGGGGCGTGATGCTGAGGGCCGCGGCCCTCGCTGGAGGCAACGGGGGAGGCCACGACTCGGCGGCAGGCGCCCGCGTGCCCGCCGTCAAGGCCGGCCTGTTCTACGAGAAGCTCAAGAGTGGCATCTCTTGACCGCCCGGGTCGAGATCGTCATCGCCACCGGAAGCCCAGCCCTTGCCGAGGCGGTGCTCTCCAGCCTGGAGCCCGACAACGTCGACTTCCCGCCAGGGCTTTCCATGGAGATGGAACGCAGAGGGGGTTCCGTCCTCATCTCCATTGCGTCGACGTCGGTCACAGATACGCTTATTTCCACGGTGGATGATGTGTTTGAAGCATGTGGCGTCTCGCTCCTCGGGATTCGCTCGGCTTCGGAGAGGTAGCATAGATGCTAGACATGAAGTTCGTCCGGGAGAACCCTGACCTCGTCCGGGAGTACCTAAAGAAGAGGCGTGTCGACTTCCCGCTTGACGAGCTCCTCAAACTGGACTCCGAGCGACGAAAGCTCATCAGTGAGCTCCAGGAGCTCCGTCACAAGAGGAACGTGACCTCTGACAAGGTCGCCGTCATGAAGGCGAAGAAGCAGGACGCGTCGAAGATCATCGCCGAAATGAAGGAGGTTTCGACCAAGATCTCCGCCGACGACGGAGACCTGCGCAAGGCCGAAGAGTCGCTTCACCACCTTCAACTGGGGCTCCCCAACGTCGTCCACGAGAGCGTCCCAGACTGCATCGGCGACGAAAACAGCGTCGAGGTCAGGCGGTGGGGCGAACCCAAACCTATGGATTTCCCTGTGAAGGACCACATCGACCTGGGTACAATACTCGACATAGTCGACACCGAGCGGGGCGCCAAGGTAGCAGGAGCCCGCTTCTATTATTTGAAGGGAGACCTGGTCCGCCTCAATTTCGCGCTCATTCAGCTAGCCCTGGAGTTCGGACAACAGAAGGGTTACACCGTCTTCCAGCCGCCTTACATGCTCAGGAAGGAGATCATGGAGGGTGCCGTGGACCTGACGGCCTTTGAGGACTCCATATACAAGCTCGAAGGGGAGGACCTCTACCTGCTCACGACTTCAGAGCACGCCCTTCTGGCGTACCATGCGGACGAAATCCTAGATGGCTCTCGCCTTCCACTCAGATACCTCGGCGTGTCACCCTGCTTCAGGAAGGAGGCCGGCGCTCACGGTCGGGACACCAAGGGCATCTTCAGGGTCCATCAGTTCGAGAAAGTGGAGCAGTTCGTCTTCGCCAGGCCTGAGGATTCGTGGCCAGAGCATGAAAGGCTGATTTCCACGGCGGAAGGGTTCTTCCAGCTCCTAGGCCTCCCATATCGGGTGGTCAACATCTGCTCGGGGGACCTGGGAGCGCCGGCGGCCAAGAAGTACGACCTCGAAGTCTGGCTTCCGGGACAGGGGATGTACAGGGAGGCCGTCTCATGCTCCAACTGCACGGACTGGCAGGCCAGGCGCCTCGCCGTTCGGTTCAGGGACAAGACGGGGGATGAGCCGCGCCTTGTCCACACGCTGAACTCCACCCTGGTCGCCACCAGCAGGGCGCTCATTGCCATCATGGAGAACAACCAACGCTCCGACGGCTCCTTTGATATCCCGGAGCCGTTGAGGAAATTCGTCGGCGACAAGCGGGAAGTCAGTCCCGTCGCTACCTAGAACTGTTTATATCTTCGCCGATGAAGGGCTAATCGCGTAGCGGCATGCCGAGGAAGACAGCTAAAGTCAAGGATAAGTGGCGTGAAAAGTCCTGGCTCGAGGTCATCGCCCCCAGCAGCTTCGGAGGCGTGAACATCGGCAGGATTCCCGCGACTGACGCCAACAAGGCCATCGACAGGGTCATCCAGACGACGCTCTATGATCTGCTCAAGCAGGATCCGTCTCATTATTCCATCAAGGTCTCCTTCGTCATCACGAAGGTCGAAGGGAGCAAGGCGTTCACGACATTCAGGGGCCACGAATACTCTCGCGAGTACATGAGAAGCCTCGTCAGAAGGGGCTCCTCCATGGTGGGCCTGATAAAGGACTACACTTCGCGCGACGGCTATTTGCTACGGGTCTACCTCATCGTCTTCACCCAGGGGAGGGTGAACAGCTCCAGGAAGCACAGGATCCGCGAAGCCGCAGACAAGATCCTTCGGGAGAAGGCGGCCGCCCAGGACTACGAACAACTCGTCCAGGAGATCGTTCTCAACAAGACGGCGTCGGAAATATTCACGGAGGCCAAAAAGATCAGCATGCTTCGCCACTTGGGCATACGCAAGACGAAGCTTCTAGAAGGCGCCAAAGGAGCAGCCGGCCCCAACGCCCGCACCTGAGACCGAAGTTACGCCCGCCTAGACGTAGCCACTATTTTGATGACGTCTCCGTCCCTCAGTTGATACTCCGCTCCCAGCCGGGTCTTCTTCTTGGCGTCCACTGCGTAGAGGAAGGTATCGGCCAGGTCGCTGTGAATCTTGGCGGCGAGGTCCTTCGGAGTCGACCCCTTGGGGAGCACGAACGCGTCGGGCAACACGTTGCCGTTCTTGTCCGCGAACCTGCTCTCGTCCTCCACAGGATAGACCACTATGCCGTTGAGCAGGGTGTAGTAGGCTTCGTTGAGCGCCTTCTGCACACCCGTATCGCCGTACGGCTTGAGGACCCTCTCCCTGACAAATTCGAGGGCCTTTGCCTGCTCAGGACTGAGCGCCGTGCCTTCCCTTATGGAGAAGGAGCCGTCGCCTGGTGAGTAAGCTATGAGCCCCTTTTCTGCGGCCTTCCTCAGGACCAGCTCCGCCGCGGCCGAGGTGGCGATGACGGCCCTACCCGAGTCTTGGATCCTCTTCAGTATGGCGGCCGCCGCGGGGACATCGGCCTTGTTTCCGGCGATGAGGATGGGCTTGTTGGTCTTCCTCAGCTCCGACGCGAATTGGGCCACTTCATCGTCGTTCCAGTCGGCCATCTTCTTGGTCTCCAGTTGGGATCGTCTGACGGCATCGAGCATGTCGCTGACGGAGACTCCCAGACCCGTAAGCTTCTCCGCAACGGCCTCCTTCGCCTTGGAGGGCTCCACATGGCGCGTCATCTTAGCCCAGTCCTTTGCCAGTATGCCGGTGAGCCAGAGGTCGTATTCCCTTTCCACGAATGCCACATCCTCAAGGGGGTCCTGCGTCCCAGGAGTGACCACCTTCCCCTCCTTGTCCGTCCCTCCTGACGCGTCCACGACGTGGATGAGGGCGTCGGCCCTTCTCAGGTCGTCGAGGAACTTGTTGCCCAACCCCAATCCCTTTGAGGCGCCGGGGATCAGCCCCGCGACGTCCACGAGCTTCACCGGGATCCTCCTTATGCCGTCTATGCAGGCGCTGTTTCGGGGGTTGTCTTGGACGCCTAGCTCCCTGCAGACGCACTTCTTCGTGATGTATGCAACCCCCACGTTCGGTTCGATGGTCGTGAAGGGATAGTTGGCGACGGGGGCGTCGAGTAGCGTCGCGGCATTGAAGAAGCTCGACTTCCCTGTATTGGGCTTGCCGATCAGGCCCACCATCAACTTATAACGAACCCGCCTCCCGTAACCAATTGTGGGAAACAGAAGGGTAGTTATTGTAGGTTGTGGGCTCGCGGGTACCACAGCAGCCGAGGCCGCACGGAGGCAGGACAGGAGCGCCTCCATCCTCGTCATCGAGTCCACCCCCCACCATGAATATTCGCGGTGCGGCCTCCCCTACGTCATATCCAACGATGTCCAGCCCGCGTCCAACCTGTTCCTGAACAAGCGAACATACTACGAGTCATCCCTGAAGGTGGAACTCTCCCTGGAGGCCTCACTCGAGGAGATTGACCCCAAGGACAAGACGGTATTGGTGAAGAAGGGGAGTGGAGCGGAGACGGTGCCCTTCGACTCCTTGGTACTGGCCACCGGAGCGGAGGCAGTGGACTTGCCCATCCCCGGCTTCGGAAAGAAGGGAGTGGTCAAGCTCCGCACGATGGAGGATGCCGAGCAGATCTCCAAGTCGGCCGTTCCCGGAGGGCAGGCGGTCATCGTCGGGGCGGGGCTAATCGGGCTTGAAGTGGCCGACGCACTCGTCCTCAAGGGCATGAAGGTGACCGTGGTGGAGATGCTGTCAGAGGTGCTCCCTACGGTCTTCGATCAGTCGATGGCCATCCGTGTGAGGGAAGCCCTGTCGACGAAGGGAGTTTCCTTCATGCTGGGGAAGAAGGTCTCCTCGGTGGTGGGCTTCGAAAGGGCAGAGGGGGTCATGATCGAAGGCGAGCTCGTGAAGGCGGACTTAGTAATCGCGTCCGCTGGCATAAGGCCCAGGACCGACAAGGCTCGGAAGGCAGGCATTGCGGTCGGTCGTTACGGAGGCATACTCAGTGGGCGAGGAGGCAGAGACCAGCGCACCCTCCGTATTCGCAGCAGGAGACTGCGTCGAACTCACGAACAGGCTCATCTCGGAGAGCCGCCCGATCCAGCTCGCAACCGTCGCCCTCAGGACCGGAGAGGTGGCCGGGGCCAACGCCGCCGGAGGGAGCGAGAAGCTTCCCAGCCTGTTCGGAAACACTTCATCTAAAATCGCCGGCCTCGAAGTCTCGGCGACGGGGTTGTCGGAGACCGAGGCGAAGGGGCATGGCATCTCCGTCCTCGCGGCAGAGAGCAC
Organism: uncultured Nitrososphaerota archaeon; assembly: GCA_963772005.1. GTDB lineage: Archaea > Thermoproteota > Nitrososphaeria > Conexivisphaerales > DTJL01 > DATKKG01. The sequence continues at coordinate 146,908 of CAVYVS010000027.1, read as the reverse complement.
GTCATATGAATACGCTCCGTATTACCCGGGGGGCGGGAACCTCGCTTGCAAGCTGGTAGCAGACGGGGAGACCGGCCTGTTGCTGGGTGCCCAGTTCGCAGGTAGCGCCGCCGCGGGTTGGGGGAACCTTGCGACCATGATGGTGGCCCAGGGCCTTCACATATCGACGTTGGCCTACCTTGAGACGAACTTCTCTCCTCCCGTCCAGAACTTCTGGCCCGCTCCGGTGGTGGCTGCCCGACGCATCGCGAGGATCCTGAACTCTCGTAGAGTCAGCGTTTAAATCGAAGGTCGGACGCACGCTCCGACAGGTGAATGAAAGACGGTCGAGGCGTTCAAGGTCCTGGTATGCGACCACATCGATGAGCGAGGCCTGGCAATCCTCGAAGAGGCCGGCCTCCGAGTGGAGAACAGGCCCAAGATAACCCCTGAAGAGCTCTTGGCCATGGCCGATGCGTATGACGCCATCATCGTGAGGAGCCGGACCAAGGTCAGGGCCGACGTGATTGCGAAGGCTTCCAGGCTCAAGGTGATCGGCAGGGCCGGCGTCGGCCTCGACAACATCGACGTGGAGGCCGCCAAGGCCAAAGGCGTGGCAGTGTACAACTCCCCCGAGTCCCTGACGAACGCGGTGGCGGAGCTGGCCTTGGGGCTCATGATCGCCGTCGCCCGCGGGGTTGGGACCGGCCACAGCAACCTTAGGAACGGAGCCTGGGTAAAGGAGTCTCTGATCGGGACGGAGCTTTCAGGAAAGACCATCGGGATCGTGGGATTTGGCCGCATCGGGAGGCGCCTTGCCGAGCTCCTCAGGCCGTTTCATGTCAAGATCCTTGCCTATGATGTCGTGCTTCCGGAACCGGCAGTCGTGGACGCCCTGGGAGCAAGGATGGCGAGCCTAGAGGAGTTGCTCGCTTACTCGGACTTCATCTCTTTGCACCTTCCCGGCGGTCCCTCGATGAAAGGTTTCATGGGGACTGAGAAACTGGCCATGATGAAGCACTCAGCCTTCTTGGTCAACACATCCCGTGGCGAAGTGGTGGATGAAAACGCCCTTGTAAACGCACTGAAAAGCTCTTTGATCAAGGAGCGGCCCTGGACGTATACCAGGTGGAGCCGCCCACCAACAAGGAGCTCCTCCAGCTGGACAACGTCGTGCTGACCCCTCACATAGGTGGGCAGACCGCTGAGGCTCAGGCGTCCGCGGCCACTATCCTTGCCCAGAAGATTGTGGACCACCTCTCCAGGATTCGCTGACCGGCCACCTCCCGCCGTCAGAATCGCCCGTTCATCTTTTTTCGCAATGGAAGGGTCGGCAGGCCTAGGTACTACGAATCCGCCGGGATCCGTTCTCCGCGTTAGAACGGTTGTTCGCCTGGTTGGGCTTTAATCGGCACCCTGCTGCCACCTATACTATGCAAAGCGTCGCGAACGTCGACGGCTGGCATAGGACTGCAGCCCTGCTCGTCGTTGGAATCCTGTGCACGGCCGGCCTGCTGGGTATGTTCTCGTACCTGTCCTTGACGTACGGCAACTCTCCCGTCCATCCAACCATTCAAGCCATGGCAGAAGGCGTCAATTCTTTCAATGACTACACGCAGCTCGAGAGTTTCATCCAGGCGAACGCCAAGAGCGCTCAACAGTACACCGGGAAGGGCATCTTCTTCGGCGGACTGGCAGTGGGTCTGGGCGTGGTGCCCACGTTCAATGCGGAGGTCGGCGCAATGACGTCAGCGGCTGGCACGGCGACGTCCGCGGCGACCACGTTCACCGGCACCAACGTGCAGGTCCAAGGTGTCGATGAGCCCGATACGGTGAAGACTGATGGGACTCACCTCTTTGTTGCCGCAGGCGACAAGGTTTCGATCCTCAACGCGTATCCGCCGAACTCCACTGGAGTGCTCTCCACGATCACGCTAGGAGGCGCCAGCGTGCTAGGCCTAGAAGCTTCTGACGGTCGCCTGCTCGTACTCAGCCAGCGGTCCTCGGCGCAGACGTCCATCGACCTCCTGCTCTATGACGTCTCCGATCTGGCCCACCCACGCCTCATTGAGAACTCGAGCGTCCAAGGAAGCTACGTGGCGGCCCGAATGGCCCAGGGGTACGCCTACGCCATCGTGCAGCAGCCCTGTTATCAGTATGATGGAACCGGGTCAGCCAGCGCCGAGATGCCGGAGGTCTATGAAAACGGCGTCTTGAACGTGCTCCCGCCCTCCTCGGTGTACTACGCCCAGAACGTCACCCAGTTTAGCTTCTACACGATGATTGTCGGCATGAGCATGTCCAACGGTTCGAACAATGTGACTTCCGTGCTGACGGGCCCCTCGTCGACCATTTACGTGTCCACTTCCAGCATCTATGTCGTCTACACGAACTACCCACAATACTACGCGGACGGCATACTTGGAGACGTCTTCACAGGTGGTACTATCTCGGCGGCCACGATACAGGAATCCGCTCAAAACAGCACAATCTTCCGGGCATCGTATTCCAACGGCGTCGTCCAGGTCGCCGCCGTGGGCTCAGTGCCCGGGAACGTCCTTAACCAGTTCTCCCTGGACGAATATGACGGCTACTTCAGGGTAGCCACAAGCCGAACCGCCTTGATATCCGGAAACGCCACCATGAGCGACGACGTGTACGTGCTTGACCAGAACATGAGCCAAGTCTCCGCTCTCACGAACATCGCCCCTGGAGAGAACATCTATGCGGTCCGCTTCGTCGGCGACCTGGGATACGTTGTCACCTTCGAGCAAATCGACCCTCTGTTCGTAATCTCGTTTCAGGACATGACGAACCCCGTCGTCCTAAGCGCGCTCAAGGTCAACGGATACTCAGACTACCTCTATCCTCTGCCGAACGGATACCTGATCGGGGTGGGGAAGGACTCCGTGCCGTCCTCTACGGGTAACTTCGCCTACTACCTCGGGCTCAAGCTTTCGCTGTTCCAGGTCTTCGACAACGGAACGTCGGCTCAGGTCTCCAAGTACCTCATCGGAGACCGCGGCACGGATTCCCCCGTCCTGACCGACCACCTGGCCTTCACCTTTGACTCGACCCGCAACATCATGGTCATCCCCGTCCTGCTGGCCCAGGTGAGTGGAAGCCAGACGTACTCCCCGAACAGCCCGCCACCCTTCGGCGACTACGTATGGCAGGGAGCCTACGTCTTCAACGTGACCGACTCAGGCTTCACCCTCCTCGGCATGGTGTCGCAATATCCCTCGGGCCAGAGCTACGGCGACTCGCCAAATAGCAGCCTCCAGATCTATCGCAGCGTGATAATCGGAGACTACCTCTACACAATCTCTCTGAGTGAAGTGATGGTTAGCAGCCTCTCCTCCTTCTCAACGTTGGCAACGATCCCACTCGGCTGAGGCCGGTCTCCTCCTTCTTTCGGATAGGGGATGCGAGGCCCGGGCCTTCTCTCTTTGCGCACCTTGCGGTAAAAGCTTTAAATGAAGGATGGTAGAGGCTTGGCTGAAGCGTCGATGTACAAGTACGTAGGCGAAGCTTGGCAGAACGCACTGAAAGAGAAGAACCCCGCCGTAAAGGGGCGGCTGGTTTCATGGAGAAGGGGCCCAAGGGTCGTCCGGTTGGCCCATCCGACCCGGCTAGATAGGGCCAGGGAAATGGGGTTCAAGGCCAAGCAGGGTTTCGTCGTCGTAAGGGTCAGGATCTCGAGGGGCGGAATCCGGATCAAGCGACCAGTGGCCGGGAGGAGATCTAAGCACCTTGGAGTCCTGAGGATCAAGGGGGAGCTCCCGGAGGCCGGCGTGGTGGCTGGAAGGGTCAAGGAGAGATATCCCAACATGAAGGTCCTCGGTTCGTATTTCCTGATGGAAGATGGCCGCTATCGCTGGTTCGAAGCGGTCTTGGTGGACACTCATCACCCTTCCGTCAAGGCCGACCCGGAGCTCCGGCAGCTGACCCACTAGGCAGGCCTTCTGCTAGGAACGGTCTCCTATAATGACCGAGCTTTTCAAGAGTGATGTTGTAAAGAAGAAGGTCCTCACTACCCTGCTCTCGCTTTCTCTGGAGGGCGACAGGTCGCGGCAGAGCTTCGTAATGGAACTAGGCCTCGGGCCAGAGCTCGGAGACGCGTTGTTGGAGGAAGCGGTGAGGAGCGGCCTCGTCTCCATTTCGGACCATGATCGTCTAGTGCTGACCACCGATGGGCGCATCAGCATCAAGGTGGTTATGGCCGGCGGAGTGTTTGATATCCTCCACCCAGGTCACATCCACACCCTGTCCAAAGCTAGGGCGCTGGGAGACCTGCTGGTGGTCTCGGTCGCCCGGGATAAGACAGTCCAGCGCATGCGCGGGAAGCCCGCCGTGAACAACGAAGAGACGCGGCTGAACTTGGTCAGGAGCCTCCGCTTCGTGGATGCGGCGATCCTTGGAAGCGAGACGGACATCTTCGAGACGGTGGAGCAGATCAAGCCCGACATCATAGCGCTGGGCTACGATCAAAGCCACGACGAAGCGATGTTCCTGTCCAGGGGCGCCGAGAAAGGGCTGAAGTTCATCATCACGCGCCTGGACAGCCCCATTCCCGGCCTGAAGAGCACGAACCTCAAGAAGGACCCGCAGCTTCTGAAGTCCCTCTGAGCCTCTTGGAAAGCGCGTCCGCCCTGACGAGCTCTTCGGGGTACCTGTAGTCCCTTGTCGCCAACCACGCGCGAATCTCCTTGAGCGATATCAGGTTCCCGGGACTGACGTAGTAGGCCTTCCCATCTTTGACGTAGAGGCCCTCTTCGACGCCGCGCAGCAGGATCGGCTTCACGAGGCCCTTCCCTTTCACCTCTCCGACGAGGAGGCTCTTGGCGATCCCCACCGTCGGCCGCTCCGTCAGGACTCCTATGATCGTCGCGAGGCCGGCCCCCCTCGGATGGAGCCTTCCATGGGCATCGATGAGGATCAAATCGTATTGCGTCTCCACCAACGACAACACCCTGAGCACGGGTGGGGCTTCCCGCATGTACAGGTAGCCCGGGATGTAAGGAAAGTGCACGCCGTATTCGCCCGTCTGTTCTTCAACCACCTTCCCCTTGGCGGCGGAGTAGACCACTGCAGCCGCGTACGCCTTCTCCTTCGAATATGAAACGTCGAGGGCGACTGTAGTATCTATGTCGCCCGAGGCGACGCCCTCGGGGACGTACATTGAGGCCAGCCTCTTCTGGACGAGGGTGGCGTAGGGAAAGAACTCCTTGAAGGAAGGCCTACCCTTTGGCGGCATCCATCTTGTCCTCGAGCGAGCGCATCATCTTAAGGAGTTTGGTGCGCCTCGTCTCCTCCGTCATCATGCTCCTGGTATCCTCCAGGATGGACCTGTCCACGTCCAGCTTCCTCCTCATCCCCGGCACTATGTTGTCGTAGACGGCCAGGGGCTTGATGGACACATATAGGGTCTCCATGACCGAGAAGAGCCTCTCTGCCTCGTCCAACTCGCCCTGCCTGATGCAGTCGAAGAGTCTCCGTTTCGCCTCTCCTATCACATCGAGGAGGCCCAGGATGTAGGAGCCGGGAGAAACCGCAAGTTCCTCCGCAGAAGGAAGGGGCTTGTGGGTCGCCAACGAAAGGAGGGCCTCCGCCTCCACATACTCCGTCTCAGGAGGCGTAAGATACTTGTCCAGCTCCCCCTGCGAAAGCCCTCTGAGCTCCGTCAGGCCATGCTTCGCCTTGAGGATGAGCGCCCGCGCCGACGTCTTGTCCCCCGTATGAATGCTGATTATGGCCTTTGAGCAGTCGGCGATTACATCTCTGGACTCCTTCAGGATCTTCTCCCGCCTTCCCAGCGAGCCTTCCAGGCTGCGGGACGAAGAGGAGAGGGAACCGAGGACCTTGTTCAGAGAGTCAGCCTTCTTCAGGGGCGTCAGCAGCACCCGCCCTTCAGAGGGCCACTTTCTCTTCTTTGATACCGCCGCTGGAGATTACCAGGAGGTCTATGCCGTCGCCGCTAGCCGCGTCGCGCTGGCTGGCCGCCTTTATCGACTTGATCGCGAGCTGCTTCGCCTTCTCTTCGCTCATTCCATCCACGAACTCGGACTCGACTACTCCAATTGCGATCTCGGTCCCCGATCCGATAACCGCGTACTTGTCGGGGATTACGGACCCTAGAGCGTCCAGGATGTAGATCGAAGGTGCCCCCTCGGCACCGGCCAGTATCACTTGGTTGAGGAAGGGCATCATCTTCCTGTTGTACATGACGACCGACATCAGTTTGGCCACTGAATTGGGGGTCATCTTCCTCCGGATCTCCATCTCCCTCATCCTGATCATCGATTGCATGTCCCTGGCCAACACCTGCATGTCTCCAATCATCCCGGCAAAGGCGGCGCCGGTGTTGGAGTTGAGCATGAAAACCTTCTTGCCAGTCTTGCTCATGATGAAGTTGCCATAGGTGAACCGCTTCTCTGCCGCCAGGACTACGCCGCCGTCAAAGACCAGCCCCACGGCCGTAGCCCCGGGAATCGAGAATTCAGACATTTGAGATTCCTCGAAGGTGGCATGCATAAAAGGGTTATTAATATTTGGTCCAGGGCTTCAACCCTCTTGCTGTCTCATGATGCGCACCCTTGTCAGAACTCCCTCCTTCGTGATGTCGAATTGGCATCCGGTGAATGTCGCGGCCACATCTAGGTTGGTTCTCAGGTGTTCCGTGTCCTCATCTGTGACCATTTCACCTCCCTGCTGCAGCGCCATCAGGGGGACGAGCATGTCCGCCAGGTGCCTGTCCACCGCTGCCCCTTTCGTGAAAGCGGAAACGAAACCCTCAGCAGCCGTTGCTCCCACGACTTCGGCTTTGACGCCCTTCTCCCCTACCGCATCCCCTCCTAGAAAGACACCGCCTTCCTCTACGTGGTCCACTAGTATCGACGTGCCGGGCGAATCCGCCTCTATTCTTTGCACCGAGGAATACTCCACGGTGACCCCGGCCGCTCGGATGGCCCTGGCGGCCGATTCTGCCTGCCTGCTGGCTACCTCCTCCGGAAGGTTCGCGCATACGCTGGAGATTCTCGCCCGGCTTTGGTTGGGCCGCCTATCAAGCTTGACGTATCCCACAGTTTTTGCTGGAAGGCACTTGCCCACCACGAGCCCGCCCCCCGCCGGATAATATCCGCGCTTCTTCAGGGTCGTGCTGATGGGCACTCCGAGTGCCAACGCGGCAGGCTCGAAGATCCTGTGCAGATAGTCGTAGGTGGGGCACCACTTCGTGTCCGTGCCTCCCCTGACCTGAACTTCGGAGATCAGTCCCTTCAGAGAAAAGGCCGGCAGAAGGGTCTGCATGATCAGTGTGATACTCCCCGCCGTCCCTACGTCGATCTCCATCCTGCCCTTGGCGGCCTTGCCGGGAGAGAACCTTATCATGTCGGAGCCCACCCTGGCATTCTCAACGAGCCCTCCGGTGGCGGAGGCGAAGGCGTTTAGGGTGGCGAGGTGCTGGGGACGGAGCCCGGGGTTACCCCTCTTGACCCTTATGCTGTGAACCTCTATCTCCTCCCCAAGGACGAAGGAGAAGACGAGCGAAGTCCTCAGGATTTGACCCCCTCCTTCCCCATGACCCCCGTCGATTCTGATCATCCTGATCTACCCCGAAGGTTCCTCGGGGCTGCCTCTGGTCTGCGACCTTTTAACCTAAGGGGGTCCGGCTCCGTCTTCACAACGAGGGCGGCCGTGCGGTTCGATCTATGATCCCCTTGGAAGAGCCGAACCGACGCATCTTCTGCATCGAGAATGTGTCCGGCGCCGTCCCCACCGGAGCAGCCCCAAATCTGCTCAGGGATGGCCAACCCCAACCAATTCCTCGCGCTGAGCGAAACCCTCAGGCAGGGGACCATTCGTTTGGGCAACGGGATAATTCAAGACCTTCAGATACCTACGACTTCGTGTGGGCGGCCTGCCTCTAGACCGGCGGGTGTCGGAAGCCCACGCGTCACTTGTACTCCGGCTGCCTCACTATTTCGTAGCCCAACCTAGAGACTGAGCATTAGCCGACGTAACTGCCGCTGCAGGGTATTTGAATCGTCTCGAGGCCGTCCTAGGTCGCCCTTATGACCAAGACCTTTTAAGAATGGTCATTTGTAGCCAGTTATTGGCGGCCCATTGAAAGTAGCGCTCCTCATCGGCAGGTTCCAGCCCTTCCACCTGGGACACCTTCGCGCAATCGATTATGCCCTAGAGCGTGCAGACAGGCTTGTGCTCGTGATCGGTAGCTCTCAGAGGAGCCACGAGTTTAGAAACCCTTTCACTGCTGGCGAAAGGCTCGAGATGATCATGGCGGTCCTGGACAGTAGAGGGCTCCTTGGTAAGGTCGTGTTCGCCGAGCTTCCCGACGTGGAGAATCATTCGCTTTGGGTCCCGCTGCTCAAGTCCATCACGCCCAGGTTCGACCTGGCATTCTCCAACGATGCCCTTAGCATCAGGCTCTTCAAGGAAAACGGCATCCGGGTCCTGCAGGTGCCCCTCCTCAGGAGGGAGGAGCTCCAGGCCACTGAGATACGCCACAGGATCGCATCCGGGAAGAAGTGGGAGCACCTGGTCCCGACGGAGGTAGCCGAGTACCTCGGGGAGACCAAGGGCGCCGAACGGATCAGGGAGCTCTTCGCACAGCAGGACGCGCCCAACGGGAAGAAGGTATAGATAACTCATTGGCCTAGCCTCAGTCGGTGTATAGGGTGGGGTACTTCCCTCAACGCAAGCTCATCATGCTCCCGGGCCCCACCAACGTCCCTGACAGGGTCATGGACGCCATGGTCAAGGCGGTCATAAACCACAGGGGCGAAAGCTTTCACCCCCTGATGAAGAACATACTCACCAATGCCAAAGCGGTATTCGGCACGACGTCCGACATGGCGATACTCTCCTGCTCCGGAACGGGAGGCGTGGAGGCGGCCGTCATGAACATTGTGCGGCCGGGCGACAACATTCTGGTGCCGGTGTTCGGAGAGTTCAGTCAGCGCTTGGCCGATTCGGTCGATCAGGCCGGCGGCCATGCCGTTCGAGTGGTGGCCCCGGCGGGAGACGCACCCCGTCCCGACCAGCTCGCAGACGCCGCCAAGAAGGCAGGCAAGGTGAAGGCGGTCTTCGTGGTCTACAACGACACGTCTCCGGGAACTACCTATAGATGGATGAAGGAGGCCTCCGATGTTGCCAAGTCCATCGGAGCCGTGTGCATGTGCGACGCGGTGTCGATCCTCGGCGGAGACGAACTTCCGCAAGACAAGTGGGGGATCGACATGGTCGTCACGGCCAGTCAGAAGTGCCTGGCGGCTCCGCCAGGCCTTGCCCTCATCTCGTTCAACGACCAGATTAAGAAGCTGATCGCGACCAGCCCTCCGTCGAGCACGTACTTCAATCTCGCAAAGTACGCCGAGTTCGGGGCGAAGGCCGAGACCCCGTTCACCCCTGCGCTCCCCCTGTTCTACGCCCTAGACGAGGCCCTGAAGATGGTCATGGAGGAAGGAATGGACAGGCGCGTAGCTCGGCACAAAGTCACCGCCGCCTCCATGTACGAATCGCTGAGCGGCATCGGCCTCCAGCCCTTCGTCAAGCCCCATGTGCGTTCCAACGTGGTCGTGACCCTGAGGTACCCTGAAGGGTTGGACGACAAGTCGTTCAGGGAGTCCCTCGAACGCGACTTCGGTGTGGTGGTGGCCGGCGGGTTCGGCGAGCTCAAGGGGAAGATCTTCAGGATTGGGAACATGGGAGAAGTGGACAAGTGGCACGTGATGACCACCGTGGGCGCCATAGGCGGAGCCCTAAACTTCATCGGATACACGGTCGACATCTCCCTGATGCTCAAGGCCGCTGACGAGCGACTGAAGGCCCTCCCTGCGTGATTCGTCGCCGAATTCTTTTATACCGCTCTTCTAGGCTCTAAGGCAGGTAGTATAGCACTTGGATAGCGGGACGTTAGCCTACATAGACTACGTGGCGAAGGTCAAGGACACCGGCGAAGTCCTGGAAGCCACTCGTATTGACGACGCGAAGGCTCTTGGAATCTTCAACCCAGTCGCAAGGTACACGCCGACCCTTGTAGCCGTCGGCGAGGGTTGGGTCCTCAAGGGGCTGGACGATGCGCTGCTGAAGGCCAGTGTCGGAGACAAGATGAACGTTGAGATAACCCCCGACAAGGGATTCGGAGAGAGGGACCCCACCAAGATCAAGCTCATCTCCGAGAAGAAGTTCGGCGAAAAGGCCCATGAGCTTTCGGTGGGCGCCGAAGTCGAGGTCGACAACAGGGTGGGAGTCGTCAGGTACGTGGGCTCCGGCAGGGTCCAGGTGGACTTCAACCATCGCCTCGCGGGCAAGGTCCTCACCTACGACGTGGAGGTCGTTAAGGCCGTGGCCGAGCCGCTGGACATCACCAAGGCGCTCCTCTTCAGGAGGCTGCCCATCAACGAGGACAAGCTCAACGTTACCTTGGACGCCGAGAAGGGGAAGGCGACCGTTCTGCTCCCCCAGGATGCGTTCTACCTCGACGGGCTGCAGTTCATCAAGCGGGCCGCCTCGAACGACGTCTTCAGGTACGTGAAGTCGGTGACCTCCTTGGACTTCGTAGAGGAGTACAAGGCTCCGGAGCCGCCGAAGCCGAAGGAAGAGGAGAAGCCAGCGGAGCCGGCCAAGCCCGCCGAAGAGGCCCAACCGGCCGAGCCAAAGGCCGAGGCCGCGCCCGAAGAGAAGACAACTTCTTAGATCACTTCTGTGTCCCTCGCCAGCGCCTTCGCTTGACCAGCGTCAAGCTTGAGCTTATGGAGTATCGTGTAGCGCTCCGGCCTCACCGCCGGCGCTCTCAGGATCCCCTCGACGACTTCATCGTCTGTGAGTCCCAGCTCCTTTGCAGTCGTAGGGGCGCCGGCCTCTAGCAGCGACCGCCTCATTCGCTCCCAGTCTAGCCCGTGCAACTTCCCCATCATCACGGCCCCGAGGCCTGTCTTCTCGCCGTGGAGCCCCTTCCCGGGTGCGATCCTATCCAGGGCGTGGCTGAATAGGTGCTCCGCCCCGCTGCATGGCCTGCTGCTCCCGGCTATGCCGGCCGCTACGCCTGCGCTGATAAGGGCCTCGACCAGCCCCCGAATCCCCTCGACCCTGCGCTTCCCGATGTCCCTCGCTTCTTCCTCCACCATGACCCCGCTCATCTTGGCGAGGTTGGCGGCGTAGGTCCCATAGTATTCATTCTTCTCGTCCCTCGCCAGCTGCCAGTCCTTCACCGCCGTCAGCTTGGCCAGGAGGTCCCCGACTCCGCCGTTGAACGTCCTCGGCGGAGCTCCTAGGATCGCGCCTATGTCGGCGATTATGGCGAACGGGGGCTTGGTCACGACCGAATAGTTCCCTCCGAACCCCCTGATTGAGGCAAAGGGGCTGGACATGCCGTCGTGGGAGGCGCTGGTGGGAACGCTGATCATTCTTGCCCCCTTGCGGAAGGCTGCCAGCTTCGCGACGTCGATGGACTTCCCTCCTCCCATCCCGACCACCGTCTTCGCTCCACTCCTGGCCATCTCTCCCTCAACCTTCTCCACAGCAGGGAGGTCCGGTGCAGACACTTCCACCCAATAGCTTTGGAAGCCCGCGCCGGAGAGGCTCTCGGTGAGGCTCCGCCCCAGAGAAGCCCAGACGTTGGGGCCCGACGCCACAACGACGTCCCCGGTCAGTCCCTGGCCCCTGATGAGGCCTCCCGTCTCCTGAAGGACGCCTCGGCCCGCCAGCACCACGGATGGGAGCTCCATGAGATGCCTGCCACTGGACACGGCCCATGCCACGTCGCTTCAGCTCATAAAGATTACAACCGAGAAGTCTGTGTAAAGCTTATTTACTCCTATTCGGGAGTCAGTGATGCTTTTACCGCTCGCTTCAGAGCATAGGTGAGAATACTTTGGGTTTGAACGCTGATAAGATGGAAACCGCGAAGACGGGGACGACCACCCTTGGAATGGTCTGCGACGGAGCCGTAGTGGTAGCTACGGACACCCGCGTCACCATGGGCAACTACATCGCCCATCACAGGGGCAAGAAGCTCCATCAGATCGACCAGCACCTCGCCATGACGATAGCTGGGTCCGTGGCGGATGCCCAGAACGTCATCGACATCGCGAAGTACTACGCCGCAATGTACCGGATGGACCACGAGAAGCGCATCCCCGTGGCCGCCGCCTCCCGCCTAATCGCCAACATCTTCTTCAATCAAAGGTACTACCCCCTTATCGCCCAGATTATCTTGGCCGGCTACGATGAAACGGGTCCCTCTCTCTACAACGTCGACTACTTCGGCTCTCTCACCAACGAGAAATACACCTCTACAGGGAGTGGCTCGCCCATCGTCCTGGGCATATTGGAGGCCGACTACAAGGAGGGGATGACGATAGACGACACCGTGAAGCTCGCCGTGAGGGGCGTCACCTCGGCCATGAAGAGGGACACCTATTCGGGCGACTCGTTTGACGTGGCGGTCATCGACAAGGACGGCTTTAGGGAGCTGACCGCCGCCGAGAAGGACAACGTCCTTCAGAAGTTACAGGCTAATTGAGCTTAATGCAGAAGAATCAGAACGGAGGAAGGAACCAGAGCATCGTAGGGGTGATACTGCAGAATGTCCCCCCGAAGCTCAGGTCGTCAGGGTTGAGTATGAAGGGCCCCGTATCGCCCTGTACTCCAAGAACCCGACCTTCTTCGACCACAACGAGTACATCATACCCGAGATAGTCAACTCCCTGAAGAAGAGGGTCATCATTCGGGTGGACCAGTCAGTCAGGAAGCCCGAGGACGAAGCGAGGAACTTCCTGCGCCTCATGCATCCCCCGCGACGCCGGCCTCCAGAACATGTTCTTCGACGAGACCACCGGGGAGGCGATCGTCGACCTGAGGCAGCCCAAGCTCATAAGCCCAGAAGTCTCGAAGCTCCTCGACACCACCGGTTGGCGGCTGAAGATCAGGAAGTCCTCAGACATCCCCAGCACCACGGTTCAGAACGTGCTCTACACGTTGAAGGCGACCCAGGACGAGCGGCTCCGGTTCATGCGCTACACGGGCGAGAGGATATTCAGGCCCCGCATGAGCGACAGGAACGAGGTGAGGTTCACGGCCCTCGGGGGCTTCAAGGAGGTAGGTCGTTCCTCCATGATGATAGAGACCACCGACAGCAAGATACTCCTAGACGGAGGGATACACCCAGGAACCCGCAACCCGCCCGACTGCTTCCCACGGCTCGACTGGATGAACACAAGGCTGGAGGACCTGGACGCCATCGTACTCAGCCACAGCCACCTGGACCATGTAGGCTTCCTCCCCCTCCTCTACAAGTACGGTTTCAAGGGGCCACTCTACTGCACGGAGCCCACCCTTCACATGGTGGAGCTCCTCCTTACCGACGCGCTCAAGGTCTCGACCATGGAGGGCCAGTCCTACATGTGGGACCTCAAGGACCTCAGGTCCCTGGTCAGCCACATAATCCCGCTCCCGTACGGCATGGTCACCGACATCTCCCCCGACGTCAAGCTCGTGCTCTATAACGCCGGTCACATCCTCGGCAGCGCCACGGTCCACCTCCACGTAGGCGAAGGGGCACACAACATCGTCTACACCGGCGACTTCAAATTCGCAAAGAGCCTCCTCCTGGAGCCCGCCTCGTTCAACTATCCAAGGGTGGAGACGCTGATCATGGAGAGCACATACGGCAACAAGTCGGACATCTCCCCTCCGAGGGAGGAGACCGAGATGATGTTCGTCAATAGCATCAACGCCACCCTCAAGGAGGGCGGCAAGGTCCTCATACCTGTCCCCGCCATCGGCCGCGCCCAGGAGATAATGCTCGTCCTGGACCTCTACATGCGCCACAACATCCTGTCGGAGGCTCCCATCTTCGTAGAGGGAATGATCAAGGAGGCCACGGCCATCCACATGTACTACCCCGAGTACCTGTCGAGGGAGCTGCGCGACAGGATCGTCGACCAGGACGAGGACCCGTTCATAACGGAGTACTTCACCGTCATCGACCACCCCAGCAAGAGGGAGGAGGCGCTCGCTTCAGGGCCCGCCATCATCATGGCCACCTCGGGCATGATGGAGGGTGGCCCGTCCGTCCAATACTTCCAGGCGCTGGCCGGCGATCCCAAGAACAAGATCCTCTTCGTCTCCTATCAGGTTCAGGGGACCCTGGGCAGGCGGGTCCTCGACAGCTCCAGGCAGGTCACCCTCGTGGAGGACGGCGGCAGGATGAAGATCGTGGACGTCAACTGCAAGGTGGAGAAGGTCGAGGGGTTCAGCGGCCATAGCGACTATAACCAGCTCATCCGCTACATTGCGAAGCTGCGTCCAAAGCTGCAGAGGGTGATAGTGGGCCACGGCGAAAGGAAGAAGTGCGAGAACTTGGCCGACTCCATCGAGAGGATATTCAGGCTTCCAGCTTACCAACCCAACGTCCTTGACAGCATAAAGCTATACTAGGGGCTTCAGCCCAGCGCCCGCCAGATCTTTACCTTCGGGGGCGTGATGACTATCCTTTCCTCTCCAAGGCGAGCGATGTCCCCGCCCACCCCCGTCGCGAACGCGTAGAGCTCCTCCACAGCCTGCTTGAGCTCCTCTATGCTCTTGTTGGCCAGCGGCGTTATCCTCAGGATGATGATGGTCCCGTTGCGGAGGTCCTCCTTGACCTTGGGCACTTCGTCAGCGGACTTGATCGGATATGCCTTGAGGTAGGTCACCGCTTCCTTTTCATGTCGTCTTTGCAGCAGTTTGACTCATCGACCTTTCACTGTCTTGGCTGGACAATGATAAACGGATGCCTTCAATACCTAGTAGGTAAATTATTCTCAACCAGTTGCCAAAAAGCCTTAGCATCGCCTCTTTCCGAGGCCGCGTTCAAATATCTCCGATGGGTGGCTCCCTCTATGAACCCCGATTTCGAAGGGGTCGTCAAGACCCTCGAGGCCTGCAGCGCCGTCAAGGAGGTCGATCGCAAGGGCTGGAAACGGAGAGCGAGGATTACAACGCCCGAATCCGTCGCCGATCACATGTTCGCCACGGCCCTGGCCGCGATGCTGGTGGGCGACCTGCTCCGCCTTGACACCAATGAGATGATGAGAATGGCCCTCCTACACGACGTGTGTGAGGCGGTCACCGGGGACATCCAACCTGGCGAAATGCCGCCGTCAAGGAAACTCAAGATGGAGAACTTCGGCCCTTCGGGCGATGCTGCGGAACCTCCCTCCGGGGCTCAGGAAGACTTGCCTTAGGGCGTTCGACGAATTCAATCGAGGGACCAGCAAGGAGGCGGCGGTGGTCAGGGACCTCGACAAATTGGAGATGGTGATTCAGGCGTCCGCTTACGAAAGGGACGGAGTAAGTAGGGACCTCCTAGATGAATTCTGGAAGACGGCCGATGCGAGGATCAAGACAAAAGAGGGAAGAGAGCTGCTCAGATCTGCGTCTTCGCGCCGACCTCGGCATTCAACTCCTTGACGGCGTTCCAGAACTTGTCCCCGATGTAGTGGAGGTTCTTCACGACCGGCCCCTTCTCCATCTTCTCGGCCTCTTCGCTGCCCACTAGGGCCGAGCCGGTGGCAAGCGCCTTTCCATGCTTTTCGTCCACGATGACCACGACGTCCCCCTTTGCGAATGACCCCAAAAAGGACCTGATGCCGGGCCTCATCACGTTCGCTCCGTTCGTTACGAACTTTATCGGCCCCATGTCCACCACCACTTTGGGGAAGGCCTTCAGAAGCTCGTCGTCTGCCAGATAGGGGACGAACATCCCTTTATTGTCGACCACCATGTGAGCCCCGAGGGCGACGTAGAGTCCCTCCTCGACGAAGCCCCTCCTTTCTATCCCCAGCTCTGGGACCTCCACGTTCTTCCATTGCGACCCCAGGCCCTCCTCGATCTCCTTCAATTCGCGCTTGGAATAGAATTGGATCTTCAAGGGATACGGCTTGTGAAGCTCGTTGCAAATTTAAATATATGGGTAGAGACTCCCCCTCGACTGCGGAGAGAGACGAGAATTGGCCGCTGACATGACATTCAAGGTACTGAACGAAAGCATAGGTAGGACCGTCCTTATCAAGCTCAAGGGCGGCAAGGTCATTAGGGGGTCGCTTCAGGGCTTCGACCAGCACATTAACCTCATCCTAGAGGGTTCGGAAGAGATGCTCGCTGAGGGGAAATCCAATTCTCTTGGCACAATTGTCGTCCGTGGCGACAACGTCGTCCTCATCTCTCCCCCGCCACAGGCCTAAGAACACAGGGTCGTTTGATCATACTTGAAGGGAACTCCATCCGCCGGCAAACACAGCAAGCACAGGACCCACATCGTCTGTCGCCGCTGCGGCAGGACCACCTACAACATCCATTCCAAGAAGTGCTCGAGCTGCGGATTCGGTGGGTCGCCCAAGCTGCGTTCCTACAGCTGGGCAAAACGTCTAGACTGAGACGCTTCATCCAAGAATATGCTTAACTAACGGGGCGTTTATAGCGACAAGCGTAGGAACGGGCTCCCTTGAGCGTCGATACCACTACCCTTTTCGTTGAGGCTTTTGGCGTAGCGTTCGGCGTGAGTCTCGCGGTGGGCGCGGTCTACGCTTACACCCGTCGCTCGAAGCCCCCCAAGGCGGAGCACCCCAAGGCCGAGGCCGGCCAGCTTGCCGAATCTCCCGAACCCTTCCTGACGAGGGGCGCAACCCAGGCCGAAGTCGAGGCCGCCAGGAGGGAGCTGCGCGTCCTGAGGATGGAGAAGGAGTACCTGAGCGGGGCGCTCACTCGGGTGTACGAGGCAGAGGTCCAGGGTAGGATAACCAAGGACGAAATGCAGTACCTCTCCCAGAAGTACAGAGGAGAAATGGAGGGGCTCGACGAGAGACTTTCAAAGGCCCAGGCCGTCGTTGACGTCGCCGACCTGGAGAACGCCAGGGAGGAGCTCCTGTCCCTCGTAAATTCGAAGGTCGCCCAGATCGACGCCAAGCTCAAGGGCCTTAAGGTGAAAGTGGGCCCCGAGCTGCCGCCCTTGGAGAAGGCCCTCGAACCTCTCAAGGAGGAGAGGAAAGAGAAGGCCGTCGACGCCAAGAGGGAGAAGGCGCCCGTCATGGACGAGAAGCTGAAGAAGGTCGTAGATGACATCAGCGAAGCCATGGCCAAGCTCGAGCAGATGGACATGGAGCAGTAGGCGGGCAGGCCCATGATCATCCGTCTCAGACAAGATGCCGAGGCTCAGGAAACAACTCCAAGCGACGACCTCGCTCGGCCTGGGCAGCGGTCGCGCCGCAGCAGACTTCGTCCAGGCCCTCAAGAAGGAGAGGTCAATGACGCGCCGGTTAGTCGTCTATCCTTCCTCCAGGCAGATAGCGCTGGTGGTCGCCGAGGCCGGCCTGGCCATCGGCTCCTTAGATTTCATCAAGAGCGTCGACACAGTGGTGGACGGGGCTGATCAGGTGGACTCCAGGAGGCGCATTATCAAGGGCGGCGGCGGCGCGCTCCTCAACGAAAAGATACTATGGGAGGCCGCAAAGTCCATCTTCGTCCTTGCCGGCGACGAAAAGTTCGTCAAGGACTTGTCCATGCCGGTCCCCGTGGAGGTCGTCCCCGCCGCAGTGGAGCTGGTTAAGAGGAAGCTTGCGATCGACGGAGGGAGGTCCACCCTTCGACTCCTTGACAGGGGCTTTCCCCTCCTCACCGAGAGGGGTAACGCCATCCTCGACGTGAAGTTCCCTCACATCTCCAACGCCGAGACCCTGGAGAGGAAGGTCAAGAGCTATCTTGGGGTCGTCGAAGTGGGCCTGTTCAATTTCCCCGACGTTTCCATCTACAGGATAAAGGGAAACGACGTAGAAGAGCTGTAGATCCAGCTCACTTGTAGACGAGCAGGGACTTCACGTCGTAGCCCTTGAGCTTGGTCCTCCCGCCCAGATATTTCAGCTCCACGATGAAGGCCATCCCCACGACCTTGGCGCCAAGTTGCTCTATCAGGTTGGCGGCTGCCAGGGCGGTGCCGCCTGTGGCCAGGAGGTCGTCCACGAGGAGGACCTTCTGCCCCTTCCTGAGAGCGTCTTCGTGTATCTCGATGGACTCCTCGGCGTACTCCAGCTTGTAGGTCATCCTCTTCTTCTTCCAGGGTAGCTTGCCGGGTTTGCGGAGGGGAACAAATCCGACCCCCAGCTCAAGGGCCAGAGGAGCTCCCACTATGAAGCCTCGGGCCTCGACAGCGGCCACCACGTCAACCTTCTTCTTCCTGTAGAAGGCGGCCAGCCGGTCGACAGCCAGCCTGAACGCCTTTTCATCCTTGAAAAGCGGCGTCAGGTCCCTGAATATGACGCCCTTCACTGGATAGTCAGGGAGGTCGCGGATGTAGCGCCTGAGGTCCCCGGGCTTTGAGGGTTGCAACCCCCACTATGCCCTTCATCGTTTATTTAAGGAATATTGCGGGCGCACCGCGGGGCACGGGTCCGCCAGGGCGAAGGTTCAGGGCACTCGCCGACGGAGATCCAGCGGAGACATCATTGACGTTCGTCCCCGCCTAGGAAAGGGTAAAAAGGGAAACACGGCCTCAGCAGGATGCCTTGCCCGTCTGCGGCGTAGCCATCAGCGAGCCGTTGAAGTGGCACCGGAGGGACTTTACGCGGATGAAGGAGAAGCTCTCGGAGTCCGACTGGCTGCACCTCTATTCCTCGCCGAGCCTATGCGAGGACATGGGGGAGGTGCAGCAGTTCGCGAGCAGCGGCGGAATCACTTCGATGGTCGTGGTCGGCCCCAACGACAGGGCTTCATTGACACGGGTCGCGAAGGCCGCCGAGGCGGTCGGCGTACCCCGGTTCGCCATCCAGACCGTCCCCCTCCAGTCTATCGTCAGAAGGAGGACGGGGTCATGGGCGAAACGTGGGCCCTTGCGGCTGCGAGCCACGCCCGGAAGGTTGCCGCTGCGACCTTCGCCACCAAGGCCACGAAGAGTTTCACAAGGGACACTCGCCTAGGCAGGAGGGAGCTCCTCTTCTCTTTGCCGCGGCTCATAGGTGAACCTGTGGAGGATCCGGTAATGGTCCCGGATCGGTGCTCGCCCTTTCACAAGGCCTGTCGCTTCTGCAGCGACGCATGCCTCTATTCCGCCATCTCCCATGGGGACCTACGGCCCAGGTCGACCCGACCCGCTGCGTCCACTGCGGGGCCTGCTCGGCCGTGTGCCCGACCGGCGCCCTACAGTCTCCAGTCTTCAGCGACGACGAGTACAGGGCCTTCCTCAGGGAGTTCGCCTCGAGGGCTGACTCCTTCGAGAATCCGTTGGCCGTCTTCACCTGTGACAGCGGCATCTCCATGCCGGAGGCAGAGGCAAGGTCGGGGATGGGCCTCCAAGAGGGGATGGTCGCCGTCAGGTCGCCCTGCGCTGCGCCCTTGGGCTGGCCGCACTACCTTTCGGCCGCTTCGGCCGGCGTCCCCGTGCTCAGCGTCTGCCCGGCCGAGGAGGAGCCCAGGCACCCCGAGATCGGGGGGGCCGATGTAAGGTTCCGCGCGGCCAGCGAGGTGCTGCAGGGGACGTACAGGACCCTCGTAAGCCACAGGACGCTTCGGCCCTCTGAGAAGCTATCGGAGGTCTGTGACGAGGTGTCCCGGAAGGCCGTCCGGAGGCTGGGAGCCGGGTTCACGCCACCTGGTCCCAGGACCGACGCCATGCTGGCGGTGCCCCTTGCGGTGGTCGCCGAGGCCGAGGTCAGGCTTCCCGGCATGAACACCTTCGATGTCTCCGTGAACGACAAGTGCACCTTGTGCGGGACCTGTGCAAACGTTTGCCCGGTGAAGGCCTTCAGGCTCAGCGAAAGCGGCGGCGAGGTCGAGCTCCGGTTCCACCCCAGCCAGTGCACCGGCTGCGGCATCTGCGTGGCGGAATGCCCGGAGGATGCCATGGACGTTTCCAATGCGTTCTCTCCTGCATGGCTCCTGACTTCAAGAAGTACCAGGTCAGGGCGCAGGACACTATCGAGCGATGCAGGAGCTGCGGCAAGCATATAGGTCCTCAATCGGGCCTGAAGAAGCTCCACGATTCCTTCCTACAGCAAGGATCACAAGCCTTGGCCGACGCAGTGTATCTCTGCCAAGAGTGCAAGGCGGGCCGGTCGACGGTCAGCTAGGAGGGGAGTCGGCTCTCCGGTCGTCCCCCTCCAAGCCTTTTATATGGTAGCATTTCCTTCAAGTGGGGGTAGGCCGATTCTAATTGGCAAGCGACATCTTCGCCGACCTCGACGCTGTATCTAGCAGCCGCCAGGCGCTCTACTCATTCCTCTCTAGGTCGTTTGAGAGAGAGCTGACCGAGGAGATCATCAAGGACCTGCTGGAGAGAACTGATGCCATCGATCAGCTGGCTCCCCTGAAGGGCTTGGGGAAACAAGAAGCTCAACGCCGGCCTGGAGGACCTCAACCTGTTTCTGAAGGAGTCCCGGAAGGATTCCAGGAAGGAAGTCCAGAAGAGGCTCGCCATCGAGTTCGCTGGACTATTCCAAGGCGCTTGGCCCAAGTCGACTCACCCATCCGAGTCGGCATATACCCCGGGGTGCCCAGTCCGCCAAGCACAAGAAGAGGGAGCAGGTCACCGAAGCCTACAAATCGCTGGGGCTGGACAAGGCGGTCGGCTTCAATGAACCCGACGACCACGCTGCCGTCGAGCTGCAGTTCATGTCATACCTCTCAAAAGAAACCATCACGGCCGCCAAGTCGCACGA
The DNA here is from genome assembly GCA_963772005.1 of uncultured Nitrososphaerota archaeon. Taxonomy (GTDB): domain Archaea; phylum Thermoproteota; class Nitrososphaeria; order Conexivisphaerales; family DTJL01; genus DATKKG01. Next base: position 126,221 of record CAVYVS010000027.1, on the reverse strand, counting down.
CGCCGCAAAGGCCTTGGAGCTGCTCAAGGTGCAACAGAGGTTCCTGAAGAACCACCTGGGCAAGTGGATAGGCCTCCTTTCGGGCGACATCTCCAAGCATGGAAGTCCCTGCTCTACAAGGGAGTGGGCCTCATCGCCGCCGGGTTCGTCGAAGAGGACCTGAAGACCGTCCAGGACTTCATCGACGACATCAACAGGCAAAAGGCTTCCTGAGCCCTAGGACCTTCGCTCGCCGCCGGACAGCATTTCAAGCAGCTCCAGGCCACTCTCAGGAAACTTCATCACCGGGACGCCGTCGAATTCCCGGGCCTTCAGCGATGACGCCGCGATCCCGCTTATGCATTCAAGGTCGGGGATCATGGCGGGGACGAGGGAGGTCAGCTCCTCTTCGGTCTTGCAGGTGAGTATTCTGAAGGCTGATGGAAATCCCCCGGAAGGTCTTGAACCCTTCGATCACGAGGTAGTCATATCCTCCCTCCTCCAGGTCTCTCGAAAGCTTCCTGAATTCCTCCTCGGTGTTACCCGGGGCGCGGAGGACGGCTATCTCCGACGGTGAGAAGCTGACCACCTCCTTGGCGCCGGCGCTCCTCATCCTGAACGTGTCCTTCCCCTGGCCGTCCAGCGTGAATTCATGATGGACGTGTTTCAATGCTGCCACCTTCCATCCCTGGTCCGAGAGCCTCTTGATGATGAATTCGACCAAAGTCGTCTTGCCCGAGTTCTTCGTCCCTACGACGAAGATCGTCTTCACGCTTGCGCCTTCGCCACCAGGCCGTATTAAACAAGCCCCAAGGTTGGAGGCTCATTGGGGCGCACCCACGAGGCTTAATCCCCTGAACAACCCTTGAGCCTTGCCATCGCCGGCGTTATCCTTAAAAGGAGAAAAGCAGCTTTGGATTTCGCAATCTGCTATGATGCTCCCGCTGCTCCTCCAGGGTTCGGAGTGGCTCATCGTCATCGTAATAGTCGTGGTGCTGATCTTCGGAGCCAACAAGATACCCGACCTGGCGAAGTCTCTGGCCGGGCTCAAGGCGAGTTCCAGAAGGGGAAGGTCGAGGCTGAGATGGAGGTCGAGAAGCTGAGGGCCCAGGCCGGCCAGCCTGCCCCGGCACCTACGGACCACGACAAGCTCCTCAACGCCGCGAAGGAGCTGGGGATTTCGACGGCCGGGAAGACCGACGAAGAGGTCCGGGCCGAAGTCAAGGGCTCTCTGTCATAGAGGCGCCTCTGAGCGCGGGATCCAGATTAGCGGATTAGTAGAACAGAAGGCGATGGCGCTTGGTCCTAGTCGACCGCTACGGGAGGCCGGTTTCGGCAGTCAGGATAGCGGTCACGCCGGAGTGCAACTTCGACTGCGTCTTCTGCCACAACGAGGGCTTTGAAGGCAGGGCCGAAACCCTGATGACGCCTCAGGAGATCGGCCGCGTCATGAGGATCCTCATAGAGTTCGGGGTGAGGAAGGTCAAGCTCACCGGCGGCGAGCCCATGGTCAGGCCCGACATCGTCGACATTGTGCGCGAAATCGGCTCCCTCCACCCTCACGACCTAGGAATGACCACCAACGGCACGAGGATCGAGGTGCTCGCAGCTTCACTGAAGGAGGCGGGTCTGAAACGCTTGAACATAAGCCTCCACAGCCTCAAGGAGGAGCGCTTCAAGTGGATCACGTCCAGCCAGCGGTAAGATGAGACCCTCAGCGCGATATCCAGGGCCGTCGATTGCGGCCTCACCCCGGTCAAGCTCAACACCGTGTTGCTCAAGGGCTACAACGACGACGAACTCTGGGACATCATAGACTACGCCAAGTCCATGGGAGGTGCCGACAGGGTCATAGTCCAGCTCATCGAGCTGGTCCCCGTGGACCTGGAGTTCTACAGGAAATACCACTATGACCTCGGCCTGGTCGAAGCCCATCTGAAGGAAAGGGCCACTTCCACATTCATACGCGATCTCCAGAGGCGCCCACAGTACACCCTGTGGAACGGGGTCAAGGTCGAGATCGTCAGGCCCATACACAACGTCGACTTCTGCATGGCCGACAACAGGATACGGATTACGCATGACGGCAGGTTCAAGTCCTGCCTGCTGCGCAAGGACGGAACCATCGACTTCCTGACCCTGATGAGGGGGGGAGGCTCCGACCAAGACATCGCGGCTCAGTTCATGAGGACCGTGTGGCAGCGCCAACCGTTCTACAAGAAACCTCGGGTGAAGCCCTCCGAACGGATCAGCGTCGCCGAAGCGACGAGCGACCGCGGCGCCTCCGCTCGGTGACCCATATAGACGCCGGGCGAAGTTATGGATGGACTGGGCGGGAATTGAATTCGCGGGCCATTGTAGGCCTCCCGCGACCTCCCGCCTGCAAAGCGGGCGTTACTACCACTGAACTACCAGCCCGGCGACCCATGCTCCTCCTTAACGTCTTAAAAAGAGTTGGCACAGGCCTCTTCCTTCTACGAACCGAGACCGTAGCTCTTATAACATGGCCTTCAGGAAACCAAAGAACGAAGGATTGGGCCGGTAGCTCAGCTTGGTCAGAGACCGTGGAGTCCACGGCTGGAACGTCTGACTGATAATCAGAAGGTCAGGAGTCCAAATCTCCCGGCCCACTTGAAATGGTTACCCAGCCACGACCATGCCGTAGAGGTCAAGAAGGTCTCTCAGCCTCTGATTCTCCATCGTCACAGGCCTCCCTGACAGGACCTTGACGCTGCAGGCGTCCTCCAGGCGCCTGATGATCACGTCGGCGGCCCGGCCCCCGACCGCCAGCGTCCCCTCAGGGCGCAGCTCAATGGCCTCCGCGAAGCCACAAGAAGGCCCGAAAGCGCCCCCTTCTCCAGCTGTGCAGCCCTGATGACCGATTCGTCAGGCTCCGATCCCGACTCAAGGCATGCCACCTCGGCGGCCGTCGCCGGGACGACGATCCCTGGCCCTGCCTTGGCGACGGAGCGGGCCATCTCCAGGGCCTTCCTCCTGCACCCTGCGTCAGACAATCCGAGCGACCGGAGCTTGAGGTACTCCTGTCCGCCCGTCCTCACGACCCTCAGCTTCCGCCCCAGCGGGCTAGGTCCCCACCAGCGGAAGTAGCATACATGCACCTTGAGCAGCACGAGGTCATGCTTCACGCTGAGGGCGCGCCCTTCCTGCGTGCGCCCGGCGGACCTCAGGATAGCCTTGGTCAGCCGGGGGAGGCGGCTGGGGACGTAGTAGGGTGCCGTCGCCGACATGGCGGCGACCGCCAGCGAAACCATAGGCATGGGGCCAGCAGCGAGGGAGTGAGGAGTCCCGCCAGCGCCATCCCGGCCAGAGGTCGGCGGAAGATGCCCTTCCTCCTCTCCCTCCACAACGCCCGATACGTGAGCGCCAGGGGGAGCGCCACGGCCGCTCCCAACTGGCACAGGCGTGGCCCCAACCCCCCCGGCCCGAATTTCAGAGAGAGGGAGAGCACGGCCATGTAGAGGAAGAGGTCCAGGAGCAGGACCCCGACGACCTTCGCGGCCTTGACGAAGAACAAGACCCCTCGACCTAGGCGAACCCATGCTCGTCCAGCTTCAGCAGGCAGGCCGAGCCGTATTCCTCCAGCCTCGGATGGCGGTAGGCCCAGACGAGCCTGTTGCCCTTCCCCTTGGCCTCCGGATTCGACAGGGGCAATTCGTCGAGCTTCGAATCGCTGGGGGCCTTTTCCAAGTGGAAGACGTACTTGAAGTCGTACCCGACGATCAGGCCTCCGTAGGGATGAGACCAGGCCGGGTTGATGGGATGAACCGTGATATGGTTCACCGCAAGCACCGACAGCCCCATGGAGTTGCATATCCTCTGGACCTGTCCCAAGAGGAGCGCCAGGGAGGACGAGCGAGCCGGGAGGTCCTGGGTCCCGGCGAAGACCGCCTTCATCGGAGCGGAGATGCTATCGTATACGACGAACGAGGCCTTCCTCTCCGCCGCGAGCCTGCTCAAGGGCGAGAACCGGGGGTCGGTGAACCCGTGCGGCTGGAGCCTCACCTCCACCCTTCCCCCTTCGCTCACGATTATCTCCACCCTCAGCCCGTGTATCGCCAGGAGGTCCACCAAGCCCGGTGCCTCCACCACGTAGATGGAGGGCCCGTCGGGCTTCTCCGTGGCGAGCTGGATGTTCGGCGCGAAGATGTTGATGGCCTCGGTAAGCTCCTGGTCGGAGGGGAGGACCTGCACCTGCCTGAGGGCGCTGGCGAACGCTTCTCTTAGGTAGGCGTCGGACGCCTTCTTCTTCTTGGCGTCGTCGAACGTCCTCTTCACCTCCACCCTCTCCACCCGTGGCTTGCAGCCGAACCTCTTGCCCAGGGGCTCGAGCCAGTGGGGCACTATGTTGTTCATGTAGCCTAGCTCCGTGTCGACGATGATTGAGCTCCTCCCCTGAGAGAAGTTCTTGACGGCCGTCTGGAAGGAGAGGATGGACTTGCCCAGCGCCTTCAATCCAAAGAGCTGCACGAGGGAGGCCGCTGGCAGCCCTCCGTCCAGCATCAAGTCCAGGTCCGCGGAGCCGGTGCTCGCTTGGCCGCTCATTCCGACCCATCCTCCAGAAGGGAAAGTAGCGACCTCCCGGAGTCGGTGATTACGATGAAGTGCGATCCGCCTTGGCCCGTCTTCATCTCCAGGCGTCCCCCTCGCATCAGGCGATCCATCGCCTGCTGTATTCTAGTCTCTTCCATTCTCCCCTTGAGGAAGGAGACCAGTCCGGCATAGGTGACGTTGGAGTAGGTGGCCACGGTGGACAGGACCGTCTTCTCAGCCGCCCCATCTTCGGAGTCGCCGTCGCCGATGAGGCCACCCCCCGCTGGGCGACTCCCACCACAATCGTTCACGAGGTACACCTCCTTCCAATCGGCGCCGGACCTCTTCAATCGCACGCGTCCATCCCCTTCCACGAAGCGGGTCTGGAAGATCCCTTCGATGTCGGGAGGGAGAGCCCTCTTGCTCTGGGCCAGCAGCCTCATGCCGGTCCCCTTGAGGGTCCACAGCAACGAAGCTGCCATCTCCGACGGATACTTCATGGACCTTGTCTGCATCTCCGGGAGCATCTCGTCAAAGGCGCTCACGATGACGACGGCACCAGGGTGCTCGCTGACGTACTTCGCCACCAAGACGTAGGCGAGGGCCCTCCGGGCGTACCTGCCGCCCATCTCTCCAAGGCCGACTTCCACCTTTGCCGGCGGCGCCTTCCCGGGACCGAACGTGGGCGGTATCAGGGTCAGCTCGTCGAGTTTTGCCTTGAGGAGCTCCAGTTGCCTGGACTTCTCTGGCAGCATCGACGAGATCGAGATGACGCCACCCGCCTCGGCGTTGGAGTAGTACGTCCTAGTGGCCGCCAGCAAGGCGATGTGCTCCTCCTCGTTCAGGTTCAGCCCCGCCGTCAGCCCTCTGGCCAGGAGCTCAGAGAACTTCTCTGAATCCTCGCCGGAGCTGAAGGCGTACTGCGACGCCTCGCCGGCCTCCAGTCGATCGAACCCTGCCACTCGTCTTGACAGCCTTCCGCTGAAGTCGAGAAGCAGGGCGCTGTCGGAGGCGCACCCTCCCGCCATCAGGCGCGGAATGGTCTCCTCCGCCGACTCCACGAGTATCCATCCCTCGATGTCGGAGTCGGTGAGCTCCACCGAAGCTGCCGTCGCTGTTTCATACCCTACAACTGTCCTTGTCGACATTGCCGCCTGACGTCGCGGCCTCCGCATTTAGTCTCGGGTAGTCTCGAACACGCACTACCGGACTTGCAAGACCGTCACTTCAACAGTCGGCGGGTCGCCAGGTACGCCAAGAGGGCTATGATCAACCCGCCAGCGATGTATCCCGGCTGCGAAAGGCGTGCGGCCTGGGCGCCCGAGACCACGACGACGATCGCTGGCATGACTAGGTGAACCCAGAGAGGGTGGCGACTTACGGCCTTAGGACGAGACTCCTCTGGGGAGATCACGCCTTCGAAGGAGCCTAGCAGCTTCGTCCCCAGGGCGGTGAGCACCCAGTGCACCTCCCCCTGTGAGGGCTCGGTCCTCACCACTACCCCCGCCTCTATCATCTCGTCGACTATCCGGTAGAGGGTGGAAGGGTTCTCTCCGCTCTGCTTGACTACGTCCAAGGGCCTGCTGGCGCCCCTGCGCAGGGCTAGCATCATCCTGACCCTCGACTCGGTCTTCAGGCAACTGGCGAGCCTAACTATGTTGGCTACCGTCGTGTCCTCACCGGAGCTCAAGTTCTGGACCTTCGAACGGCGCGTCGAGATTAAACCTTTCTCGGCCAAGGCCTGGGGGAAAGCTTTTATTACATTACTATTTGGTCTTGGTCTGCGGAAGCGTAGGCTTTATGGGACATAGGAAGCATAGCGCGCCAAGGAGAGGGTCTTTAGCCTTCTTCCCAAGGTCACGCGCTGAGACTCACGTGCCGAGGATGAGGACATGGGCCCAACTGAACATCGAGAAGCCCGTCCTCGCAGGTTACTTCGTATTCAAGGCTGGGATGGTCCAGTGTGATAACGGCCGATGACAGGGAGAAGACCGTCAACTTCGGGAAACCCCTGTTCAACGCCGCCACCGTGATGGCCGTCGCCCATGAAGGTCTACGGGATCAGGGCATACGAATATGGCGACGGGGCGTACAACGTTCTAGCTGACGTTTACGACTACGGGGACCCGCTTTTCAAGAACGCAAAGTCGAAGCCCTCAGCCGATGATCAGTTGAAATCCCTTCTGAACGTGAAGGACAAGCTAAAGGAGGTCTACGCGCTCGTGGCGGTCACCCCCAACGATGTCGGGTTGTCTCAGAAGACGCCCTTGAGGATGGAGGTCGCCGTTACTGGGGGCAAACCCGAGGCGCAGCTCTCCTTCGTCAAGGACCTCTTGGGCAAGACCATCTCCGCTGACAGGCAACGTCGAGCCTGGCAGCATGCTGGACGTAGCCGCGGTCTCGAAGGGCAAGGGCTTCGAAGGCCCTGTCACCAGGATGGGAATCAAACGCAAGCAGCATAAGTCTCAGGAAGAGCATCAGAGCCGTCGGCGTCCTCAGCCCCTGGCACCCACACGGCGTCATGTACACGGTCGCCAGGGCGGGCCAGATGGGATACCACCAGCGCGTCGAATACAACAAGAGAGTCTGCTGGTGGGTCGGAATCCTCCAACCCGATCACCCCAGAGGGGGTTTCCCCCATTTGGCCTGTTCGGGGCGACTACCTTGTTGTCAAGGGCTCCGTGCCGGGACCCATACAGTCGGCCCGCGGTCGTCCGTCTCCCCCTGCGAAGCGAATATGGCAAGGGGAAGGCGCCCACCGTCCTCTTCATTAGTTCCAAGCCTCAAGGGAGGCGCTTCTCATTGAAGGCCTCCGTTCTCGACCTGGAAGGCAATTCCGTCGATATCGTTGGAGCTACCCTCGCCGTCTTCGGAACCCCGGTAAACGAGAGGCTCATCAATCGGGCATTCTGGATAATGTTCACCCACAAGATCCAGCCCAAGGGAACCTCCCCATCGCTGGCGAAAGGACAAGCGCCATGTCCTGGAACACGGGACATGGCGTCGCCAGGGGCGCGAGGGTGAAAGGGCGAGAAGAACCCCGCGCAGGACAGGTTGCAGGTGTCGGCAGCGTCGTTAAGGGCAGGATAATCAGCCCACCGAAAGCTGAGAAGGTGGTCTACAAGCTAATCAACAAGAAGGAGCGGATTATGGCCTTGAAGTCGGCCATAGCGGCGACGTCCTCTGCCGAGATGGTCTCGGGGAGGGGTCACGCCACTTCGGGGGTCCCGCCATCCGTGCCTCTGGTCGTCGACGACAAGCTGCAGGAAGTCTTGAAGGCAGCCGAACTCAGGGAGTTCTTCGAAAAGATGGGGCTCCTGAAGGACATCGAGAGGGCCTCCAGGAGGAAGACGAGGGCCGGCAAGCAGGGCTGGAGGGGCAGGGCCCACAAGAACCGGCAAGGGGCCCCTTCTGGTGGTGGCCGATGCGAAGTCTGTCGGCAAGGCAGCCAACGGCTTTCCTGGCGTCGACGTCGTGAAGGTGGAGGACCTCAGCATCCTGGACTTGGCTCCGGGAGGGAAGGCCGGCCGCTTGACCGTATGGACACAGTCCGCTTTGGACTCTTTGTCCAAGAGGTTCGAGGAGGTAATGGTAAGTGCAGCTTGAGAAGGCCTTCTCAATAATCAAGATGCCGTATGTGACGGAGAAGACATTCCGGCTCATTGAGCAGGAGAACAAGATGGTCTTCATGGTCAGCCGAGACGCCACCAAGGCAACGGTGACGGAAGCCATCGAAACGATTTACGGCGTCAAGGTCGAAAAGGTCAACCTGATGACCATCAGCACAGGGAAGGAGGCATTCGTGCGACTCTCGAAGGAGACTCCGGCCGCCGAGCTCGCATCGAAGCTGGGAGTCCTCTAGGTGAACTAAGATGGGAAAGCGGCATGTAGTAAGGCGCAGAGGGAAGGCGGGCCTTCAATGGAGGGCCCCCAAGACGGGGGAAGATCTCCCCGGTGGGATATCCCATTTATGAGCTCTCGGTGCTCAAGACGGGCACCGTCAGGGACATCCTCCATGAAGGGGGAGGACGGCCCCAGTAGCGAAGATACAGTTCGAGGACGGCCTGGTGAGATACCTTCCGGCGGTCACCGGTATGCACGTTGGAACATCGGTAGCCGTGGGCAGCGGCGCGAACCAGGACGACGGGTCGGTGCTTCCCTTGGGGAAGATCCTTGAAGGGACGGCGGTCAGCAACATAGAGAGAAGGTTCGGCGACGGAGGCAAGCTTGTGCGCACAGCCGGGACCTCGGCCATAGTCTTCTCGCAGACCGGACCCACCACCATCGTGCGGTTCCCTTCGAGAAAGAGCGTCGAGCTAGACTCCGACTGCAGGGCCACAATAGGGGTGGTAGCCGGTGGCGGAAGGGGCGAGAAGCCCTTCCTCACCGCTGGAAATAGGTTCTACCACCAAATGGCCCGCAACAAGAAGTACCCAACGATGAGGGGGATCGCCATGGCGGTCGTCCATCATCCGTTCGGAGGCGGCCGTCACCAGCACCCCGGGAAGTCCACTTCCACTTCACGTAACGCTCCGCCAGGACGAAAGGTGGGCCACATAGCTCCGAGGAGGACGGGCCGCGGAAGGCAGGCGAGGGTGGAGTCGACGGTCCGCAAATGATAAATAGAATGGGAGATTGGTGAGACAGTAACTTGCCGAAGGAGTTCAGGTACAGGGGCTTTTCGCCGGAAGAGCTTCAGGAGATGCCGTTGGAGCAAGTCCTGGCTCTTCTGCCCTCCAGGGCACGCCGCACCCTCAACAGGGAGCTGAGTCACGAGAAGAAGCGTCTCATCGAAAGGGTGCGGGCCTCCGCTCATGATGGGAAGGCCATCAAGACCCACGCCAGGGACATGATCATCCTTCCGTTCATGGTGGGCATCACCATCAGCGTGTACACTGGCAAGGAGTTCGCCCCGGTGGAAGTGAGGCCCGAAATGATCGGTCACTATCTCGGTGAGTACGCCATGCCCATTAGGAAGGTCGTCCACGGCACCCCAGGAATCGGGGCCAGCCGCAGCTCGCTCTACGTGCCTCTGAAGTAGAAGCCTAATCCGTTTCCTGTTTCAGTTTGTCGGCCACCGAGACCATTTTCCCGTCCTGCTGGATCCTGATGGTCGTCTCAATATGGACCCTCAGGCCGAACTGCCGGAAGAGCCAGAGGAGTGCCCCCCCGGAGATCTTCTCCTGGAGCTTGCCCTTCTCTATCAGGTCGGCGATCTTCTCCACTATCATCTTGGTTTCTTGTGGATACTGCCTCTCTGCCGCGGTCAGGACTTCGTCGCCCCTGTCGTAGAGGATGGAGAGGAACACGGCCCTGGGGTCCTTCGTCTGTGGCTTGGGCTTGGCCTTCTCTGCGGCCCGGCGCCTGAGCTCCAGGAACTTCTTCCTCATCAGGATGTCAACCTCCGGATCTCGGTCACCGCTCAAGGCCCATCACCCGTCCTGTCCAACCTAGCCCTGACTCTTAAGTGGCATTCTTATTAGTTTGTTTCCCCGCCTCGATGGCGATGTCCACCGGCGGATCTGGCACCTGGGTCGCCCTCCCCAGCTCCCTGCTGATGGAGGACCGCGACCTCAGGGATAAGACGGTCAAGCTAGGGACCGTGGCGCGGTCGGTGGGCATCTATGGAGTCGAAAAGGTCATCATCTACACCGACCCGGTCGAGCAGAACGTCGACGACTCGTCTCTCATCGAGGAGATCCTCAGATACATCGAGACCCCACAGTACCTGAGGAAGAAGCTCTACCCCATCAAGCCACGGCTGTCGTTCGCTGGCCTCCTTCCCCCCCTCCGGATTCCGTCCCACAAGTCCAACGTCGGCATGGGAGGGCTTGTAGACGGTGAGTTCAGGGAAGCCGTGGTGGAGTATTCGAAAGGTTTGCCTTCGGCCGACGTGGGGGTGGAGGCGCCGATTCCCTTCGAAGGTCCGGCGCGGCCAGGCGCGAGGGCCACCGTGATGATTCACAGGAACGGCAGGGAGCTGAGCTGCGAGCAGGTGGACAGGAGCAAGGTGCAGGGCTACTGGGGGTTTGAAGTGAAAAGGCAGAAGGACCTGAGAGATCTGCTCGACGACGGTCGCGTCGGAGTCGTGGTGGGGACCAGCAGAAAGGGCGTCCCCCTTCAGGGAGTGTGGAAGGAGCTCTCCTCCGCCCTACAGAAGGGCGGGAAGAAGCTGGCGGTCTTCGGCGCCCCAAAGAGAGGTCTCTATGAGATGTTCCCCAAGGCCCTCATTGACGCCAAGTTCGACTTCATGGTCAACACCATCCCCAACCAGCAGACGGAGACGGTCAGGACGGAGGAGGCCCTCTTGGCGACCCTGGCGGTGCTGAGCCTAGCGGCGGCCTCATTGTAGTTTATTTCACGCAATCACCTATCGGAAAGTATTTATCTACTACTGCAGAGGCGACTTATACGCGCGGTGCGTATCGTTGCCGCAATTCGGGTATTCATACACCGGGTATAACCCTGCGGTCCAAGTCAGGGCTAGCAGCAGAGAAGCGGACGTCAGCCCTAAGACCGCTAGGGAGGTTTGCAGGTCCATCGTGGGCCTGACATTGCCCGAGGCCCGAGCCTTTCTAGAGGACGTCGTGGCGCTGAAGAGGCCTGTAGCGTTCAGGCGGTTCAAGTTAAAGAGCGGTCACAGGAGCGAGCTCCAGGGATTCCCTGCCGGCGGATACCCGGAGAAGTCGGCCGGCGAGGTCCTGAAGACCCTGGAGAACCTCCAGAGCAACGCAGAATTCAAGGGCCTTAACCCTGACCGGGTCAAGATCCTCCACGCCGCTGCCTATGGCGGCCGCAAGCTCCCCGGATTCACTCCGCGCGCCTTCGGGAGATCCAGCCCGAGCATGAAGGTGCTCGTTCACATAGAGCTGGTCGGGGTCGAGGTGCCTTAGGATTTGGTAACTACAAACCTGATTCTGAAGAAGTCGTACTCATATGCGGAGATAGACGAGTTCCTGGAGAAGAAGCTCGCCGAGGCCGGCTATGCCGGAATGGAGATGGAGAAGCTCCCCTTGGGATTCAGGCTCAACGTCTCGGTCGTCAAACCCGGGCTCGTCATAGGGAGAAAGGGGATGGGGATAAGGGACCTCACCGATGATCTCTCCAATCGGTTCAAACTTGAGAACCTTAGCATAAACGTGGTCGAGGTCCCCAACCCGGACCTTAACCCTCGCATCGTCGCCGCCCGCATCGCTTCGATGGCACAGAGGGGCATGGCTTTCAGGAGGGCCACCCTCGTCGCCCTGTCCAGCGTCATGAGGGCCGGTGCCATGGGGTGCGAGATAACCGTAAGGGGTAAGCTGCGCAGCGAACGGGCCCACTTCGAGCGCCACATTCAGGGAGTGGTTCCCAAGAGCGGGCAGATGACGGAGCTCATTGTGTCCAAGGCGGTCACCGACGTCCTCCTGAAGATGGGCCTCTACGGCATACAGGTCAGCATCGCCTACAAGGACGCCGTCATGCCCGACTACGAGACTATCAAGCCGCAGGCCAAGGAAACTACGCCAGCCGAGACTCCGAAGCAAGAGGTAACCAGCAATGCCAACTCGTAAGATGAAGGAGCTCCGGGACCTCAAGGACGAGGACATGACAGGTAGGTTGGCCGAATACAGGAGGGAACTGTTGAGGCTCAGGACCCTGTCCTCGCGCGGCACCATAGCCAAGGAGTCCGGCAAGATCAAGACGCTCAAGAGGAATGTGGCCAGGATCGAAACGATCCTGACAGAAAAGAAAGGTGCCCAGGAATGAACGCCATCGAGCTCGCCCAGCGGTACGTGCTGCCTAGGGAGCAGCATAGAAGTGGTGGATGGCCAGCCACAGTATGGTGGCCTCAAGGGAACCCTCATCCATGAATCCAAGAACATGCTCTGGCTCTCGTCGAATGGCGAGACGCGCCTTGTGCCGAAGTCCCCGAACACGTTTCTTGTGAACCGCTCTTTTGTCGTCTCTGGCGATCTCCTGGTTGGCCGCTTTTTCGATAGGTTGGTGAAATGATGAGGAACATTGGGATTCAGGGAATAAAGGCCCCGACCAAGACCTGTGAAGACGAATTCTGTCCGTGGCACGGCACGATTTCGGTCCGTGGGAAGGTGCTCGAAGGGCGGGCTGTCAGCCTGAAGGTCAAGGGGCTGGCCGTCATCCAGAGGGAGTACTATCACTACGTCAAGAAGTACAGGCGTTACGAGAAGAGGAGGAGTCGGGTTCATGCCCATGTCCCCTCCTGCATCTCGATCAAGGAAGGAGAAGAGGTCGTCGCCGCCGAGTGTAGGCCGATATCGAAGACGGTCTCTTTCATAGTCGTGGGTAAGGCTGGTGTATAGAGCTGTCCACCAAGTCAAGAGCGGTTTCGGCGAAGGGCATTGAGGAGTTCAAGCCCTACATCACCAGGGCCATCCCGGTAAACGCGGTGATCAACTGCGCCGACAACACGGGCGCGAAGACCCTGAGAGTTGTTCAGGTCTCGGGGTTCAAGGGACGGCTGTCAAGGTTGCCCTCGGCGGGCGTGGGGGACCTCATAACCGTCGTTGCGAAGAAAGGCCCGCCGGAAATGAAGAAGCAGATCATGCAGGCCGTCATAGTCAGGCAAAAGTACCCGATCAATAGGATTAGCGGCACGCGGGTTTCCTTCGAGGACAACGCCGCCGTCATAATCACCCCAGAAGGGGAACTGAAGGGCACGGACATCAGGGGGCCCGTCGCCTCAGAAGCAGCCGAGAGGTGGGCTAGGATCGCTAACGTAGCCCCCATGATCGTGTGAGAGTGTTGAGAGTGGATAACAAGTCGTCCCAGCCTCGCAAGATGAGGACCCTGCTGCATTCGAGCTCCATCCGCGTTAGGAACAAGTCTCTGTCGTCGACCCTGTCCAAGGACCTGAAGGAGAAGCACTCCTTCGATCACGTCACCCTCAGGAAGGGCGACACGGTGAAGATAATGCGAGGGGATTTCAAGGGCATCGAGGGGAAGGTTGCCAGGACCTACGCCAAGTCCGGCCAGATCAACATCGAAGGCGTGACCAGAGAGAAATTGAAGGGAGGCACGGTGCCGGTCAAGATCAACGCCTCGAAGGTGATGGTCACCTCTCTGAACCTCGACGATAAGCTCCGCAGGAAGGCTTTGGAGAAGTAAGGTGGAAGATAATGGCTCGTAAAGGCGGCTCAACCATGGTGAAGAGGCAGGCGGCGCCTTCGTTCTACGCCGTCCCCAGGAAGAAGCTCGCCTTTGTCACCACGACGAAGGCGGGGCCTCACAGCAAGGCGGCGAGCTACGACCCGATAACCCTCCTTAGGGACATACTCAAGGTGGTCCGCTCCAAGAAGGAGGCTGAATACGCCATCAAGCTCGGCAAGATGCAGATCGACGGCGTCCCGAGGCTCAGCATACATCATCCTGTCGGGCTCATGGACGTAGTGGAACTGGGGACCGGCGGCGAAGTCTACCGCATGCTCCCCCAGAAGGGCCGCCTGGTCGCCCCATTCAGCATCTCGGCCGACGAGAAGGGCAAGAAGCTCTGCCAGGTGAGGTCCAAGAGCACCGTGAAGAAGGGCAAGATCCAGATTGGGACCCACGACGGCAGGACATTCCTGGTTGACGACGGTTCAAAGTATTCGTTGGGAGACGCCCTGCTGGTTGAGGTGCCATCGAACAAGATCGTCGACGTAGTCCCGATGAAGAAGGGCACCCTCGGCCTCGTCGTCGGGGGGACCAAGCTTGGCTTCGTAGGGGAGATCAAGGAAGTCTCGAAGGGGAGCCTTACGGCCGAGCCCAGAGTCTACATCACGATCGGCGACGAAGAGGTCATCCTCCCCAAGGACTTTGTAATGCCAGTAGGCATCAAGGCTCCGGTCGTCAGTATCCCCAGGAGGGCCGAGTGATAGATGTCGGCGAGTGCCTCGGAGCAGGTCGAGTAAACCCGGCGGCGAAGGTTACGCTTGCGAAGGTCGTCCTCAACATCGCGCCGGGCAAGTCAGGGGAAATGGTGGAGAGGGCCTCCAAAGTCCTGGAGACGCTGACCGAGCAGAAGCCCAGCCAGAGGAAGGCCAAGAAGACTGTTCGGGACTTCGGCATCCACAAGGGGGAACCCATCGCGGTGGTCGTCACGATCAGGAAGGAGAAGGCCCTAGGGGTCCTCAAGAACCTCCTTGCGGCCAAGTCGAATGTGGTTTCCGAGTCGTCCTTCGATGACCTCGGCAACCTCGCATTCGGCATAAAGGAGCACATCGACATCCCCGGCGTCAAGTACGACCCTACGGTCGGAATATTCGGGATGGACGTCTGCATCTCCCTTGAGAAGCAAGGCCTGCGGGTAGGGAGGCGGAGGCGGGCCCAGGCCCGTCCGGGGAGGGAGCAGAGGGTGACCAAGGAGGAAGCCTTGGCCTTCATGAAGTCCGCGTTCGGCGTGGAGATTAGGTGATATTAGGAGATGCCAAAGGAGCGACACGGGAAGCCGAGGAAGTTCGGCAAGGGATCCCGGCCCTGCCGCAGGTGCGGCCAGTACGGCCCAGTGATCCAAAAGTACGGTCTAATGCTTTGCAGGCAGTGCTTCAGAGAGGTTGCCCCCAAGATGGGGTTCAAGAAATACGAGTGATATAGATTGCCAGCCACCAACGTCCTCGCCAACCTCTTCACCACCATGTACAACAACGAGTTGCGCAACAAGAAGGAGTGTCTGGTCATCCCCGCCTCCAAGCTCGCTCAGGAGGTCCTGAGAGTGATGCAGAGGTCCAAGTACATTGGGGAGTTCGAGTTCATCGATGACGGAATAACCGGCAAGCTGAGGATTCAGCTCTTGGGCAGGATCAACAAGTGCGGCGTCATCACGCCGCGCTACCCTGTGAAGTCGGACGCATACTACGAGTGGGAACGGCGGTTCCTGCCGGCGGTCAACGTAGGCATCCTGGTGGTTTCCACGAGCCAGGGTGTAATGAACCATAACGATGCGGTTCAGAAGGGCCTAGGAGGGCGCCTTCTGGGGTACGTCTATTAGGAGATGGGAGTTTTGGGCAACAAGGAAAAGGAATCGATGAAGATGGCCCTGCCGGAGAGGGTCACTGCTAAGCTCTCCGGCAACCTGCTGACCGTGAAGGGGCCCCGGGGCGAGGTCTCCAGGGACTTCTCGAAGGTGCCCATCGGCGTCAAGATCACGGGTCGGGAGGTGGAGTTCACCACGTTCGGCTCGAGGCGGAGCGACCACGCTGTCCTGAACACCTGCGAAAGCCACTTGAACAACATGATCAAGGGCGTGACGCAGGGCTTCAAGTACAAGCTGAAGGTCGCCTACGCCCACTTCCCCATCACCATCAAGGTCAAGGGGCCCGAGGTTCACATCGAGAACTTCTATGGGGAACGTTTCCCCCGCATCGCCAACATAATCGGCTCCCAGACGAAGGTAACGCCGGAGGGAGACGATGTCATCGTGGTGGGGCCGAGCATAGAGGAGGTCAGCCAGACGGCGGCCAACATCGAATCGGCCACGAGGGTCAAGGAAAAGGACGTCAGGATATTCCTGGACGGAGTGTATATCTATGAAAGAAAACAGCCAGCGTAAGGAAGTCAAGGACCTGCTGGAGATGCGGGCCAAGGTGGCCGCGCACAGGCCCGAATTCGTGCGCCAGGAGAGCTGGCGATACGACAAGCTGAAGCCCACATGGCGAAAGCCGAAGGGCGTCGACAACAAGATGAGGCTTCAGCAGGCAGGGTTCCCACCCCTGGTCAAGGTGGGCTACAGGACGCCCAAGGCTGCCCGAGGGCTTCACCCCTCGGGCATGTTTGAAAAGCTCGTCCATAACGAAGCCGAGCTCGATGGCGTGGACCGCAAGGTCTACGCCCTGAGGATAGCCAGGACGGTGGGCGCCAGGAAGAGGGTCGCCATCCGGAACAAGGCCTCGAAGCTGGGCCTGAAGATACTGAACCCTAGGAGGATAGGAAAGGTTGAACCCAAGCAAGCGTAGGATGTCCGCCGACCTGCTGAAGGTGGGCCTGAACCGGGTGAAGTTCGACCCGGAGCAGCTGGACAGGGTCGAAGAAGCCGTCACCCGGGAGGATCTCCGCCGCCTCATTCACAGCGGCGTGATATGGGCCGAGCAGACCAAGGGGATATCCACGGGCCAGGAAGAACGCCCTGAAGGATACGAAGAGGCTGAGGGGGAGGGGCGCCGGCTCGAAGAAGGGGAGCAAGACCGCGCGCATGCCCAGGAAGGACAAGTGGGTCGCGCAGGTCCGGGTGCTGAGGGGATATCTGAAACTTCTCAAGCACCGCGGAGAGCTTCCGCCGGACCAGATTAAGCTACTCTACAAGCGAGTGAAAGGCGGGGAGATCAGGTCCATGAGAAGGATGAGAGAGCTGATAGCCGAGTCGAGGTCCAGGTGATAGGATTTGGTAAAGCCTGCTAAGTACATCACGCTCTTCAGGAGGCGCAGGGAGGGCAAGACCAACTACAGGAGGAGGAAGAAGGCGGTCATCTCGAAGAGGCCCCTCCTCTACGTCTTCGTCTCCGGGAAGAACACCGCGATTCAGATGATCAGCCCGCGCCTCAGGGGGACAAGTACTCGCTCCGTCAACTCCAGGGAGCTCGATAGACACGGCTGGAAGTCCTCGCGTCGCAGCATCCCCGGGGCGTACCTCACGGGCCTGCTGCTGGGCACGAGGGCTCAGGCCGCGGGCGTCAAGGACGCCATCCTCTACACCAACGTAAGGGCATACCACTCCGGAGGCAGGACGGCCGCCGCGGTCAAGGGGATCGTGGACGCGGGTTTCAAGCTCCCCGTCGGCGAGGAGTCACTTCCCAAGGAGGAGCGTATTTCGGGGAAGCATGTGGCCGAGTTCGCCGCCAAGCTCAAGGAGGAGGACCCGGAGGCCTACGAGGCCAGGTTCTCAAGCCTTCTGAAGGCCGGCGTCAAGCCCGAGGAGCTCCCGCAGCACTTCGAGGCGGTCAAGTCTAGGATATTGAAGGTGAAAGCAGAGAAATGAGTTACGATCGAGGGAGAGGCCAGAGGAGGTCGCGGGACGACAGGGACGAGGCTCCATGGACGCCCAAGACGAAGCTCGGCGTGGAAGTGGCCGAGGGAAAGGTCGCGACCCTGATGGAGATATTCGAAAACGGATGGAGGATCAAGGAGGCCGAGATAGTCCGCGCCCTCCTGCCCAACCTCAAGACCTTCGTGGTCGGGGTCGGCATCGTCCAGAAGCAGACGGACGCTGGGGAGCTGACCAGGTTCAGGGCTGTAGTGGCCGTGGGCGACGACTCTGGCTGGTTCGGCGTGGGCCACGCAAAGGCCCCCCAGATGCGCATGGCGATCGAGAAGGCCACCGACGTGGCCCTCTTGAACATCGTGCCGGTGGTTCAGGGATGCGGGAGTTGGGAATGCCGCTGCGGCACGCCTCATTCCGTACCCTTCAGGCTAGAGGGGAAGAGCGGAAGCGTCTCGGTGGTCATCATCCCGGGGCCCAGGGGCCTCGGCCTCGTGGCCGGTGAGAAGCTGAAGAACCTCCTGGGCCTGGCGGGCATCAAGGACGCCTGGACGCAGACCTTCGGCAACACCAGCACCGTGAGCTCCATCAGCAGCGCCCTCTATGACGCCTTCCTGGGGATGTACAAGCTCCTGAACGTCTAGGTGAATCGTAATTGGCACAACTCTTGGTTATCAGGCTGCGGGGCACGGTGAACATGTATCACGATGTGGCTGCCTCCTTCGAGAGGCTGGGCCTCCTGAGGCGCTACGCGGCCACCATCGTCCCCTCCACCGACGACTATATCGGCCTTCTGAGGAAGGCCGCGCGCTTTCGTTGCCTGGAGCGCGGTCGACAGGGCGTGATAGCAGACCGTGCTGAAGAGCCCGGGGAGAGCTCCAGGGAGCGAAGCGCATCGACGCCGAATGGCTCAAGGCCAGGGGGTTCAAAGATCTGGCGAACTGGCGGGGAAGATAGCTGACGGCTCGGTCGACCTCAGCACATCTCGAAGGTCTTAAACCCTTCTTCAGGCTCCATCCGCCGCTCAAGGGATTCAGGAGGAGCACCAACAAGCACTATGGGGCTGGGGCATGCTTTCGGAGAACCCGGAGCTCCCGAAGCTCGTGGAGCGAATGATTTAAGAATATGGCGATAAGGTGTGTGTTGAATGCCCACCAGGCAGCGAAAGCATAGAAGGATGAGAGGCACCAGGACGGTTGGCTACGGCCAGATAAGCCAACACCGGAAGCATCCCGGCGGCAGGGGGCATGCCGGGTTGCACAAGTACAAGTGGAGCTGGGTCACGACCTACGACCCCGACTACTTCGGGGTCCACGGCTTCGTGAACCCCACGACTGTCCACACGTATACCTGGATTAGCGTCGGCGACCTTGACGCGCTCTACTCGAAGCTCTCTGAGAAGACGAAAGTGGAAGAGGTCGAAGGGCTACCTCGTCTGGACCTGACGAGGCTGGGCATCGACAAGCTTTTGGGCAGCGGGGACGTTGGTGCTCGCATATCTGGTCAACGTGCCCCGGTTCACCAAGCAGGCCAAGGCCAAATTGGAAGGCGCGGGCGGGAAGATACGGGAGGCTTAGCTGAAGCTTGGCCGCTCGGGGACGCCATAAAGGGCGCGGCATCGATTCTCCCTGAAGTCCCTAAGCCTACGCGTCAGCCTTCGCTGAACGAGAAGTTCATCTGGACGGCCATCGCGCTCGTCATGTTCCTGGTCATGTCCGAGATCCCGCTTTATGGGATTCCACCGTCGGCCAGAGCACCATCTCCACGGCCCTCCGCGTCATCTTCGCCTCCACCGAGGGCTCGCTGATGGAGCTGGGCATCGGCCCCATAGTCACCGCTGGCCTCATCTCGCAGTTGCTTGTAGGCTCCGAGCTCATCCACCTCGACTTCTCGAAGCCCGAAGACAGGTCGGTCTTCTCCGCCTTCAACAAGGTCTTCACGTTCATCTTCATCATCGGCGAGGCCGCCCTCTACGTCTTCAGCGGATACCTGGGCAGCAACCTGCCGCTGAACACGACGATCATCGTCATGATTCAGCTCATCGGGGCCAGCATAATGGTCTTCTTGCTCGACCAGATGGTGCAGAAGGGCTGGGGCATAGGCAGCGGCATCTCGCTCTTCATCTGCGCCGGCGTCGCCCTGAGGTTCATGTTGAATCTCTTCAGCCCCATCGCCAGTCCCAGTCTACTACGGCTTCTTCCCCTACCTGATCAACGCCACCATCAGTGGCGACTTCTCGATGCTGCTCTACAGGGGAAGCTACCCCGGCCTGATCTCCCTGTAGCCACCGTGGGCGTCCTCTGGTCATATCTACCTGGAGGGAGTCAGGATCGAAGTCCCTGTGACTTCGACGAAGTACAAGGGCTTCGCCGGCGTCTACCCCATCAAGCTCCTTTACGTCTCGAACATCCCCGTCATACTGGTGGGCGCCCTCGTCGCCAACTTCCAGTTCTTCTCGCTTCTCCTGTACTCGCGGTTCAACGCGCTGGGAACGAACGGCTTCATCAACGCCATTGCCTATTACGTTCCCGGCCAACTCGACGCTGGGCCAGACTGGCCCGCAGCTTCAGGGCGGCTACTGCTCTACTACATGTCTCCCACGTCCATCTCGGCCGCCGCGGCAGCTCCGTTCGCCGCTCTCACATACATCGCGTTCTGGGTGCTGATGAGCGTCCTCTTCGCCAAGCTTTGGGTGGAGCTGGGCGGCATGTCGGCCGACAAGGCCGCCAAGAGCCTCCTGGACGCCCAGGTGCAGGTGCCCGGATTCAGGAGCACCACTTCAACCGTGAAGGTCGTCCTGCAGAAGTACATCCCCGCCGTGACCGGTCCTAGGTGGAATCATCGTCGGGCTACTGGCCGGGTCTGTCGGACATCCTGGGGGTGTTCGGCTCAGGCATAGGCCTATTGCTGATGATAGACATCATACTGCAGTACTACCAGATGCTGCTCAAGGAGCAAGTCGAGAGCCTGATGCCCAGGCTGGGTGGCCTCATTGCCGAGGTAGGCGTCGGATCGTAGCCGGTGGCCTCCCCGGCGTGGGAAAGACCACAGTCATCACCCAGACCGTCGAGGAGCTGAAGAAGCGAGGCCACGACGCCGTCGTAGTGACTCTCGGCTCCTTCATGTTCGACGAAGCGAAGAAGATTGGCGTCGCCGACCGGGACCACATGAGGAAGCTTCCGGTATCGAGCAGAAGGACTTCAGCTCAAGGCCGCCCGGAAGATCTCCGAGCTGAAGAACGAGACGGTCTTCGTCGACACTCATTTCTTCATCAGGACGACGGAGGGATACTTCCCCGGCTTGCCCTTGGACGTGCTGCAGCTCCTCATGCCTACCCAGATGGTCATGGTCCAGGCACCGGTTAAGCGAGATACTGGGCCGTCGCATGAAGGACGGCTCACGACGCCGTGACGCCGAGACCGAAGCGGACATAGCGAGGAAGAGGCCCTTTCAAGGGAGTTCCTCGTCGTGGCCGCGGCCACGACGGGGGCTACGATGACAATAGTTAATAACAGGGAAAACCGTTCGAACGAAGCAGTCGAGGACCTCCTGGGTTCCCTTAACCTGCGCCCTTGACAAGAGGTTGAGCTAATAATTGACAGCTTGGTTCCAGAGCATTCCGACGGTGACTCTCCTGGTGCTGGGCGTCTCCATCGTGCTGAGCCTGGTCACCAACATCATCACCAAGATGAAGGTGGACGTCAAGGCGGAGAGGCTGGTACGGGTCGAGTCCAACGAAGCCATGAAGGAATACCGGGAGGCAATGAAGTCGGGCGACGCCTCCAGGATCGACAAGGCGAAGAAGAAACAGAGGGTGGCCCAGGAGAAGATGCTCAAGACTTCCACCGTCAGGATGAAGGTGAGCCTCTACTTCATGATCCCCCTCCTGGCCGTCCTGACTCTCCTCGGGATCGTCGTGGGGTACTCGACTCACACCGCCGTCTCGCCTTACGTGTTCAACTTCTTCAACTACGTCGTCGCCGTACGGTCCCCAGCAGCAGCCTGGCCTTCATGAACTTCATCACGTGGTACTTCGTGGTGTCCCTCGTCACCAACCTCGTTATCGCCCGCGCCATGGGCACCAACCCGTAGGTTTTGGCACTTGGACACCGTAGTTCTTTCGGGCCCGCCCGCGGTGGGCAAGACGACCGTCGCGAGGATTCTGGCCACCAAGCTCCCTCTCAAGTACATCTCAGGAGGGGACCTGCTGAAGGAGCTGGCCGTCGAAAAGGGGTACGAGGTAGGGGGCGACGACTGGTGGGACACCCCTCCGGGGAGGAAGTTCCTACAGGAGAGAAGCCGAGACCCCAAGTACGACCTCGAGGTGGACAAGAGGCTCGAGAAGCTCGCCCAGAAGGGGGGGTACGTGATAACAAGCTACGCCCTCCCGTGGACCTGTAGGGAGGGCATCAAGGTCTGGCTCAAGGGCTCCAAGGAGATTCGCGCAAAGAGGATGGCCAAGAGGGACAACCTCGCCTTCGGGGAGGCCCTCAAGGTCGTCAACGTCAGGGATACCCAGAACGCCGAGCTCTACAGGAAGCTCTACGGGTACGAGTTTGACAGGGATCTTTCGGTCTTCCATCTCGTGGTCGACACCGAGCTCATCGAGGCCGACAAGGTGAGCGACGTGGTGAAACTTTACGCCGAACTGCTCCCGCGGTAGGTCGTTCGTCGGTTGAGCGCTCTTAGGGATTCGATTTTCAAACGGCTGGAGCTGGTAGCAGAGGACTCCGAGGGAGCATACGGCCATTTCCCCGACCAGCGACCCATCCCCGAGCTGCTGAACTTCTGCATTATACCGCTCGACAAGCCGGCGGGCCAGACGAGCAGCCAGGTGGTGGCCTGGGTCCGCCAGATGCTGGGCGCCGCCAGGGCAGGGCACAGCGGCACCCTTGATCCGCCCGCCACGGGTCTCCTCCCCATCGCCCTGGGGGACGCCACGAAGGCCCTTTCGACTCTCCTCCTTGGGCCAAAGCAGTACTACGCCGTGATGCGTCTACACAATCCGGTGAGCGAGTTCGACCTGAAGTCCGTCATCAGCGAGTTCGAAGGGGACATCTACCAGAAGCCACCGGAGCGCTCGAGCGTCAAGCGTGTCAGGAGGGTCAGAACCATCTACGAGCTTGAACAGGTCGAAAGGGATGGGAACCTGGTGCTTCTCAGGGTCCTATGCCAGGCCGGCACTTACGTCAGGAAGCTCATCTACGACATGGGCGAGATCCTCGGCGTTGGTGCCTCGATGATCGAGCTTCGCAGGACGAAGGTGAGCGACCTCACCGAGGAGAAGGGCCTGGTGAGGCTTCACGAGCTTTCGCTTGCGACCTCGCTCTACAAGGAGAAGCAACGAGGAAGGTCTGTTCAGGCGATGCGTGTGGCCCGTCGAAGCCTCGCTTTCGCACATGAAGTCCGTGGTGGTCAAGGACTCGGCGGTTGACGCCATCTGCCACGGAGCCACCCTCACTGTCCCCGGCGTCGCCAGGGCTTCGAAGGCCCTGGCAAGGGGCGAGCCGGTGGCCGTCTACACCCAGAAGGCCGAGCTGGTCGCCTGGCCCAACTCCAAGATGTCCTTCGACGAGATCTACGAAGCAGAGAAGGGAGTCGCCTGCGTGGTCGAGCGGGTGGTGATGCCCTCCGGCACCTACCCCAAAGGGTGGAAGACGTCTCCGCCGGCCGTGGCCAGGGAGCCCCCTAGGCCCCGCAGAGCCACCTTTTTTAACTCGCGGATTTTCAGCTAGAGGTTGAGCCGGGGTACCCTAGCCTGGTAGGGGGCAGTTTCTCTGTGAAGCCCACGCCTGGAGCCCCCAGGTCAGGAAGCCTGTGGCCCGCAATGGCCTCGAGGGTTCAAATCCCTCTCCCGGCGCCAACCTTGAGTCCCCACCGGACGGTACGGGCATGTCAGAAATTGAGCGTGCTCCGACCCCTGACGAACGAGCTTTGGAGTTCATAGAGGGCGTCTAAATGCTTCCTGCGGGGGCACTTTCTGCGTTGCCCGAGCCGACGAGTTCCATCTTCGAAGTGATCGGTCGAAAGGCCGCCGGGGCCAGCAGAGCTTCCTGGCTGTGGATGCAGAACTGGGGCGACGGGCCAAGGACCAGTTGTCTCCGCCACAGGTCGGTCCTCTTGTCCCCTAGGCTCTTCGCCACTTCATCGTAATAGGACTGGTAGGACGGCCCAATGGGTTTCTCTATCCACGTCGCGTACCGAGTCTCGCGGAGCGCGAGGCTTCCATGGATAGACCTGAACACACCTCCTGTGCCTTTCAGGAAGTCCTTGGCGATGGCGTCATGGGGAGGTCGCGTCTCACCCGCAACGGCGGCGTCGTTCAGCGCGCCAAGCGCGCCGAAATCCTCGACGAGGTACCAGTCTTCGTACAGGCTGCTGCGCTGGGGGCTCCAGGGCAGGCTGTCCACACGGAAGCTGAGGGCCTCTATGAACCCCGGAGGCTTCTTGTCGTTCAACGCCTTCAGGAAGGAGGAGAGCTCCGCCTCGTACGTGCCCACGGCCACTTCAGGACGGGGCCAATGCCAGAAGACGTAGGCGAGAGGGCTTGGCATGGCGGACGCTGCGCCGAGACTGTCAATAAAACCCTACTTCACAATCATTCTTGGGGCGCTCTCAACAGGGTCACCCGCTGGTGACGGTTTTGGAAGCTGCGGCCTTGGTTCCTGCCCTCTTGTTCTGCAGCACCCTGATCGCGACCAGCAGTGGGACCAACCACACCCAGAGAGGGGGAGAGGCCGAGTGTGAAGTAGGCCGCTCCGCTCCCTTCCGCCGTTGCGAGGGCCCAGGCGAAACCGGCAGCTTGACTGAGGATGCCTTCCTTTGACATGGGAGTGACCTCCTGATAGTTCTGCGACAATGTGACGGTGATGGTGGCTAAGCTGACCTGGTTGGACATCTCTTGGATCTGGGCGGTGAGCGAATCAATGGTCTGCTGCACGGACTCTACCTTCGCCTGGACAGCCAGGGCATCATTCACGTTAGTAGTCAAGTTCATGAAACTCTCGTACTGAGTGAGCAGTTTTTCGTAGCTCAGGAGGCTCGCGTTGAGATTGACGTAACTGTCCGTGACGTCCTTGCTGCTCGTTTGGGCCGAAATCACCTGCCCCAGCTGCTGCAGGTCGGCCATGGCCTTGTCGAACATCTCGGCAGGCACGCGGACGACTTCGGTGGCCTGGATCGAGGAGCCGCTTTCGAGCTCGGGTCCCATAGAGGAGTCGGTGACGTATCCCCCGTCAAGCTGCGCCACGTTTTGGACCTCTTCAAACACGATGCTGCTGTTGGTGACGTTCAGGGAAACGCTGCCGGTGAACACAACGATTCGATCGATGGTGGAGG
This sequence comes from uncultured Nitrososphaerota archaeon, assembly GCA_963772005.1. Taxonomy (GTDB): domain Archaea; phylum Thermoproteota; class Nitrososphaeria; order Conexivisphaerales; family DTJL01; genus DATKKG01. The sequence continues at coordinate 101,386 of CAVYVS010000027.1, read as the reverse complement.
ACGTCGCGGTTTGGGCCGACGAGCTGGCCGTCGGCTCGACGTTGGAAGAGCCACCTCCATTTGTGCCCAGGCCGGAGACACTCCCCGCCATCGGTGAGCCGTTCTCGAGGCCGGGCAGGGCCAAAAGGTTACCTCCCTGAAGGGCCAAACCTGTGACCGCAAAGGCCACAGCCATGATCACGACGACAACCACGATCGCCTTTCCGTTCAGTCGGGGCAACTTGGGCATTCCAATCGCACGTGGTCAGCACGTATGGAATTATAGTCCCAGCTTTGGGAACACCGGCGTCCAGAAGTTAGAACGGGCTGTCGCACCTCGGCCGAGGTGGTGGCGGTCGCCAACACTTTTAGTCGAGACCAGCCTAAGGATGGCTGATGTCAAAGGCCGGGGAGGAGCCTGGTCGGGACGAGATTGAATACGGGCTCAAAGGGAAGACCTTTCAGTTGTACCTTTACCTCTTGAAACACGGTCCCGCCGTGGGTATTCGGGAAGTCCAGAGGGAGCTCGGGTTCTCCAGCCCCAGCGTCGCCTCTCATCACATGGAGAAGTTGGTGGACCTCGGCATTGTCGAGAGAGACAATTTCGGGCGCTACGTCTTGGTCAAGAAGGTGGACGTGGGAGTCCTCCAATCGTTCGCGAACATAGGAGGTCTGACCCTTCCACGCCTCGGATTCTACGCGCCCTTCTTCACCGTCATAGCCCTTGCCTCCCTGATTCTGACGCCCGCTTCGGTCAACCTTTACACATTCGTGGGCATGGTGGGGGGAGCGGTCGCTTTCTGGTACGAAGCCTGGCGGACTTGGAGCAAAAGGCCGTTCTAATAGTTAGTAATAACTTGGTTTAGAGGCAGATGAAATAGCAATGGCGGGCAGGGGTTTCGGGTTTGGCGCCGCAGTGGGCCTTCTAGCGGCGCTGATCGTGGTGGCGGCGCCAGCGATCCTGGGCGAATCTACCCCCCTCGCGATGCCAGGAACTTCTCAAACGACCATAAACAACACAATGGTCGCTGGGGTCGCGGCTACGAACTCCTCGAATATCTTGGTTTCAACGCTCAATCAGGTCAACAGCTCACTCGGCGGCAGCGTTGCCGGAATTTCGCACCAGGGGGCATTACTTCAGGCGGTCACGCTCCTGCCGCTGCTTCTGGGCGGGCTTGCTGGCGTCCTCCTCTACTTCATTCTCAAGGGCGCTCCTCCCTGGCGTCGGAGGCGGAGCGCCCTTCAGGATCATTAACGGTCTCCACTAGCCGGGTCTCCGGCCTTTCTGCATGCTCCGCACATGAAACCTTCAGTACACATCTCGTAGGTCGATGTCCGACGGCCCCGAGCCCTTCACTGCTGACGGCCCCTGCTTTGGGCAATAGCCTTTTCATTCGCCTCCGCCGCCGTCGATTCGCATTGAAGAGCTACGACGTAATAGCGGTCGGCACCGGCTCCGTGATGGGCATAGTAGACGCGATGATCAGTAGGGACCCGAAACTGCGGGTCGCCGTCATTGACAAGGATGCACCTGGAGGCATCTGCCTAACCAGAGGCTGCATACCATCGAAGATCTTGCTATACCCTGCCGAGCTCGTCAGGAAGATCGAAGAGGCGGAGGAGCTCGGAGTTGTGGCTGACCTGAAGGAGGTGCAGTTCGCCAAGGTAATGGAGAGGATGAGGAGGCTCATCCGGACCGACATCGACTCCATCCGTCGCGGGCTCTACCAATCCGAGAACATAGATTACTACAAGGAAGTGGCCGAATTCACTGCCCCCTACACCATGAGGGTCGGCAGGGAGGAGATCACCGCCAAGACCATCTTCCTTTGTATCGGCTCCCAGACGGTCATCCCAAAGGTCAAGGGCCTCGAGGGCGTCGGCTACCTCACCAGCGACTCCATCCTTGAGCTGAAGTCCCTCCCTCAGAGCGTAGCAGTGGTCGGAGGTGGATACATCGCAGCGGAGTTCGGCCATTTCCTCTCGAGCATGGGAGCCGAGGTCACCATCGTGGGCAGGAACAAGCAGTTCCTACCTGAAGAGGAGCCAGAGGTCTCCGCCGTAATCCGGAAGGCCCTGGAGAAGCACATCAAGATCGTCACGGATTGCGAAGTGATTGAGGCCCAAAGGGCTCCGGACGGCCGAAAGAGGTTGTTGGCGGTGAACAGGCAGACGAAGGAGAGGGTCCATTTCGACGCCGATGAAATCCTCGTGGCGGCGGGGAGGGGCCCCCTGACCGAGATGCTCCACCCCGAAAAGGCGGGCATACGGACCACCAGGGACGGCTGGATAGAGGTGAACGAATACATGGAGACGTCTCAGCCCAACGTCTGGGCCATGGGAGATGCCGACGGGAAGTTCCTCTTCAAGCACGTCGCCAACTACGAGTCCGAGGTCGTCTACTACAATGCTGTCCTGAAGAAGCGAACCAAGGCGGACTACCATGCCATCCCTCATGCCGTCTTCACCTATCCAGAAGTGGCCGCGGTGGGCTTGAGCGAGAAGGAGGCCGTCGCCAAGCTAGGTGCTGAAAGGATCTACGTCGGGTTCTACAGGTACGAGGACACGGCCAAGGGCGAGGCAATGAACGCGAAGGACTACTTCGTGAAGGTAATCGTCGATGGGTCCACCCGTCAGCTGCTGGGCGCCCACATAGTCGGCCCCGAGGCTTCAATCCTGATCCAGGAGCTCATCAACGCCATGTACACCGAGGACCGCAGCTTCGACCTGATCAACGACTCCATGCACATCCACCCCTCGCTGAGCGAAGTCGTTCAGAGGGCCTGCGGAGCCCTGATGCCCGTGGAGCACTACCACGAGCACCGTTCGCCCTAGGCCGGATCCCTATTTCGGGATCTGGCTGGCGGCCTCGAGGACGCGCCTGCCTCTGCGTAGCCTCTCCCCTATGGCCTCTCGCACGAGGGAGCAGGCTTCTACTATCCTCTGGTCGGCAATTGCATAGTAGATGCTCGCCCCCTCCCTTCGGGTGTAGAGGAGGCCCAGCTGCCTCAGGAGGCTCAGGTGCTGCGAGAGGTTCGCCTGGGGGATGCCTGTGGCCTCAGCCAGATCGCTGACGCTCTTCTCTCCTTCCTTGAGGACGTTGAGTATCAGTATCCTCTTAGGGTGGGCCATCCCCTTGCAGAACTCTGCCTGCAGCCGGCACAGCTCCTCTTCGGCCTTCTTCTTGTCTCCCACGGTCAATTCCAGCGCCCTCAGGATGTCTTCACCATTGCTACCGCCTCTTTTGGCTGTTTCTCCTCGGCGTATGGGAACCTCGTCTTCCCGAAGAACACGTCGAAGATGGGCTCGAGACTGCCGTTGAGAGCCCTCCAGTAGAGGATGCCGAAGGACTTCTTCATCAGGAACTTCACCATCGACGGGCTCTGGTCGCTGGGCGGAGACGTGTAGGTCGCCGATACGAAGATTGCTCTTCTGTGGCCCACCTCCATTGGGCAGTTTATCCTTCCGTTGTACCTTAGGAGCTGCGACGACCCGGCCAGTGAGGAGAGTATGTTCCTTGCGACCACTATGGACTGCAGGTGCGCCACCACGCCCGACTTGGAGACGGGTATGTCCGTGGCATCGCCGATGGCATATGCACCGTCGGTCCCCTTGATTCGCATCGTGTCCTTGTCGGTTGGTATCCACCCATCCTGGTCCCCTATTCCGCTCCTCATGACCACATCCGCCCCATGATGAGGCGGGACGGCGATGAGCAGGTCGTACGCGTAGGACTCCCCCTCCAGCGAGTAAATCTTGCGTTGCGCCGGGTCCACCGAATCCACGTTGAAGAAGGGCACCACTTCAATGCCTCTCTCTTCGAACAGCGGCGCCACGACCTTGGACAGCTTCTCCGCCGGATACGCCCTGGGGTAAGGAGTGAGGAACTTGATGTCGGTCTTCTCGCGGATGCCCCGCTTCCTGAAGAGCTCGTCGAGCATGAATGCCGCTTCATTCGGAGATGGCGGGCATTTGTGGGGCGTCCCGGCTATGGCCAAGACGACCCTGCCGCCGTTGAACGACTTCAGCGCCTCCCATATCTTCCCGGAATCCTTTGGCCCCGTGTGGAAGTTCAACGAGCCTTCCTTCAGGCCTGGCAGCTTCTCTGGGTCGGCTACGGCGCCGGTGGCCATGACGAGGTAGTCGTATGCCAGCTCCTTTCCTCCTTGAGTTGTGACGGTCTTCCGGTTTAGGTCGATCCTGTCCGCCGGGTCGTTCAGGAAGGTGACCCCCTTGACCAAGAGCCCGGCTTCGGGCTTGTCGTGGCCCTCGGGCGAGGCTCCCTTGAACGCTATGTCCAGGTTGGCTGGCTGGAACGGATGGCGGAGGCTATCCCCCACGAGCTCCACCGAGGCCTGGCCCGCCTTGATCTGGTTCTTGAGGGCCTTGGCCAGCAGGTTCGCCGTGAAAGTACCTCCAGTCCCGGAGCCTACGATGACTACCTTCTGCAAAGGCGTTTACCTTCCCTTCTTTGTGATCTTCACTACCAGGCGGATGTAGTCCTTCTCGTCGACGACGTCGACGAGCTCGTTCCCGCTCTTCTTGGCCCAGGCCGTTACGTCGGCCTTGGCAGCCGGATCGGTGGCCAGGAGCTCTATGATGTCACCCAACTGGGCGTTTCTGTAGGCCCTGAACAGGTCGGTGATGGGCCCTGGGCAGAAACTCCCTCTTGAATCGATGACCTTCCTTGTTCCTTCGACCGACATTTCCATCGCCTAGATGAAGATGATCTGGCCGCCTTCGCCCAGCTCCAGCATCGTAGCGGCTCCCACGATGTCGTCGATCTCCGCGATGAAGTCCTCCTTCTTGATCCCCATGACCTCCATGGTCGTCGAGCAGGCGTGCAGCTTGACGCCCAGTTCCTTCGCCATCTTGAACATATCGGGGACCGACGGCACCTTTGCCTTCTTCATCTTGCCCTTCATCATGCTCGTCGCCATGGCCGTCATGCCCGGGAATCATGCCGAGGATGTTGGGCATTGGCATGCCAGGGTTGCCGACGGGCGAGACCTTCAAAGACGCGTAGGTCTTCCTGTTGATGGCACCCATCCCCCAGAACGTGAAGAACATGTGGACCTCCTTCCCCATCGTAGCGCCGGTGGTGCGCAATCATGAGCGCCGGATAGACCATGTCCATCGTCCCCTTCGACAAGATGATGAGTAGCCTATCCTGCTGCTCCACCTTAGCCTCCGTCTTCATGACTGATATTTGAGCCATATCTCTTATCGCTGATATTAGCATCTTCTAATATGCTAATAAGCCTTACTTACATACTCTTATTACCGTGTTCATTCTCAATAGAGTAAATATCGTCCCCTCTCGAGGGAGTCGCACCGCTCGCCTCATGCTGGGGTATGATGCCCTAAGAAGAACATTGGGACAGCGTTCGAGCCTAGGTGAAGATGAAGCCCAGGAGGAATCCGATGACGAGCCCGATGCTCAGCGGGATGATCCCGAAGAACAGAGAGATGTAGGAGTTGGCCACCGGTCCGTACTTGGTCACCAGCCCCTGAGCCTCGCTCGCCATTCCACTCAGGTTCACGAAGCCGAAGTAAGCGGCGACGAGCGCAATGGCAACCAGGATGAGGCCGATCTTGAGCACCCGCTTGACGATGTAGCCTAGGATGAGTCCGATTATCAGTGGAATCGCCATCACGGCTAGCGAAGGGATGCTCCCCAGGTTCCCAGACATCAGGTGCGTCAGGTCGTCGAACATCGACACAGGGACCATCATGTTGTCTCGAAACAACGTTGGGCCGGCTGTATAAAAAACTATTCCGACTAACGAGCTTGCGTGCCTGTAGCGAAGCATTTAAGTCGCCTTTCAAGATACATCTGAAAGGGTCTTGCGAAGGATGACCAGGAAGCTCCTTTCAGCCAACAAACCCGAAGGCTCGGCTGGAGTCCAGTATCACATCCAGTGCCGGCCGGGAGACGTAGGCCGATACGTCCTCCTCCCGGGCGATCCGGGGCGCGTCTCGCTCATCTCCGCCGGGTGGACCACCCACAGGGAGGTCGCCAGACACAGGGAATACGTAACCCACACCGGCTCCATCAAGGAGGTGCCCATCTCCTGTACCTCGACGGGAATCGGAGGTCCCTCGGCTGCCATCGCCATCGAGGAGCTGCTCCGAGTGGGAGCCGACACCTTCATCCGGGTGGGGTCCACGGGGGCGCTGAGGAAGGAAGTCAGCGTCGGCGACATCGTGATAAGCACCGGCTCCGCTCGCCTCGAGGGAACCACCAGCCAATACGTCTGGCCCGGATATCCCGCCCTGGCCAACTACGAAGTCATCCAGGCCCTGGTCGAGTCGGCCGAACGCCTCGGCAAGAGGTACCACCTGGGCGTCACCGCCAGCACCGACTCCTTCTACCTAGGCCAAGGGAGGCCCGGGTTCAAGGGCTACGCCACGCACGCCTCATCCCACATAGTGGATGACGCGAAGGCCGCCGGCATAATCAACTTCGAGATGGAGTCCTCTACCCTCTTCACGCTGGCCTCCATCTACGGCGCCCGCGCCGGCGCCGTATGCGCTGTCCTAGCCAACCGGGAGAGCAACGAATTCGTGGCCGGGGCGGGAATCTCGGACGCGATAGAGGTGGCCAACGGGGCCGTGCCCATCCTGGCCACCTGGGACCGCGCGAAGGCCAAGAGGAAGAAGAAGTACTTCTACCCCTCCCTGCTGCGGCATTAGGCTTTTATCAAGCCGGCTTGACCGTCTTCCGAAGGAATTGGTTACCGCCAGGAGCTCCAGGAACAGGCTAGTAGCCTACTCGGCCATGTTCGCGGCCTTCTACGCTCTCGGCCGACTCATCCCCTTCTCTCAGTTCGTAGGCGCGCCCGGGTTCGTCCCGTTTTCCGACTCCTTCGTGCTGCTCTACGCCATCCTCCTCGGCCCGCTGGCGGGCTCCCTGAGCGCGGTGCTGGGGACCATCATCTCCTACTTCCTTGGAAAGGCCCCCATCTTCCTCGGGCTGGACTTCCTTACACCCCTCGCTGGCATACTGGTGGCCGGTCTGATGCTCAAGAGGAGGCGCCTGACGGAGATCCTGATCGCCTTCGTCGTCCTCCTGGCGGCCTTCAACCTGTCCCCGCTCAGCCTTCCCTTCGTCTCGGTCCCCGTCTTGGGCCCGGTCCCCTGGGTTTGGCTCCATCTTGTCGCCCTCTGCGTCCTCATTTGCTTCATCCTCTTCGCAAGACGCCCGGTGTCCCTCAACGACTCCGTTGCCAGGACGGCAGTGAAGTGCGGCGCGGCGGCCTTCGTGGGCCTCCTGTTTGAGCAGCTCGTGGGCGACATTCTGTTCGAGGTCACCTTCGGCCTCTACAGTGGGGAGGGGATCTCCTGGTGGCACGGAGAATGGATCGTGGACTTCTACGTGTATCCGCCCGAGTGGATCGCCTTCGCCATCATTTCGGTGGTAATCGCCCTGCCGGTCTACCGCCTTGTCGCCAGACGGCTTCGCTTCGACCTCGCCTGAGCCGAAGCTTCGGTAAGTCTTGGGTGGGTCGCACCTCCGCCCACGTACGAATTGCACCTAACCCGCTGGGAGGAGAAGGCCTACGAAGGCGAATTCGGGAGCGCGCTCGAATCCGCCTACCGCGTCCTCGTCGCCACGGCCGCCTCCTCGAAGCCGACCGCTTCATCCCGATCGTCTCGGCTCATATCAGCGGGGTGAATTACGCCAACATAGGCGACGCCGGCGTCGAAACGATCCCCTTCACGGCCAAAGAGAGGGCCGCCGTCAGGGACCGGATGAGCGCCGACCTGGACCCCGAAGTCATACTCGTCGGCTGCCCCTTCTACACCGTGAGGGAGGTGTCTGACCTGGCGCGCAACCTCAAAGGTAAGACCCTGAAGAAGCCCATGTACGTGCATCTCTCCAGGAGCGTCTACTCCAAGGCCAAGGCCAAGGGCCTCGTGAAGGTCATAGAGGACTCCGGGGCCGAGGTCATGAAGGACATGTGCCCCTCCCTGTCGCCCACTCCCAAGTGGAAGGGCTTCAGCAAGGTGGCCACGGACAGCGCAAAGGGCTCATACTACATGACCTCTGCCCTGAAGCTCGGCGTGAACCTCGGCAGCGCCGAGGACCTGGTACGAAACTACACCTGACTTTGTCTCTACTTTACTGTGACTGACTTGGCCAGGTTCCGGGGCTTGTCAACGTCGGCGTTGAGCAGTCGGGCGGTGTGATATGCTAGCAGCTGGAGGGGGACGATTTCGACTATGGGCGTCAACTGCCTCGGCGATTCGGGGATCCTGATGAACCAGTCATAGAGCCTGTTGGTTTCGCTGGAGACCCCGACTATCACCCCTCCCCTCGCCTTCACCTCGGCCCCGTTCGACAGGGTCTCCTCGTAGGTCTCGTCGACAGGATTCACGAGGACCAGCGGGGTGCCCTTCTCCACCAGCGCCAGCGGCCCATGCTTCAGTTCGCCCGCGGCGAGGCCCTCCGCATGGAGGTACGCCAGCTCCTTCAGCTTCAGCGCCCCTTCGAGGGCTATGGGGTATCCCAGCCCTCTGCCCAAGAAGTAGACGTCCTTGCTCTCCTTGATGGCTTCCGCCACCTTCACCACCAGCGGCTCCGTCTTCAGGACCGCCTCCACAGCGCGGCAGAGGTCCTCGATTTCCTTCTCCCCCGAATCTTTCTTGCTGACCATGTAGAGAAGCGCCACCTGGGCCGTCAGGCTCTTGGTGGCCGCCACGCCCACCTCCGTCCCGGCGTTGAGCTTCAGCGTAACGTCGCTGTACCGCTCAAGGGTGGAGGGCGTCCTGTTGACGAGGGAGATCACTGTGGCCCCCTGGGCCCTGGCGGCGCCGACGGCGGTCAGGACATCCGCCGTCTCCCCGCTCTGTGAGATGGCTATCACCACCGTCCCCTCCTTGAACCACCCTTCGACTGACCTGTACTCGCTCGCCACTACGACCTCGCTGTAAACGCCCATGTCTCCGACAGGAAGAGCCTCCCGAGCATCCCCGCATGATAACTGCTCCCCGAAGCGATTAGGAAAACCCTCTTAGCGTTCTGCAACTCCCTGCGGAAGAAGGTCAGCGTCCCCGCGTCCTGGTCCAGGACCCGGCCCACCGTGGTCGGCTGTTCGAGGATCTCCTTTATCGTGTAATGCTCATGGTTCTCCTTGTCGGGCTTCGAGAGCTCCTGGGCAACCTCGACGATCTCCGGCTTGATGGGCTGCCCTGCCGAGCTGAACAGCTTCACCTCGGGCCCGTTGCTGACCACGGCCACGGTGTCGTCGTCCATGAAGACGGCCTTGTTGGTCCTGTCGATGAATGCGAGGGCATCGCTGGCCACCACGTTCTCCCCCCTGCCAATCCCTATCATCAGGGGCGCCTTCCTCCTCATCGCCAGCAACGAGGAGGGGAACTTCGTCGAGACGGCCACGATGGCGAACTGGCCCTTCAGGGCCGAGGACAGCTCGACTCCCGCCGTCGCCAGGTCCATCCCTTCCTTGAGGTAGTCCTCCAGCAGGTGGGGTATGACCTCGGTGTCCGTCTGGCTCTTGAAGACGTGGCCCTTGGCCTCCAGTGCCGCCTTGAGCTCCCCGAAATTCTCGATTATGCCGTTGTGGATCACGGCGACGGTGCCGTCGCAGCTGAGATGCGGATGGGCGTTCTCGCGTGTCACCCCGCCGTGGGTGGCCCACCTGGTGTGGGCCATGCCCACCAGCCCATCGAGCTTGACGCCCTTCATGGCCGCCTCCAACTTGTCGACGGTCCCGACCTCCTTCACGACCCGGAGTATCCCCCGGTCCACCAACACGATCCCCGCCGAGTCGTAGCCCCTGTACTCTAGCCCTCTGCAGGCCCTCAAGAAGTATGGGTGCGGCTTCCTCCCGTCCGACAAACCCGATGATGCCGCACATTGTTTAATCTGCAAAAGAAGACCCAGTCGGATTATAAAAACACCTTTGTGACACAGCGGCGAATACTATTAGTTCAGCCATAGAGCTCCTGCTCCTCCTTCTTGTTGCGGGGAAACCATTATTAGCTCCTCCATAATATTATCGATCAGTGACTTATGGTTGGACGGAGAGGTCGTCTACGAAAAGGACCGGCAGGCCTTCTCTTCAAGGGTGAAGATCTTCAGCGACGCGGGCGTCATCTCTTCGCTCTCTTCCCCAGTCTCGCTCAGGATCCTTCAGCTCACTGCGGAGCGAGAACTCTACGCGCGGGAGGCGGCCAAGGTCCTGGGCCTGAGCGAACAGACCGTCTACTACCATGTCCGACGGCTCGTGAAGGCGGGCCTCATCGAAGTGACCGGCAGCAGACCCATACGGGGGGCCGTGGCTAAGAGGCTCTCGGCCTCCTCCGACGGTCTGGCCATCCTCTACAGGAGCTCCCACTCGCGCACCCCGATGTCCGCCCGCGTCTCCCCCCTTGCTTCCTTCTTTGGCGAGTTCATGACCGAGCACGTCTTCAACGGTCTCTTCGTGGTAGGCTCGCCCGAGCCCCACGGCCCCTTCCGGGCGGTCTCCAGGGACGGCCACTACTCCGCCGAGCTCGCCTTCTCCCTGGGGGGGCTTGCGGCCCTCCCTCCTGGCTTCTTCGTCCGGCTCGACACCGACGTCAAGGTGGAGAAGCTCTACGACGCCAACCTCATCCTCTTCGGGGGCCCCGCCACCAACGTCCTCACCGGAGAGGTCAACAAGTACCTCCCGGTGCGGTTCGAGGAGCCGAACTACTGGGCGGGCCTGACCGACGACTCCGGGCGGAGGTTCAGCGGGGAGACTGACGCGGTCGTCGCCAAGCTCCCTAGCCCTTTCAGGAAGGGCCGCCATGTCGTCGTCCTCGCCGGCATCAGGCACGAAGGGACCAAGGCGGCGATCCTGGGCCTCACGCAGCAGCCAGCCGAAGTCCTCGGCGGCTACTCCGGCCAGGAGCCCTTCTCTCGCGTCGTGCGTGGGTACGACCAGGACGGCGATGGACGGGTGGACCGCGTGGACGTCCTAGGCAAGATATGATTGAAATGCGGCCCCAGTAAGGAAAAACCTATATAAGGTATCAATTTGAGTGGCTTAACGCACTACCGGAGTTAGGAGACTTTGCCTGGAGAGTTCCGGCCCATCGTCCGTCTGGCCGGCAGAGATTTGAATGGTTACAAGAGGGTCGCCGTGTCCCTTAGGGACATCAAGGGTGTCAACATCGGCCTCGCCAACGCCATCGCCAACCAGCTGAAGATCGAATCGAAGGCGAGGCTAGGCCAGCTTTCTGACGCCCAGATCGCCGAGATTGAGAAGGCCGTACGGGATCCCCGCACCGTCGGGCTCCCGGTGTGGATGTTCAACAGGAGGAAGGACGTCGAAACAGGTGAGGACCATCACCTCCTGGAAAGCGATTTGACATTTTCAGTAAAGAGCGACATAGACAGAGCGAAAGTTGTAGGGAGCTGGAAGGGCGTCCGCCACTCCTTGGGCCTCAAGGTCAGGGGCCAGAGGACCAGGACGACGGGAAGGAAGGGCGCCACCGTAGGAGTCCGGAAGGCGGCCGTGCAGGCAGCAGCCGCAGCCGCCGCCGCCGCCCAGAAGAAGGAGTAGTTGTAGATGGGAGATCCAAGGAAGCCGCGCAGGACCTACACAACGCCCAGGAACCCATGGAGCGCCGATCAGCTCTCCCGTGAGCTCTTCCTCGTGGGAACCTATGGCCTCAGGAACAAAAGGGAGCTCTGGAAGATCGAAACCGAGCTATCCCGCATCAGGAAGCAGGCCCGTGAGCTACTCGCCGCCCCTCCAGAGGTGCGGCAGAAGCAGAGCACCTTCCTCATCGACCGTTTGGTCCGCCTGGGCCTCGTGGCCCCCAACTCCGCCGTAGACGACCTTCTTTCGCTCAAAGTTGAAGACCTCCTGGAGAGGAGGCTGCAGACCATGGTATGGCGGAAGGGCATGGCGAAGTCCCCCCATCAGGCCAGGCAGCTGGTCTCCCACAAGCACGTCCTCATCAACGGCAAGTTCGTGACGAGGCCCAATTACTTCGTCGCCAGGGCCGAGGAGGACGCAATTCTCATTTCAGGCGGAGGCGCGGCCTAGATGGCCACCGAAGGAGCGCCCGCCGAAGCACCGGCACAGGCGCCGGCTCCGACCACGCCACAGAAGGAGGAACGCTGGGGGCTCGTCCACATCTTCAGCAGCTTCAACAACACCATCGTCCACATGACCGACCTCTCCGGCGCCGAGACGATCGGGTTCAGCAGCGGCGGCCAGCACGTCAAGGCAGATCGCCTTGAGTCCAGCCCCTACGCCGCCATGAAGTCCGCCAGCGCCGTGGCGACCCTCGCTAAGTCGAAGGGCATCACCGCCGTCCACATCAAGGTCAGGGCGGTGGGAGGCACTGGCCCGAGGACCCCAGGTCCCGGTGCCCAGGCAGCAATCAGGGCCATCGCCAGGGCCGGTTTCAAGATAGGCAGAATCGAAGACGTCACCCCGATACCCCACGACACCACAAGGAAGGCCGGCGGCAGAAGGGGAAGAAGGGCCTAGAGCCGGTGGTGGCGTTTGCCAAGATCCATCAAGCTAGTCGAAAAGGACGCCAAGCACGTGTGCCTCCTGTTCGAAGGATACGACCGCTCCTTCGTCAACGCCGTGCGCAGGCTGGCCCTGTCGGAGGTGCCGGTCCTGGCCATCGACGACGTCGTCATACTCGACAACACTTCGGCCGTCTACGACGAAGTCGTGTCTCACAGGCTGGGCCTGATCCCTCTGAACACGCCGGTGGACAAGTATCCGCTCCCCGAAGACTGCGACTGCGGGAGCCCCTCCGGCTGCTCCAAGTGCAGGGTGATGCTGGTGCTGGACGCCGTCGCCGGTGACGAAGCCCGCACCGTCTTCTCCGGGGAGCTGGTGAGCCCGGAGGACCCCGACGTCAAGCCGTCGAGCGCGACGGTCCCAATCGTCAAGCTCGCCCCCGGCCAGCGCCTCAAGATCGAAGCTTATGCCCGCATGGGCCGAGGATGGGAGCACGCCAAGTGGCAGGCCTCCAACATTTCCGTCCTCAAGCCCTACCCGGTGGTCACCGTGAAGAAGGCAAGGGTGGGCCAGGACGCTGATGGGATCGAGCCCCTCTGCCCGGTCTCCATACTCAAGGTCAAGTCAGGGAGCCTCCACGTGACAGACGAAACCAAGTGCATCCTCTGCATGGAGTGCGTCAAGCAGTTCCCGGACTTCATCGACGTCCGGGAGAAGGAGGGCTCCTACTTCCTGGAGGTCGAGACCGCCGGCGCCATGCCGGCAACCATCGTCCTCTACAAGGCCCTCGAGATCCTCCAACGCCAGCTGGGGGAGCTCAGCAGCAAGATCAGTGCGTGATATGAGCATGTTAGACATAGACTCCGCTCTCGCTGCGGCCAAGGCGGCCGCCCGGTCGTCCAAGAAGCCCGTCTTCAAGCGGGCCGTCAAGATGCTTTCCAAGAAGACCCACCAGCTCGTCGAAGTCAACGTCGGCAAGCTGGACGCCATCTCCTCCGAAGGCGGCCTCCTCCTGGTCCCAGGGAAGGTTCTTGGAGAAGGAGAGGTGAGCAAGGAACTGCACGTCGGGGCCGTGGCCTTCACCGGGTCCGCCGCTCAGAAGATCTCCTCGGCCGGAGGCGAAGCCCTGTTGATAAAGGACTTCCTGGCCAAGTACGGAGAGGGAAAGGGGGTGTTCCTTGTTGGCGGCTGAGTCCAAATCGTCGCAGCTGGTAGTGATCGACGGAAAGGACGCCATCATGGGTAGGGTTGCCTCGATCGTCGCCAAGCTGGCCATCCAGGGGAAGCAGGTCTGCGTCATCAACGTCGAATCCATCCTGATATCCGGCAACAGGCGCTCGGCCATCACCAAATACAAAAAGTTCCTTGAAGTCGGCAGCGTCGTCAACCCGGAGCACGGCCCCATCCACTTCAGGCGGCCCGACAACATCTTCACCAGGACCGTGAGGGGGATGCTTCCTTGGAGGGAGCCCAAGGGGAAGGTGGCCTTCCACCGTGTGAGGGCATACCACGGTTGCCCCAAGGAACTCAAGGGGATCAAGCCCATGGAGCTGCCGCAGGCCATGGCGACCAAGCCATCCGCATTCTACATGAGCCTGGGCGAGCTGGCCAAGGAGCTCGGCTGGAAGGGATTGTAGTCATGTCGTCCGCATCAAAGAAGATGAAGCTGTACGCGGGCTCGCGGAAGGCCGCCCGTGCCACCGCCAGCATCGTCCCTGGGGTGGGCAGGGTGAGGGTGAACGGCTTTCTCCTCGAGTCCCTGAGCAACGAGCTTTCCCGCGAGACCATAATGGCGCCCCTGAGGCTCGCCGGCGATTCCCGGTTCAAGGTCAACATCGACGTCTCCGTCAAGGGCGGCGGCTACGTGGGCCAGGCCTACGCTTCGTCCATGGCCATCTCCAGGGCCCTCGTCGGATACTTCAAGTCCTCCGATCTGAAGAAGCGCATAGCCGAGTACGACGAGCACCTCCTCTCCGGCGACGCCCGCCAGGCCGAGCCAAAGAAGTTCGGCGGCCCAGGCGCCCGCAGAAGGGAGCAGAAGAGCTACAGGTAGATCCCTGGAGCCTCAATTTCATCGACTATCAGGCGCGCTCGAGCCCTTCGGCTGGACCTACTCCCTGAACTTCCGTTCGAGGAGGAGGCCGAAGAACGCCGCCAGCCCCACCGCCACCGCGACCGTGAACCCCGGGAACTCGGGGGCGGGCTGCGACACGTTGACTGTGCCGTACATCTCAGGATCAATGAGAGAGGAGTAGTTGTAGGTCCCGGGGATGGTGAAGGTGTGGGCGAACGACTGCCCCGGGGTGAGCACGCCCGAATCCCAGTACTCCGCCTGGTTCGGGGCGGCGGTCGAGGTGTGAGACCCCGCCGCCGATGTCCAGTTCACGCTGTCGCCGACGCTGATGTTGACCACAGCCGGGATGAACTCGTAGTCTTGAGACATGTCGTCGCCGTACATCGACACGTTCCAGGTCTGCGACGCATGAGCCGGGGCACCGTAGGAAAGCACAGAGAAGGCGGCCACGGCAAAGAGTGAGACAAGGAGGGCTGCGAACGCGAGGCGGGGGGCGAAGGTCGAATACTGCGACGTCAAGGAGGAATACGAACTGCGAGCAACTGGGGGATAGTTAACCTTTCCCCCTCAAAGGCATGAACCTGAATCCGCCCTTCGCGCACATTGCGCTGTATGAGGGCTCAAAGTGAGCTGAGGTATCATCATGGTTCAGATACCCTAGTGGATATCATTGCCCCCGAGGGTGTGTGCTTCGGAGCGGATTAATAACGGATGTGATGGAGGTCCTCTTCGAAGCGTCTACTCCCTGAACCTGCGCTCAAGGAGGAGCGCCATCCCGACCGCAGCCGCCACCACAGCGAAGGCGAGGTATCCCGGGAACTCGGGCACCGGCTGGAGCACGACCACCTCCCCGGCCATGTCATGGTATGCGCAAGAGTAGGTGAAGTTCCCGGCCACATTGAATGTGAACGAGAACGTGTTCCCTCCCCCCATGTCGCCGGAGTTGAAGTAAAGGGTCTGGTTGGGGTCCGCGGTCACGGTGTGGACCATGCTCCCCTGGTTGTTCCAGGTGACGGTGTCGCCTATGCTTATCGTGACCGTCTGTGGGGAGTAGTAGTTGTCCCCGATGGAGACGCTCCATGTCCGTGCGGCCCTGGCAGGGCGGATCGCCTGCGATGCGGATGCGGCCGAAACGACGAACAACGCCATGGAGGCGATCAGGAGGAGCCTCCTCGTGGCGGGCCGGAGGCTAGTACGATGCACCATCAGACGCCGTCACCCTCGACGCGTACTTAATCTGTAGCCAGCTTCCGCAGTCGCTTCCTGATTTTGGCGAAGTCCGCCAGCTCCCCGGTCCCCATATATGTCTCGTGAATGCCCGGGCTGTCCCTGACCAGCCTGTTCTCGGGAGTCCCTGGGACGTACCTGGCCGGCATGGAGCGCGTCTCAGGCTTGACTCCACCTCCCCCTCTCCTTGTGCCTCCTCAGGTCCTTCACTACCATGCCGCAGACGTACCTAGACAGGCATACCAGTGGAAGATGCCGGCGATGCCCCTTAACGTTGCCGCGGGCTCCACTAGGGCGCCCAGGCCGCCGCCACCATGAAGACCACCACGAGGAAGAGGAGCACCAATCCCACCGAGGCTCCCACCCTCATCCTCCCCATGAGCTTGGCGACTTCGGGGTCAGGCCCGGCGGCCACGTCGCCGCCACTCAGCAGCCTTACGACCTTCTTCATCGATGGGATGACCACCCCCATGGCGACGGCTGCCGCCGCCAAGGCCAGAACGCCCCCGATCATGATCTCGATGCCCCACTGGCTCGTCATGGCCAAGGAGCCGTTCCCCACCATGGCGCCCGCCAGGGCGAGCCCGAAGACCAGCGTGCTCCCTGCCAGGATGGAGACGTAGGTCGCCAGCTTGGGGAAGAACTTCACGATGAGCTCCTTCCTCGCCGACGGGGCCATCTCGGGGAGCAACGGGCCCAGAACCATCCCGAAGAGCATAGCAGCACCCAGCCACCCTATGCCCGAGATCACATGAAGCCAGTTCAGGACTCCGCCTATTATCGGGTCTACCATTGAAACGCTCCCCTTCCAGGGGGCTGTTAAGCTTCTCGCATAATCCGGGTCCCCGGATGGGGCACCTCGGGCGCCTTGCTGGAACTTCAAGTTTCGGCGCAAAAACTTATCTACAATCGACGCGAGTTCCGGGGAGAAGGTGTGTTTCTGGTGCCAGAGCAGCACGACGCCAAGACCTACGCAGTGATGACCGCCGGCGGAGGCATAGGCGGCATGGCTTTCGTCGGGAAGATCAAGGAGTTCATACAGAAGTCCCCGGACGGCCCCCTCAGCTCACTCGTGAACTGGGGGAGGCTGTATTCCCTATGGCCCGTACACCTTGAAACGGCATGCTGCACACCTCCTGATACGATCGTGCTGGGGGACAACAAGCCCATCTCACAGTATATGATCGGGGAGACAGTGACCGGCGGCAGCGGGCAGGTGGCGGTCACCGAGACCTTCCAGCGTGAGTTTGACGGAGACCTGGTGAAGGTCACCGGAAGGGGAATGCTGCCCATTTTCGTGACTCCCGACCACCCGCTGCTCACGAAGGAGCGGAAGATGCGGGGCGGCCACGGCACGTATCAGCGGAGTCAGGTTTGGAAGCCTGCTGGAGACCTGAGAAACTCTCCTGTCACGATCGTCGGAGGACACTACACCTATCCCACCGGGGAGCACGATTGCCTCATTATCCCCCGGGCCAAGGGCTCCGTGGACGTTCGGGAGATCCCCCTCGAAGGATACGCTAGGGGCCGAGGACTGAGAATAGTGAAGGGGCGGGGCATGAACCCGCCGCTGTCGTTTCCGCTCACGGTCGAGACAGCCTGGCTCCTCGGGGTTTACACTGCCGAAGGATGGTCCACCGAGAACCATGACGTCTGCTTTTCCTTCGGCCATGACGAGTCATCGTTGGTCGCCCAGGCGTCGAACATAGCCCGATTCCTGGGCTACTCGCCATCTGTGAAGGTCAGGGAGACCTCCACCATGGTGCGCTTCTCCTCCAGCATCCTGGCCCGGGCCTTCCGCGACTGGTGCGGCCACGGCGCCGAGAACAAGAAGATGCCCGACTTCATACTCTGTCATGAGAACCTCGACCTCGTCCGGGCGTTCATCGGCGGCTACCTCCACGGCGACGGGACAAAGACTGTAGACCCGAGGGGCCCCATCTACATGCGCGCCGACACGACCTCGAAGGTCCTCGCGTTGCAGATGCAGCTGGCCTACGCGAGGCTGGGACAGTTCGTGCGAATCGCGTTCAAGAAGGCCGGCGGGACCTCGAAGATAATGGGCCGCACCGTGCGCACCCACGACACCTACGAGATGTGGGCCATGGCCAACAGGAAGCTCTCCCAGGTCGAGGTGGGCCCCGACTACATCGCCGTCCCGATCAAGAAGGTATCCAGAGTGAAATACTCTGGCCCGGTCCACAACCTCGAGACCGCCGACAACACGTACCTCCTCTCCAACGCCGTCGTCCACAACTGCTCGGTGGAGTTCGGAGCCGCTTCCGGCGCCCGCTGGGACGTCGAGCGCTTCGGCATGCTGGAGGCCTTCGGCTCCCTCCGCCAGTGCGACCTCCTGGTCATCCTGGGCACGGTCACCCGGAAGATGATGTCGAGGATCAAGGTCGTCTGGGAGCAGATGCCGGATCCGAAGTGGTGTATCGCAGTTGGCGCTTGCCTCCGCGGCGACACATTGGTCTATACGCCCTACGGGGTGAAGCAAATCAAGGATGTGAAGGCTGGGGACGAAGTTTACGGATACGACGAGATCTCCCGGTCAGTCAAGACCGGCCGAGTCATTGCGAACAGATCTAATGGGACAAAGGAGGTGTATACCCTGCGTGCAGGCAGCTACGAAATCACTGGCACGGCCGAGCACAACGTAGCTACCTACGGAGTCACCTATTCGCGCCGCCACTTGGACTACATAGATGCCCATAACCTGGCTGACCAGGGTTACAGCAGGAAGAGGATCGGCGAAATCCTGGGAATCTCCTACAAGAACCTGCTCTACCTATATGACCATGCTCCTCCCAGGATGGGTGTCGACATCCATTGGGAGAGCTTGGCGTCCTTGGGCGAGTCAGATCGCGTCCCCGTTTTCGACTCCAAGGTTCCGACTCAGTCCCGGAACGTCGTTCTTCCAGCCCTGAGAAGGACCAAGCGCCAGTTCAAGATTCCGGAGAGGACGAATGATGAATTGATGTGGTTCGCCGGGCTCTACGTTGGAGACGGCTGGCACAACGAGTACACTGCCGGATTTTCGATCCTTCCGGGCGACGGAGTTAGGGAGGCACTGGAGAACTCGATTCGCGCTCAGTTTGGATTCGAGCCTTCGTGCTCAAAGCAAGTGCTGCTCACTTCCAAGAGGGCCGTGCAGCTCATTTCTGAGCTTCGGTTCGGGGAGGGAGCGAAGGGGAAGAGGCTCCCCTCGTGGCTGTACACGATTCCCGAAAGCGAGCTTCTGAGCTTCATCGCAGGCTGGATTGAATCCGACGGGACGGTATCCAAGAAAGGCGAGTCCTACGTGTACTCGGCAAACGAGAATCTGCTCAGGGATTTGGTGGAGTTGTGCCACTACAGAAGGATCCACGTCGGAGGGGTGTACAGCCAGGATAAGAAGAACGAGCTTGAGGGGCGGAACGTGGACTCTGTCCAATACATCGTCCGGTTTCCAGTTTCGGTGACCTCGCAACTGCCCTTCAGGAGGGCATCTTACAGGGAGAGGCAGAGACCATTCAGGAGGGAGTTCAGGGGCCGTTCGGGGCTCGTCACCAACCACTCGGACATCTCTCTCGCCAGCGTGTCTTCGGTGAAACCGGTGGGTCTGGCGGAGGTCTTCGACATCGAAGTGGAGGGGCTCCACAACTTCTTCGCGAACGGGATCCTGGTTCACAACTGTTCCATATCTGGCGGCCTCTACATCGACAGCTATTCAGTGGTCCAGGGGGTGGACCAGTACATCCCCGTGGACGTCTACATCCCCGGCCGCCCCCCCGGCCCCCAGACCATAATACAGGGGGTCTACCTCCTCCAGGAGAAGATTCGGCGGAGCAACCTCAAAGGGGAGTACGTCGAGGTGCGCCCGAAGTGAACCCCCTGGAGTTCGTGAAGGGCTTCTTCTCGGCCATATATTCAGGCAGCAGGCAGCTCTTCAAGCGCCGGATGACCCTGCGCTACCCCGAGGCCGTCGCCTACCCCGTCGAGGGGATGTACGGCTACGACCCCAAGAAGGGCGTCGCCTCCAACGGCTGGAGAAGGGAAGCACACCTCGACATGGAGAAGTGCACCGGCTGCCAGCTCTGCGCCCTGGCCTGCGAGAACATCGCCGAGGCCATCGAGATGGTGCCGGTGGACGTCAAGTACCCCCAGAATAAGAAGGAGATCTACCCCAGCGTCGACTACGGCCGCTGCGTCTTCTGCGGCTTCTGCGTCGACGCCTGCCCCTTCTACGCCCTCTTCATGACCAACGACGTGGAGATCAGCGAGCTCCACCGCAACTCCCTATTCTACACGCCCCTCGAGCTCTACAAGAAGCCCGAGCTCATAGATGCCAAGAAGCAGAAGTGGGACTTGGACCCCTCCAAGGGTGCGCATCATGAATGAGGACGAGCTGGCCGCCCAGCTGACGGCCTCCCTCCAGCCCCTGGGCCTCTCGGCCGCCAAGGTGGCCACGCACAGGCTGAAGGTGGCTTCATCGGCGGACAAGCTGGTCGACACGACGAAGGCCCTCGACTCTTCGGGCTTCAGCTACCTTCACACGATCACGGCCACCGACCAGCCCAAGACCAACGAGCTGGAGCTCTCCTACTGGGTGGGCTCCCTCGAGGACGGGAAGAGGGAGCACGTCGTCCAGGTGAACTTCAGGATCCCCAAGGCCTCCCCCACCGTCCCCTCCATAATGGGGGTCTGGCCGGCGGCCTACTACCACGAAAGGGAGGAGTGGGAGCTCCTCGGCGTCACCTTCTCCGGGAACCCGGACATGAAGCGCCTCTGGCTCCCCGAGGACTGGGACGAGGGGCCGCCGCTGCTCAAGGACTACAAGCTGAAGCGGTGGGTGGACGGCGAGAGGGAGCGCCACGGCCTAGTGGTGAGGGGCGACTAGGACATGGAGAAGATACCAGGCGTATTCGTGGAGGAGCACAGCGGCGAAGGGAAGCTCACGGTCAGCGTCGGCCCCCAGCACCCCGGCTCCGGCCACTTCAGGATAATCGTCACCCTGGACGGAGACGTCATAAGCCAGGCCATCCCCGACCCGGGCTTCGTCCACAGGGGGGCCGAGAAGATGTCCGAGTACAGGAACTACATCCAGAACATCCCCCACCTCGAGCGCCCGTCATACTCGACAGCACCGGGATCCTCTTCCCTTACACGCTGGCGGTGGAGGACCTCCTGGGCCTGGCCGACAAGGTCCCCGAGAGGGCGAAGCACATCAGGATTCTGATGGCCGAGTTCAACCGCATCATCAGCCATGAGTACTTCCTGGCCATCAGAGGGCATCTTCCTGGGCCACTCCACCCAGTTCATCTGGAGCACCGGCGACAGGGAGGCCTTCATGGACCTCGCCGCCTCCCTCAGCGGGGCCAGGGTGACCTTCTCCTATTCTGGTCCCCGGGGGCGTCCGCACCGACACCCCGCCCGGATTCGAGGAGAGGACACTGAAGGCCTGCGCCTACATGGAGGAGCGCCTCAAGGACTACAGGAGGATGCTCTACGACAACCCCTTCATGAAGATGAGGATGGAGAACGTGGGGGTCATCTCCAGGAACGACGCGATATCCTACGGCCTGGTGGGCCCCACCGCCAGGGCCAGCGGCGTCAACACCGACGTGAGGAAGGACGAGCCCTACTCCCTCTACGACACCGTGGACTTCCAGGTCCCGGTGAGGACGGAGGGGGACTCCATGGCCCGGGTGCTGGTCCACCTGGACGAGATGGAGCAGTCCTGTCAGATAATACGCCAGGTCCTCAAGAAGATGCAGCCGGGCCCGGTGAAGTTCGCCATGAGGGGCGAGATGAGGGGGCGGGTGGGCGAGGCCTACGCCCGCACCGAGGCCGCCAAGGGCATGATGACCTTCCACATAATCAGCGACGGCCTGCCCAACCCCTACAGGGTCAAGATCGACACCCCCAGCAACAGGAACCTCGCCATAATGCCCAGGCTCTTCGTCGGCCTCCACCTCGCCGACCTCCCTGTCACCTTTCAGTCTCTCGATTACTGGCCCGTCGAGTCCGACAGATGACGTATAACCGTACGACAATTAACGGCCATTCTGCCCTTCAATCAAAACCCTCGCAAGAGAGACATAATCCCTCACATCGTATTTGATCTTCTTCCTTATCATTTCAACCGCGTCGTAGACGTTTGTCTTCATGGCATCGGAAGTCGCCCAGAATATCCTGCCCTTTGCCTTCTTCTCAGGATGCCTAAACGGAACTTGAGACAAAAATGCCAGCAGCCTTGTCTGTCCCAACATTCAAGTCTCCAAATGTCACTACGCGAGATCGCTTTCCCTCCTTTGCCGGCGTGTGTTGTGATTCGCAACGACCACTTGCCGTAGTCGTCGCCCAGTCGCTGCCTAATGTCTTTGAGCAATGGCACATTAGAATTAGTAATATACAGCCGCGGCTCAACTCCCGAATATCCCCCGAACATCACAGTTCCTTCGGCATCGAAGATTCCAGCTAGATAGAGGCAGCAAAGCATTCGGAGTCCACCCAGCTTGGGACAAGTTCGAATTCATCTAGGAGAAATCCGAACGTAGAATCAACGTCGCAGTCTATGCTCCACTCGAATCCCGTCATCTTGCATCTCCTAGGATAGATCTGGACGTTCCCGTATGGAAGGAAGCAGCTAGCGACGAGCTCGATCATGGCCGGATGCGTCGAGCTCGTCTTGACCCTTACCGCTCTGCCATGTTTGGTAGCCCATAGATATCCCTGCCTCAGGCCATAGAGGTACGCCTTCTCGTGGGGGTCCCCGCTGAAGGGCTTCTTTTCGTACTTCTGGACCTTCTGAATCTGCGCCTCCACCTTGTCTCTCGTCTTGACTCCATGAGAGAGAAACCCCTTTCGAATCGTCTCGGCGGAGAAGGGGAACTCGCGGGCCAGGTCCCACAGGCTCTTCCCAGATTCGTACTCCTTGATGCAGGCGCTGATCTCCTCTTCCGTCAGGTGTCTCTGATGGGCGGCACGATCCCGGATCGGTATCCCGTACTTGCGAAGATAGTGGTAGACCATGGAGCCGGGGTACTCGCCACTCCTTCCGTAGCGGGCCGCGATGGCGTCGGCCGAAAGGGATTCGTTAAGATAGAGCTCCTCCAGCTCGCCCTTAGTGGGGGGCCAGGAAGGCATCTCACCGGCAACTTTGGACGCTACTTAAGGACCTACCAGATCGGGTTCAGGAGGATCGCTACGAGGCCCCCGACGACGATCAGGAGGCTCACCAGCCGGACCGCCAGGATCGCCCTCTTGATGTAAGTCCAACCTCCCAGCACGGCTGCCAAGAAGGGGAAGGGCATCATCAGGGCGCCGATCACGACGGCCACGAAGCCCGCGAAGAAGGGCAGCTTAAGGAAGATCAGTATCAGGCAGGCGAAGGAAAGCGTGAACTCCGCCAGCAGGAAGGACCTGGAGTACTTTGCGTCGTAGGCCAGGAACCTCCTTGCGTTCGTCTCGCACTTGTCCGAGCAGAAGGCCGTCTTGACCCTGTCGGTCGAGTTGAACCTGATCTCCCTGATGTGCTCGGGGCTGCCGCACCATATGCAGCGCTTCAGAGGGGCCTCCATCTTCCTCCGTCCCATCGGCTCCCTCACTAATATCGTTTGACTCGTGAATCGCTTAAGGCTTTTAAGCACCCCTTCCAGTGGGTTGGTTGACAGACATGCTTATCCCAGTGAGATGTTTCACCTGCGGCTCCCTGGTGGGCGACAAGTTCTACGAGTTCAAGGACAGGGTCACCAAGGGTGAGCAGCCCACTAAGGTCCTGGACGAGATGGGCATCAAGAGGTACTGCTGCCGGAGGATGCTCATGTCCCGGGTTCGAGATAGTGGACTACCAGATCCCCTACAACGAGGCCACGGAGCGCCGCCGGAAGGCAGACGCCGGGGTCAGCTAGACCTTGGCCCGGGTCACCCAGTTCTACGCGAGACCGCTCTTCACGAGCCGCGGCGACCCCACAGTCGAAGTCGACGTCCACCTAGGCCACGTCATGGGGAGGGCCGTCGCGCCACAGGGGGCCAGCTCCGGGAGGAACGAAGCGGTGCACCTCACTCAGGGAGGGGCCCGCCAGGCGGTGAAGAACCTCTACAGCGTCCGCGAGAAGCTCGTCGGCCTGGACGCGGCCGACGGCGAGGGGATCGCCCGACGCCTCAGGGAGGTGGACGGCACCCCCGACTTCTCGTTCATAGGCGGGGCATCGGCCTTCGGCTTCTCGGTGGCGGCGGCCGTCGCGGAATCCACGGCGGAGGGGATGCCCCTCTACCAGCTCATTTCAGGGAAGGAGGGGGGGACCATCCCGGTACCCATAGGCAACGTCCTGGGCGGCGGCAAGCATGCGGGACCTGGCTCACCCGACATCCAGGAGTTCCTGGTGGCGGCGTTGGGCGCCCCCGACATCTACAGCGCCGTCTCTGCCAACCTCGCCGTCCATAAGGAGGTGCGGAAGCTCATCGAAGCGAAGGACCCTACCTTCCCAGGGGGGAAGGGGGACGAAGGCGCCTGGGCCCCGAGGATGAGCGACGAGGGGGCCATGGAGATAGTCGGCAGGGCCGTCGAAAAGGTCTCGAAGGAGCTGGGCTTCAGGATCGGCATGGGCCTGGACCTGGCAGCCTCCAGCCTCTGGGACGGCAAAAGGAAGGTCTACGACTATTCGAGGAAGGGGAAGAAGCTCAGCGAAGCGGAGCAGATCTCCTACGTCCTGGACCTTATCCGCGAGCACTCACTGTTCTTCGTCGAGGACCCCCTGGACGAGGAGGACTTCGACGGCTTCATGGAGCTGACGTCCAAGGCGGGGAAGGCGAGGATCGTGGGCGACGACATCTTCGTGACCCAGCTGGCCAGGCTCAAGAGGGGGATCTCCATGAAGGCCGGGAACGGGGTCATCCTCAAGGTCAACCAGGTGGGCCCCCTCCACGACGCGGTCCTGTTCGCCCGCGAGGCCCATTCAGCCGGCTACCTAGTGGCGGCGTCCCACCGCAGCGGCGACACCTGGGAGCCCCACCTGGCGCACATCGCCGTGGGGACCGGGGCCGAGCTCATCAAGACCGGCGTGGTGGGCGGGGAAAGGATGACCAAGCTGGCCGAGCTCATAAGACTAGGGGAGCAGCATCCGTCTTTGGCCTTGGCCCGCCTCTGATCGCCAGGCGGCCGCTATCGTCAGCTCTCTGCGCAGGGTCGCCCTTTGCCGCCCGTTGGCAAGCCTTAAATGGAAACTAAGAGGAGGTCGGCCTCATGCTGTCGCCCGAGGGACCCTCCGATGCCGTTCATGGTAGGCCAGACGCGTTCGGCGCCGCCATTTCCTGGTGATGAGGATGCCACGCTCGAGGTTCGACCCGCTCAACCGATTTATCGGGCGCTTCTACAAGGCGATCATCATCGCCTGGATAATCGCCCTCGTCGCCTCCGCCGCCCTCGTCCCTAGGTTCTTCGCCGGGGTCTCCTACGACGTCACGGCCTTCGCCAGCTTCGGCGGTTCCAGCAACGCCGAGTCCGTGGTCGCCCAGAACATCATCAACGCCCAGTTTCCGGGCATGAACAGCGCCTCGAGCAACAACGGCATCATCCTCGTGATCCAGACCAACGGCAGCAGCGTCTATTCGGACCAGATGAGGGACGCCATCTTCCGTCTGAACGCGACCCTGGCCACCGACCGCAGCCTGGCCAACTATACCGGCATGTTGGGGCCTCTACTCGACAGAATTCAGCGTCCTCAACTCCACGGTCCCCGAATTCATCCCCCAGGTGGCCGCCCTCGAAGCTAACATCACCACCATCAACCAGGCGGTCTACGGCCTTGTCGACAACATGACGGCCTTCAGCTCCGGCCTGTTCCAGTTCTACCAGGGGGTCAACCAGACCTCGCAGCTGGTATTCGGCATACCCGCGACATTTGTCGCCATCTGGGGTCCTATCGCAAGTTCGAGCCAAGGGATGCTGACCTCTTCTCAGATTGACCAGCAAGCCAACGCCACCATTTACTCCATGACGTCCGCCTTCGGAGGAAACCAGCAGTCGATAGGCTACTATTCCGCTTTCTACACCTTCTGGGACACCGGCTTCCAGCCCAAGCCCCGGCCTGGATTCGAGCCTGACCCTATCAACGAAGTTTCGGCCATCGGCGGAGCGGTCAACCAGACGGTCAGCAGTCCTCTCCTCGATAACAACACCAAGGCCCCATCACGACCGTCGCCACCGGCCTGAACGTCACCGACTGGAACCAGCCCTCCGCTGTCACTGGCGTTACGCTCGCCGCCTTCTCTTCGCAGATAAGTACCTGCGACCCTCACTTCGTCCCTGGGGGTGACTCCGCAAGGCCTGGTGCAGGCCCTTTTCAACCTCGGCCCCTCGCCATCACAACAGACTCTAATCAGCCTCGTAGAGCCCCTCGTCGTCAGCGGCTTTTCGTCTGGTCTTCCGTCTCGGGCCTCGGCTTTTCGGTCACCGATTTGGTGGGCAACGCCACACTTTTGGGACCTTCGCCTGAACCCAAGGCGCTGTGGCAGAACGCTACGGTATTCTTTGTCGACGGCACCTCCAGCGCATTTGCAGGCTCACCCCTCTTCTCGATCAACTCGACATCCCTCTCCGCCTTGCTGTCCGGCCTGAGCGCGACTAGCACCCCTGCCCAGATTCAGGCCGCTCTCAACTCCGTGGTGACCGGGCAGAGCGTGTCGAACTACCCCCTCATCCTGAACCGGGCCTTGACACAGAACTTCGTCGGTCAGAAGAACGATACCATGATCGTGGCCCTCGGGTTCTCCTCCCACTCAGCAGCGACGGCGTCGTCAGCTTGAAGAATGATGTGAAGGATTCCCAGCTTTCGACCCTCGCCGCCACCTACGTGACTGGCGGCTCGGTGATAGTGAAAGAGGCGGAGGACGTGTTCATCCCAGCGCTGGGCGAGACCCTGGCTCCCGGCGTCGTGGTCTCCATCCTGATAGTGGGCATCCTCTTCGCGGCGCCCCTTGCCGCCATCCTTCCTCTGCTCTTGGGTGGTCTTTCAATCGCCATCGCCTACGCGGTGATCTACCTCGGCGTCGTGGTGGGGTCCAACGGGAAGATCACATTCCTCACCCCTACGCTCACCACCCTCCTGATGCTGGGGCTGGCGGTGGACTACTCCGTGCTGCAGCTCAGGAGGATGAAGGAGGAGAGGACCAACGGCAGAACCAAGGAGGAGAGCGTAGCCACGTCGGTCCGCTGGGCCGGGCAGGCCGTCATCACGGCCGGCCTCACCGTCATAGTGGCCTACGTGATACTGGCCGTCGCCAACGTGCCCATCTTCAACGACGTCGGAGTCTCCATCGCCATTGGGGTTTCGGTGCTGCTGCTCGCCTCGGTTACACTCCTTCCGTCCCTCGAACTCCTCTTCGGGGACCGGCTGTTCTGGCCCAGGCTGAAGCCCAACGGCGGCCAGACTCGACCGGGCCTCCTAGCCAAGATATCGGATGCCACGCTCAAACACAAGCTCTACGTCGCCATAATCATCACCCTGCTGGCCGGAGGGGCCGTCCGCAGCCACCGCCAGCACTCCCACGAACGTGGACGTTCTGAAGCTCATCCCCAACTTCCAGAGCAACCAGGGGCTCTCCGTCATCACGGAGAGCCTGGGGAGCAGCCAGGTCTCCCCTGGTTACATCGTCGTGACCACGCCCACTCCGATAGTCTACGGGGACAACCAGTTCAACCAGACGCTCCTCGACCAGATCGAGTTGATATCGTCGAACGCGGCTGCGACGTCCGGAGTGACGAGCCTCCTGGGACCCACCCGGCCCTTCGGCTCCCCCTTCAACTACTCCTCCATGTCAGGGATGGCCGAGCCTCTGCAGGCGCAGTACCTCGGCGGGATCATGTCCTTCATAGGCCTTGACAACAGCACGGCCCTGATCACCGTCGGGCTCAGCGGGTCCTACGGGAGCACGGAGTCAATCAACGCCTTCCAGAAGGTTGCTTCGAACATGCGATCTGCTTTACTGCTCCCGGGCGTCGCCATTCATTACGGAGGCAGCCCCCAGTCGGCCTACGACAACCAGCAGTTCATTGGAGGCCTCATTCCCGAAGTCACCATCATCCTCTGCGTCGCGGTCTACGTCATCCTCTTCGTCCAGCTGAGGTCGGCTTTCACTCCGCTGAGGCTGGTCTTCACGATCCTCTGCAGCGTGGCCTTCTCCATGGCCCCTACTAGCCATCGTCTTCAACTACATCCTCCAGCTCCCAATACTCGACTTCATCCCGCTCTTCGTAATAGTGACCATGCTGGGCGTGGGCATAGACTACGACATCTTCTACGTCACGAGGATACGCGAGGAGATCGTCAACGGGAAGAGCGACGACGAAGCCATCAAGACGGCCACCACCAAGGTCTGGATGACCATATTCGGCCTTGGGCTCATACTCTCCAGCGTCTTCGCCTCCCTCTTCGTGACGGGCATCGCCATACTGCAGGAGGTCAGCCTGGTGGTCTCGGCTGCGGTCCTCATCGATGTGTCGGTCGTGATACTCCTCTTCGTCCCGTCCCTCATGGCCCTGGCAGAGAAGTTCAACTGGTGGCCATCGAAGATAGGAAAGCGCTCCGAGAAGAGCTAGGGGGAGCCCCATATCCAATGGCGCTGGACAGCGCCCCTTGCCGCCCTTCCTTAGGGTGCCGCATTCAACCCACGTCACACCCGCAGCCTCAACTGGAACACACCAGCCGGAACACTGCTTATATCGGCCGCGCCGCAATATGGAGCAGAGGATCTCTGAGCTGAGTCTCCATGGGTCAAGAGAAGAAGGATCCGACTCCGCGACCTCACATCCAGACCCTTTCTGACCTCGTCTTCGGCCTCACCCTATCGATTGGGGCCCTGACGCTGGTCGGCCAGAAGCCCGTCGACGCAATAGCCGTGGCGGTGGCCGTGGCGCAGTACGCCTTTATCTTCTTGATCATCGTCAACGTCTGGCGCTCGTACTCCACCATCATGTCGGTGCTCCCGGTCGAAACGTCCTGGCTCATCGACCTGAACATCCTCCTCCTCTTCCTTGTCTCGGTGGCGCCCTACCTGTTCAACCAGGTCCTCTCATTCACGAACGATCAATGGAACGCCGTCTCGGTCATGATGGCCCTGGACCTGGGAGCCATGTTCGTGATACTCGCCTTCTTCCACAACGCGCTGGCCTCGGAGGAAAGGAAGCTGGTGGCCGACCGGTTCATATTGAAGTTTAAGCTGGCCAGGGACTTCACGCTTCTGGTAGGGGCGGTGTTCTTCATTTCCGTGGCCCCCGTCTTCTACACTTGGGAGCCCCTGTCGTTCGCATACCAAGGAGTCACTCATGGGATTCCCATGAGGGCCATCCTGTGGATCTCCACCCTCCTCCTGAGCTACTTGAGGCGGCCGGCCGAATGGGTCATGACGAAGCGTTCCCAGGCCGGGAGAGAAGTCAGACATAAATAGACACGAGGCGGAGGCTCCTTCGAGCCCCATGACGGTCGACATCGTCATCAAGCGGGAGGGCAGCTATGAGGTCGTTTCGAAGCCCTTCATAGGCCCCTACACAGGAGGGGACATGCTGAAGGACGAATTCCAGGAGGTCTCGACCTGGGTCAGGAAGCACGGGATGAAGCCCGGGAAGTGGTTCTTCTACGAGTTGGAGGACCCGGACACCCCCGAAGGCAGCAGGAAGTGGGAGGCCTGCATCGAAGTCCACGGGAAGCCCACGGCCAAGCTCCCTAAGGGCTTGGAGCTGAAGGAGTTGCCGGCCCAGCTGGTGGCGAGCGTGGTCTTCGACCCCGAGCAGGTGTCCACAAGGCTCGTCTACCATGGTCTGGAGGGATGGCTGCAGTGGAGGACGAAGTTCGGGGAGTATGAAGAGGCTGGGCCTACCAGGGAGGTTTACACGGGTGACCCATGGTCCTGACAAGGAAGCCTGGGCCAGCGTGGACGTGCAGGTCCCCATTCGGAAGCTCAAGGACAAGAAGCTCTGAAGCCCGGCCACGGCCGACGCGTGGTGAGGGTCATCCAGGTCGCGCTGGCAGAAACCGTTAAATTTGCTATCACGGATGCTAGAGGCTACTGAAAGCTCAGTCAAGGTCTCCTTCATGGCCATTCAGTCCCTTCTCAAGGCAGTTGTCGTCGCTCCGAAGAGCGATTCTGAGAAGGTCTTCAGGGAGCTGGCGCGTTTCAACTTCTTCGACGTCGCCGGGGACGAATCATTCAGGCAGCGATACGAGCTGGCCGAAGAGATCAAGCGGGTGAGGGATCAGCTCACCGTCCTGGCGGACTCCCTTCTCCTCAAGGAAGAGCCCGGAGTCATCGAGGTGCTCACAAAGGGCTACCACGTGAAGACCGAAAAGCTCGAGGCGGAGGGCTGGGGAGACTACGTGGCGAAGGTCAAGGCCGAAGCCGGGCCGATCCTCGAAACGGCCGGGAGGCTCAACGAAGACATCAGCGCCGTGCGACGGCGGGCGGAGGAGCTGGAGTCGCAGAAGAACCTGCTCGAATTCGTCTCGAAGTTTCATGGCGACGTGGGGGCGGTCTCCAGGGTCAGCAGGTTCTACGCCCAAATCGTGATTGCCAAGACGAGGGACGTGAAGGAGCTGAAGAGGAGCCTCCCCAAGACGCCGTTGTTCAGTCAGGTGATCGGGAAGAGAGACTCCGTAGTCCTCGTTATCGGCGAGAAGGCCGACGGCCAGAGGATAGAGCGCGTGATGAAGTCCTTTGAGGCGCGGCCGATAAACCTCCCTCGGGAGCTGTCGCAGGACCCCATCAAGGCTTACGATGGGACCGTGCTGGAGCTGGATGCCCTTCACAAGCGGAAGGCGGAGCTCGAGGCCGAGCTGGAGAAGTTCAAGTCGGAGAAGGGCGAACGCATCCTGTACCTGAAGGAGGCCAGCGGCATCGCCAGCGGCGTGCTCTCGCACGCTTCATCGAATCCCTTCTCGCGGTTCATCAAGATCGAGGGTTACGTGCCCAGCGACATGGTCGAGGAGTTTCGAAAGACGTTCAGGGACTACATAGTGATGATCGAGGGGGCCGAGCATGAAGGCGAAGGGAAGGAGGTGCCCACCTTGCTCAAGAACCGCCGCCTTGTCGACTCCTTCGAAGCCATCACCTTCACGCAGGGATCGCCCAGTTACTCGGAGTTCGATCCCACCTTGATCATCTCGCTGGTATTCCCCATATTCTACGGAATGATGTTCGCCGACGCGGGCCAGGGGATCCTGATGTTCCTGCTGGGCCTGACGCTCTACCTGAGGGGCGCCGGCTCCATCAAGAAGTGGGGGTTCGCCCTGATGAGCTTCGGCATCTCGGCCACCGCCGTCGGCGTGCTGGTCGGCGAAGTGTTCGGCTTTGAGCTGGGCCCCCACCTCCCCCACTCATCATTCCGCTATCCTATCCCTCTCTTCCAGCATAATCGCGCTCCTAGTGTCCCGATGAACAACCGCTGGCATGCAACAGCTGTACTGCTGTGACTAGTGCCGCCATTGAATCCATTATGGCTGGCTTGACCATTCCTCAAAGAGAATTCGCTCTCGCTCAACGACGAGACGCTGAATTGGCACCCCTCATTGCTTACTTGGAAGAGGGCACCCTGCCTGAGGATATGGCTGCAGCAAAGAACGTTCTCTGTCAAGTAGAACGTTATACAGTCATGGACTCCATGCTGTATCTCCTCCGTGGACGGCTTCACGCCGTACCAACAAGCGGCAGAACGGCTCATTCGCCGGCGAAACGCTTCGCCTGGTGGTTCCTGCCTGCTATCGTTCCCAAATCCTTGCTGAACTGCATGACAGTCCGATGGATGGAGGCCATCTGGGAACAGACAAAGTCTATGGCAAACTTTTGCAACGCTTCTATTGGCGTGGCATGTTCGCTGACGTCGCTCTATGGGTCGCGAGCTGTCAAATTTGCCAACGGCACAAAGGCGCCTTTCCAAAGGCTGCTGGCTTGCTTGTGCCTTTACCTATCGATGAACCGTTCATGGCTATGCCATTGACATCATTGGCCCGTGCGCCAACCGCACGTGGCAAAATGCATATCGTGGTGCTCTCTGATCTTCACCAAATGGGTTGAAGCAGAGGCTTTGCGTCCGTCATGTCACACGGTAGCACACTTCTAATTCACATGTGGTCCACTCGATATGGTACGCCCCGCACTATGCGCTCAGATCGCGGTGGCCAATTCATAGCAAATTCTCGCCAAGATCAACGATATCTTTGGCGTTGCTCAACGACATACCTCTTCCTACCACCCTCAGGCTGATGGGTTGGTAGAGCGCTAAACAAACCGCTTGAGAGTATGATTGCATCCTATGTTGGGGAATTTCAGCGCGATTGGGATGTATATCTCCCATGCTGCTATTCGCGTACCGCACTGCTGTGCAAGAGTATATCGGTGACTCGCCGTTCTTTATACCTTTGGACGCGAACCCCACACGCGTTGATCTCCCCTTGGCCTATATCCAACGCGACGTCTCCGCGAAGATGTGCTCGCCACCTTCCGTATGCCGACGATTGTTGATGGCTATGGAAGCGCCCATCGCATGCGAGTGAGAAACTCCAATTGGCTAAGATGCGCCAACAGGAGAACTATCACAAGTCCCGACATGACGTCTCCTACATGTCGTGACAGAGGTGTTGTACCTACACCACCTCCCTGAAGCCCCACAAGTTTGTGCTCGATGGATTGGCCCATGCGGATTGTTGAACGTGTCGCAGTACACCTACAAGTCGTCAATATCACAAATACGCTCTCAAAGACATCGTCAATGTGCGCCGTCTCAAATCATACATTGAGCGTGCACCTCTCCCTCAAGAGGAGATTGACCCACCCCCTACGATGCGCTCGATCTCACAGATCCTGCATTGCTGGCTTATGCGCCGCAACCTCCCATTGAACCTCCACTCGCGCCTGCTCCGGCAGCCTGTTTTCCCCTCCTCCCATTCCTCTGCCTGCCCCACGCAGCGCCATTTCCCCTCCCCTCTCTCGCGCTGGCGCCTGCCGCGACGAGTCCTGTGGCTGTACTCTGGTGCGCCCTCTCGAACCCCAAACTGGCGCGATTCGCCTGCTCTCGCGGCTGTACGCTGCCCTCTAGCCCATGCGGATGCTGCGGCTCCTGCAACGGCTTATGCGGATGCTCCATCTAAGCCTCCCGCAATCATGGCCCCATACTCATTCGGTGGCATCGCCGCCTGATGGAGCCCTGCTTCATTAGCGGACTCACCGGCCACTGAAGAGCCTGATTTGGTTCTTCTTTAGATCCTGGGACTGCCTCGTCGGCTCCCTCGGTGAGCAGTCTCGCTCCCTGCTCTGGCTGCAGCTCCAGCTGCTGGCTCGGATTCTCTGATCGAAGCCCCACCCCCTCCAGCTACAGCTTCGGCTGCTAGCTCGTCGGCTAGCTCATCTGCTGACTATGACCCGGCACCCCCGTCTCTTTCACAGGGCGGAGGCCCCTTGAAGCGATCGGCTTCTAAGGAGGGTTACACTCCCACCTCCATTGTGGATTTTGAAATTAAACCCAGTGGACGGCAAGGAACGACACCGCACAGGGTTCTATCTGTTGCGGGATGCGGAATCAACGCATGAATGGTGGGTGCCTGTGGTAGAAATGCATCCTGATTGGCAATGCCTCGTTGATCGCTTCGAAGCAGATCGGCGCATTGATGCTGCTATCGAGGACGAACCATCAGGACCGACCCGCTCAAGTACAAGAGCTGGGCGTGGATTCAACCCGAAATTCTTCAAGACGGGCGAATTCGAGGTGGATCTCTATCAAGGTGAAGAGCCTGAAGAAAGTCGCAAAGGCAAGCGGCAAATTACCAAGGAAAATTGGAAGCCGTCTCGTGCAACCCCTCGACGCAAGTACTGATCGGTGGACCTACCTGGTGTTCTGGCTGAGACCGTACACTCTCAAGACTTTCTCTCTCCTCTTGTTGGCGCTTGTACAGCTGCCTATTTGTTCTTTCTCTGTGTTTTCTCTTTTTTCCCCCTTTTCAGGAAACCGTATCCCCCTCCCTGTTTCAATTACTGTCGGGAGGTTGTGATACAACGAGGGCTCTGTCCGAGCCTCTCTCATTTGGAACTCTAGATTGGGTGTTTGCTCCCCAATCTTCACCCCTTTTATCTCCATTCTTAGGAAGCCGTGTTTCTTCCGGCGTTCCTTGCGTGTGGTTCGACTGTATTGAAACAGTAGCGTGCGTAGAAGGAAGTGTACTCAACAAAGCAGGTCTGTCACTTCAGTGCTCTCCTGGTTTGGGTGGTCCTACTCCCCCAAACATCCCCTTAGGCTGGGCTCTCACCCTGAGGCTCGGCAGCAGGTGGAAACAAACCCCCTGTAACAGAGGCCGGCCACTCTGTTACACGCGCGCAAACCCTTCGCGTAAAGCGAGGCTTTGCCTGCTGCCTAATCAAAGGCTTTCCTTGTCCGCAAGCAAACCCTTCGTGCAAAACGAGGCTTTGCTGCTGACCAATCAAAAGCTCTTTGTCGCGCGCAAACCCTTCGCGTAAAGCGAGGCTTTGCTGCTGCCCCATCAAAGGCTTTCTTGTCGCAAGCAAACCCTTCGCGCAAAACGAGGTTTTGCTGCTGACCAACCAAAAGCTTTGCTGCAGCAAGCTTTTCCCCCGCTCCCCCAATCCCTTATAAACGGGATGGTGGACAATGTCCCTGGTCGCCCCAGGATTGCGCTCGCACAAAGCCAAGAGTGAGGGCCCCTTGAGCTGTGAGTGCTGACGCTGCAATCCAACTGGGTGCTGACGTGACTTTTGTGTTTCACTCCTTCAGTGATGGCGAAAGGCAAGCAAACGAAAGTGAAATCGAAGTCTGAGGTGAAGAGTGAAGGCGAGGAGTCGGTCGCGAGCGAGACGCAGTCACATACTGCCCCAGAGCCGCCGACCTCCAGCTCCCAAGCCCACGCAGACTTGGCTGCGCCGCCTGTCACGATGGTGGCAACTGGTGTCCCCAAACCCAGCGCTGCGGCCCCAGCAGCTGCTTCTCTGATCTCGAGCGACGCTTCGGCGCCTGCTCCGACGCATGAGGGTGCTTCTCAAGCCCCTCCTCACGGTGGCCTGAATCGGCCCCGTGCCTATGATGCCCAGCTCCGCTGCAAGTGTGGGCTCTGCCCCAGTGGCAGGCTCATCTGCGCCGAGCATGACGCTGCCCGACAGTGCATTGAAGCCTGCCGTGGCTGCTGCCGTCAGCAAGCCCTCACTGGCTAGCCCTTCAGCTGCCAGGTTGCCGCGGCAAGAGGCTGCTGAAAAGCGCCCTGATGCGTTGGGACCCTCCTTCACGGAGTCCCTTCGCGCGGCTCTGCCGCAAACTGCATCCTCAGCAATCTCACTATCAAGTGAGGTGAAAACCCCTGCCTTTCCGCCTGCAGATGAAACTGCGGTGGCAACAGAGGGGCGTCCTTTGCCCGCTGCAATCCGTCCAATAGAACGGAGTGGCTGGGTGGACGTGCTTCAGGTTTTCAGTTTTTGGTTGGTTGTCTCTGAAGACACCATCCCGGAGGAATTCCGCTTCGTGGAGAAGCTGGAAGCATTTGTGGGCTGGTTTCCCCGCCTACTCATCGCTACGCCGGATGCCTACTCCCTTGAGGAGTTAGCGCACTACGATAGCGACCTCCGCATCGTGCAAAACATTTTGACACGGTGCTACACCGAAAGCTACGAGCATCTCGATGCCGAGGCTTTCGCTTGGTGTGCCCGCAATCTGCAACACTTCATGGAAGTGGCATCACAGCATCAACGGGCTCTGCTTAAGGCTCGTTTGGGAGCGCGAGCTCCACGCTTTTCTTTGGGACGCTCGACCGTCGGATCGGCGTCTATGGCCACAGTGCCAGCTGTGTTTACTGCCACGAGCCCTGCTTTTGAAGCGAGCTCTCCTGCAGCGCCGTCGGTTGCTCCGCCGGCTGCTATGGCCTCAGCGGTGCCTAGTGCGCCTGCTCCGGCGGCCTACGGGCCTGCCATTGTGATCCCTCACGTGGTGGAGGAGATCAGGCCAATACTCACCACAGCGACTAAGCGTGGGGAGTTGATGGACTGGCTCGCCCAGCTCCAACAAATTGCCTTGTCTGGCGGTTATACAACCGCTCAGCTCCGCTCGATTGTCACGCGCAGCGTTGACAAGGAAGGCAATTATGCTCTGGTGGCGCGCACGGGTGCCGCGGGAGAAGATGGACACGAAGGCCCCGAAATGACGCCTGCCGAGTTCGTCCAAACCGTGCGAAAGACGGCCTTTCAGTTGGCTCCTGAAAAACTCAGGGCCTACGAGGCTCGCCAAGTAGTGGACGCATTCGCGTTTGAGGGTGACGATCTGATGCGAACGTTCAGTAAATGGACGGTCGCTATCGAGGCGCTGTGTCCGGATGACGCGCGTCTCTCACCCTTCGAATTGGCGAATCGCCACGAAGTTGAGTTCCTGGCCGCGCTCTCACGAGGCGACCCAGCGACCAACAAGTACGCCGCCTTCTTTCGGCGCGTGATGACTGATCCGCGCAACGCACCAGCAACTCCTGAAGGCTGGATCAAGCTCATGAAAGAGGCCCCGGATTTTAAGGGTGTCTCTGAGCGACGTGGCTCGCCTGCTTCGGCGGTGGCCACACGGGCGCCTGCGGTGCATATGACATATGCATCTGCGGCAGCCACTGATGAGGGACGTCGAACGCCTCCTCCGCGAGGATACGGACCTCCGCTCCTCCACAACCACTTTTCGTTCCCCTGGCCACGCGTGGACGTGAACGTCCCGCGCAAAACAATGTCGCGTCGGGTGGAAGAACTGGTCCCCCACCGTATCGAGGGCGTGGTGGGTGGCGTGGCCGAGGCAATCGTGGTCGCGGTGGCCCAACCGCTGACCCACGCAAATTCTCGCCCACCAAGAGTGGGTCGGGAGAGCCCCTGGCGAAACGCGCTCGATCAGAGCGTGGCTGCAACGTCTGCGGAATGCCAGCAGCCACTCTTGATCATGACCCCCGTTGGTGCCCACAGGCGTTCTGTTGGAATTGCCACAAAGGCCCAACGCGAGATAACCCTCATGCACCGGGCGGCCATGTTCTATCGGCCTGCCCTGAACCTCACGTCCAGTGCAAAGCGATGCGCCGGAACCGTGATGGTGACCTGGTGCCTTGTGACCGAAAAGGCCACTCTTCGGAGGAGCATGATGCCTGGTGGGCATGGTACACCGGCACTCCACTTGCTCCCTCCGCTGCTGCTTCGCCGGCTTCGTCGTCAAAAAACGGGGTGCCGGCCCCTCTGGCTCGGAGGCTGTGAGGGGCTCAGAAAGCGCAGCATCTATGTCCGAGCCTGCTCTGGCGGCTCCGATGGACATTGATTCGACCGTCCCTGACATGGGACTGGCCATGACGGCGACGGCTGCTGCGTTGGCAGCGCCCTCTCCTGCGCCTATGGAGGCTGCAGGTTCCGAATTATTCGGACCGCCATTTGCACCCGGGATGTCCAAACTGGCTATTCCCTTGTCGAATGCCAGCAGTCCCGTGGTTGCGTCTGTGCCCTCGCTATTGAGCCCTGCTTCGGCAGTGGCTTCAGCGGGGCCAAGCTCATCCATTTCTTCGTTGGTGAGCTCCTCGCCTGCACTGCCTGCGGTGAGTGTGGACGTGACTTCCAGTAAGTCCGCCCGCTTCAGTCTCCCACCACCTGCTACGAGCGGTGGTCTGACGGTGACAATTACGCTCCCGCCTGGGGATGACAAGCTGAACGAGCTTCTGCCGCTGACACGCGAGGTGACGGTAACACCGCACACTCGGGCACCCCACTTCTCACTCCCCCTGCCCCGCGGCAGGGCTCGAGGTGGTCGTGGACGCGGTCGCGGTCAAGACTCGGGTTCGCCTGCGATGACTAGTTCCCAGTTCTTGGGCAATCTCGCAGACCCGGACTGGCACTCCTCGGGTGGTGGCCATTTCCGTGGTCGACGACCCGGGCGACCCCGCATCGCTGAACGCGGTGGTCGTGCTGCTCGTGGCCGTAGACGGCATCAGTCCCGTCGCCATCGGTGGTTTGACGAAATCGCCCAAAAATGGGTGACTGATCCGGATGTGTACGACCCCCAAGTGGGCGACTGGGACGCCGCGTATATTGAGGCTGGGGAAGAACCGCCTCCAACTACGATTGATGGTGAGCCGGATTGGGACGAATACGATCGTCGCCGGGCTCTACCTCTGGCAAAACCGGTTGGGGTTGGCCATCAAGGCCAAGATTGGCCGCTGGATTTTTCATCCGCGGAAGGTGCACAAAATAACCCCACCAGTGCCGAATTCACCTCCTCATTGCCGGCATTTGAGGATGGTCTGGACCTGGTTGCGCCTGCTGACAGCGGTGCATTGTCCTCCAGTGTTGCGGTAGCCGAAGCGCTGCCTGCAATGGAGACGGGCTCAGGTGCTGTCGCCCTCAGCCCAGACTCCAGCACCTCATTGGCTGATGCGCCCACTTCAACAGCAAGTGTGGCTGCAGCTTCTAGCGGCTCTACAGAGTCTGCTGCGTCGGAAGCAATCGCCGAGGCTGCATTTATGGAGCGCTTTGACAGGGCACAACAAAAGATTGACCCTGCGGACCCCTGGCTCATGCCAGCCGGGATCCCTGAACCGAACGTGCTCAACGAGCCGAGCGGTGCATCCACTCCGGAGAACCCGAGTGGCATGACACAAAACCAGCTCGACCGCCTTCTGACAGAAGTGCGGTCGGCTCGGATTGACACGAAGTGGCGAAAGGTTCCACCGTATCATCGGTTGGATACCCCGGCGTTTCAAAAAGCCTTCGCCAGCTCACAACGGGCATTGCAACTGCGCGATGTCCCCTGGCTGCGTGAACTCTTGATTTACCAGCCGCAGGGCTCTGCATCGACAGTGGCTCCTGCATTATCTGTAGATGCGGTCTCACGGCCTGCATCTGGGCAGCTTGCAGCATCGCCTGCAGCCTCCCAATCTTCTGTTGCTGGCGTGTTGGCTCTTGGCACTGAGCAAGGCCACACCACGGTAGCTCTTTCATCGAGCCCCGTGACACCGCAACCTCTGGCTTCTGCAGTGAGCGCCCCATCAACTGAGGCTGCTTCTTCATCTGCGTTGCCGTCCGTTGGGCAGGTGGCATCTGGCCCCGAGCCTATGAGCGTGGACTCGGCTCCTCCCCCGTTGGAGGATGCTACGCGGAATACAGCGCCGGATACGACGGCTGCTGCGGTGACGGTGGCAGGACCGGTGACCTTGTCGGCACCGAGTACCCCGTCAGTCCCTCGTCCCGCTCCGGCAGCATTGAAGGGATTATACCCTCAGCTGCATATTGCGCTAGAGGATTGTCCACAACCTCTGCGCACGCCTATTTGGGATGCAGTACGGAGGGGTCAGCCCCTCAGTCAAGCCCAGGCTATAGCAATGGGCGAAGCCATCTATGAGGCTGCGCGCCTGCGCCTCCTTCTCCGCTCGGGCCTCTCAGAGGCCGATCGGCAAACAGCGCTGAATAAACTCGATGACCTGCCCATTGAGTAGCTGCTTTTGTCCCGAACTATGCAAGGAATTC
The DNA here is from genome assembly GCA_963772005.1 of uncultured Nitrososphaerota archaeon. GTDB lineage: Archaea > Thermoproteota > Nitrososphaeria > Conexivisphaerales > DTJL01 > DATKKG01. The sequence continues at coordinate 62,134 of CAVYVS010000027.1, read as the reverse complement.
CAAACCTTGCCGGGTCCGCTCCCTCCGCTGATCGTTCAAGCGATCGCCGAGGATTCGGCTCTTTCTGCGCGTCCCCCGCCCTCTCAGGTGGCGGGTGGAACTAGGCTGCCGGCTGCTCTTATCAGCGCTAGCGCCAGCATCACCTCGCCCTCTACGGCGAGTGTGGGAGTGACTGCTTTCACTGCGTCCTCCTCTTTATCGGCAACACCAGTCCATTCCCTGGTTGTTGACCAAGATATCGAGGCACGCATCCGCGCTATTGACGCGGACGCGCCGTCTGAAAAAGACACACTCCCAGCGGTCCGCCTCACGCTGGACTGCCTCCCCTCGGACCTCGCTCATCGTGCATGGCGAGCTATCCTGGGTGGCTATGGCCTCTCTGAGGAGCTGGCTCAGAGTATCGCTATTACTATGCGTGAACTCAAACGCAAAGACGCCCTTTATCCGGGAATAACTCCGGAGGAGCGCAAACGCACGAACGAACAGTTCGATGCGTGGAACCTTGCTGACCTTGTCGCATTCTTGGTTCCGGAGTTGGCTGCTATGCCCGCGCCACTCCCCCCTCTTCTCCAAAGAGCGCAACGAGAGATGCTTCGGGATGAGGAAAATTCACGCCAGGATCTTATCTGCTGCTTCTTCGTCGTCTTCCTTGCCGGATTCGACATGCGCATCCTCTTCCACTTTGGATTGTGCGACCCCGGCCCCCCTGGGCTCGGTGGCAACCCTTCCCGCTTCCGCCGACAATATGCATCGTGTGACCCCGGCTCCCGCGAGCTCGGTGGCAACCGCATCTGCGGCTGGATTCCAATCGGCTGGTACCAGCCCCGGCTCTGCAGAGCTCGGTGGCAACCGCCTCTGCTATTGTGGCTACAGCCCTTAGTGCTTGTGCCACTTCATCAGGTGTTGTTTCCAACACATCTGCTATGCATGCGTACACGCTATTAAGCTATGCTGCATATACCACACCATCTCACTCCATGCGAGTGATGAGGGTACCAACGCCCTGTCTGACGGTGACTCAACCTCGTATCACAACAGTGGTACTGAGTCTCTCGGAAGGAGTGCATGCACCACAGTCCCACGCGCTCAAATGCTGCATGGTGACTACAACGGGGCAAGAGCCCGTGCCGCCTCCTATACATGGGTCTCCAGCCAAGCCCATACTTAAGTCGCCTCCACCTCAAATGGCTTTTGGACGAATCCCGCCGCCTCATCAGCTGGCTGGGATGCCGCCATTAGATATGGCTGGCTCCGTGGATGGCTTGACTATTGGTGAGCAAGGGGAGTTACGGGGTCGTATACCCGTACAACCGCTTGTGGCAGCAATGCCCTCTGCGGCAACCCCGACGGTTTCACTTGGGACATCTCCACCTATGGTGGGTGCAGAGATGAAATACCCGGCTCTCATTGCCTGCTCAACGAGCATGGCACCAGTGTTTGCTTCACCAGCAACACCTTTCATGAGGCCCATGGTATTTTGTACACCTAGTACATTCCCGAGCGGGCCGTTGCCACCACGATCAGCTGCTGATTATGCGCTGACTTTCATCCCGTCAGACAGTTCGGGTCGATCCAGTTGTCGACTTGGGCAGGCCCTCGGTCCGGACCTTGGGCCTGTGACCGCGAGTCGCTTTGTATCCCCCCTGGCAACAGCAGCAACAGCGCCCCTCCTCACGGAGAGACAGGGGCTGCTCCCGTCAAATGACGTGCAGCTGTGCCTGCGTTGTACCCAACCAACAATGACGCTGGTTCTAACGGCCCATACAGCGGCCTGCACCGCGCCTGGCTTACACAAGCCACGAAGCCTATTGACTTCGGTTGCGTTCGCGCCTGAGAAACCTCGATTGCATTGCTGGCTTCAGCTGCGGCGGCCGCAAGTGAGGTTCTCGGCACGTCCGGACTATATCCTGGACCCAGGTTTGCCAACGCCTGCCTTGGCGGCGACGATGACAACCTCCACACAATGTGGGCGAACGACAACGACCTTCCCGGTCCTAAGCTATATCCCTGCAGACACTGCGTGGGCACTCCCGTTGTCCTTCGGGAACGAGGAGGATGACACGGCAGTTTTCGTCTGCATGGCAGGTTTCTCCCAATCCCCGATCTTTGAACGGGCAATTGCTGAGAATTCCTGGAAAGCTTTGACGCTATCTCTGTCAACGAGTCGCGCGTTACCCTCCGTGGATCTCGCGCCCCACGAAGGCACAGGGCACTGTGCGGATGTTGTGGTTGCCGCGGCCTGTGCGAGTGCCTCTGGCACTCTGACGGTTTCTCATGCAGACCGGGCTGCATCCCGTCACCCCATGGTTGCTCACGCTGGTCCATCCGCGTACCATGGGTTAACAGGCGTATTCGGTGCAGTTTCGCACGCGGACATCGCCGCGTACTGCACCAAGGACTCGTTGCGTCCACCGTCGACTACTGGCGTCCCGCCAACGCCCGCTCCGGTGTGTCAAAGCAGCTCTCAGTTGACAACTGGAGGGCCGCTCCCTCCCGCTCCTGACTGTCTGCGCCTTCCGTCGACTACTGGTAGGTCGCCCCTACCCGCTCCGGATCGACACGACAACGGCCCGTTGTTGTCGGACAATGGCCCGAAATTGTCGACAGTAGCAACATCGCATTCCTCGGTCTCCACACCAACCGTGCAATTGCTCTCACCTCCCTTCCTTCCCTCTCCCCCTGCCAGCAAAGCTGCAATTGTGGGTGGCTCTGTACCCCCACCTGGAGCGCTTTGCAATGCAGAGCACTTGGCTGCACAAATGCAACTCTTGCAAAAAGTGCGCCCTCCAGTCACTCTCGATGCGCACACCCAATTACGATTGGCGTGCTGCTCTCTGGTCGATATTCAAATCCGACCTCAGGCGCCCTCGAAGGCTGCCTTGCCTTTTGTGTGCGACAAAGACACGCAAAGCTGAATTGGCATCCGAGTTGCATGCTCACAAGATTGTGACTGCATGGTCCGACATCTCGGATTCCAAGGACCAGCCGTCACCAGGTCCGAGTCCAGTGACCGTAGCTGCTGCTGCGGCGGCTAGCTTCTCTGGTCCAATGGTCCATGACCGCTTATTAATGGTCAGACCAATCCCGGAGTTGCTAATACGCAACTATCCGAGGCCTGCACCCGAACGACCCTCTGTTACGGTTGCGGCTACAGCCACACATGCTGGCTACTCACTCCCGTCGCTGGCTTCGTCCTTCCGCCGCGACATCTTACCCGCTAGTCACCCAATCTCTAGCGTGGCCGGAGTGTATGAGGATACAGTGAGTCATACTTTGTATGCTCCCTTGACCATGCAAGGTGTATCCGTCATGGGCCTGGTGGACACTGGCTCTGATATCAACGTGATGTCATATTCACTGTTGAACAGGCTACCGTCCCACCCTAGCCTAATACCCTGTCCCCTTCATGTCAAGTCCGCCAACTCTACGGCCTTGACTGTGTACGGGATGCTCACCATCCCTGTCACAATGGGTGACATTCAACGCACGATTTCTGCTGTCGTGGTCCATCCACTTCAGACAGCCTTTATCATAGGCATGCCGATGCTGGTCGACTACCGATCCAGCGTGGATGTGGCTGGGAAGATGCTGCATGTAGGCGCAACTCCCGACGCGAAATCTCTCCCTGCCCCTGTAGCGCCCCCTGTGGCTGCTGCGGCAGTCGAGACAAAGGCGACTGTAACACAGCCTGCCTCTGCGAAGCGGTCGAAACATTCTCCCGATCGGCCTGCACATCGCATATTGGTGTTTGCAGATGAGCATGTGACCCTGCGGCCCTACTCGACATGCTTCCTCACTGCAACAACCAAAGGAACTCAGTTCCTCCCTGGAGTTGAGCATTATCTCCTCACTCCTATTCGGCGTGCTAACCCCTATGGGGTGGCTACGGCCTATCTCGACCACAATGCCCTGCACCCGTTGTTGGTCATGGTTACGAACTTTCAGGGATGCCTACACAACATCCCGAAGGGTGCGCGGTTGGCTTTCTTGGAGCCACTGCAGGATGCGGATGTCATGGTTACGGCCATTGACTCTGCAGAGGTGGAGATCGAGAATCCCCTCTCTCCCATGAGGAGTGATCCCATCGAAGAGATCACTGACGCTGATTTACAAAGTCGCGTTGACGAAGCCCGAAAGGCTGGTTTGACACCAGAACAGGCCTTGGCCTTGCTCGCTGTGCTCAACCGCCACAAAAAGGCTTTCGCTGCAAATCCGAGCCGTCCGGGAATCAAAACGGACGTGCAACACACGATCGACCTGATCGATCCTCGTGTACCTCCGGTAAAGGTACCACCACACCGCACAAAACCGCTGATGGAAATTGAACAAAGCGTTCAGCTGGATGATATGCTGCAGGCTGGGGTCGTCTCGCCTAGCAATTCACCCTGGGCCTTCCCAGTGGTGATGGTGCGGAAGAAAGGTGGTGCGCTTCGCTTCTGTGTTGACTTTCGGAAGCTGAATGCACTGACGGTGCGAGACCAATATCCGCTGCCCCGAATAGACGACACGCTGCAACGTCTCGGGGGCGCGCAATGGTTCTCGGCACTGGATCTGGCTGCTGGGTATTGGCAAATCCCACTGGCGCCAGACAGTAGGGCCAAAACTGCATTCAGAACGGTGCATGGCCTCTACGAATTCAACGTGCTGCCCTTTGGTCTCTGCAATGCTCCTAGTACCTTCCAGCGCCTCATGGATATCTCTCTATCTGGCCTGAAATGGGCTGCTTCATGTGCTATATCGATGATATCCTCATCTTTTCACGCACTTTTGAAGAGCACCTGCGTCATATCGATGCGGTACTCACAATGTTGGAGACCGTAGGCCTTTCACCTGAAATGCCCGAAGTGCCACTTCTGCCTTCCGGCTATTCATTTCCTCGGACATGTCGTCACAAAAGACGGTGTCCTGCCTGACGAAGATCACGTCAAGGCAATCAAAGAGTACCCCCAACCTCGCACAACTGCTGAGGTATACCGGTTCTTCGGTATGGCGGGCTCTTATCGGGACTTCGTCCCTGAATTCGCGACCATCTCAGCGCCGCTTCTGCAAATCATCAAAGAGAAGCGTGCCGGGTCGTTTCAGCTCTCAGCTGAAGAGCTTCATGCCTTCAATGCAATGAGGGAAACGCTCATGTCAGCCCCCATTCTCGCGTGTCCTGACTTCACATTGCCGTTCCATATTGATTGCGACGCCTCGAGTGCGGCTGTTGGGGCTGTCCTATATCAGATGCACACTGATTGCATCGAACGGACCGTGGCATACATCAGTCATGCCCTGTCCAGAACGGAACGTGCATATTCGAACACTGAGCGCTAAGCATTTGCGATTGTTTACTCAGTCAGCAAATGGCAACATCAGCTTCTTCCTGCTCCCGTTCGTGGTTTACACTGACCACCGTGCTTTGCTTTATCTATATGGCAAGCACTCCAAGCACTCGGTTCAATCAAACGCGGTCCCAGGGATAGGTCCGCTCCTGAGCAACCTGGTGGTCGTCCATCTGAAGAACGCCCAGGGCCAGCTTCCGCTAAGCAGCGTCCTGCTGATGATGGAGGTGGCCATCATCATAGGCATCTTTCACATTTCGGCCGGCTTGGTCCTCGACATCCTGAAGGCCTACAAGAACAACGAGAAGGTGGAGCTCTTCGTCATGAAGATCCCCACGCTGATATTCTACGTTGCCGGGATCATGTTCGCTCTCGCGTTCATAGGAGGAGGCTTTGCCTTCACGGGCATGTCGTCTTCGGCGGCCACCCCCCTGATAGGCATCCCCATCAAGACGACGACCTCCATCGCCATCCCGATCATCCTCCTGATGATGGTCATAATCATGTTCGGGAAGGCCGGGGCCAAGCTCGCCGGAAAGCTCCACTCGGAGGGGTCGGTGGCCATGACGGTGGTCGAGGGGATCATCGAGGTCCTCCTGAAGATAGTCGAATTCCTAGCGAACACTGTGAGCTATGCCCGCCTTGGAATCCTGCTCATAGTCCACGTGGTGCTCATGGGGGTGGTAAACCTGGCCTGGACCTCCCTGGGGTTTGTGGGGCTGCCAATTCTGATATTTGGCAACATCGGCGTCATGATGCTGGAGGGCCTGATCGTTTACATCCAGGATCTCAGGCTCCATCTTTACGAGTGGTTCACCAAATTCTACGAAGGCAGCGGGACGCCGTACAGGACAATCCTGCCTGTGCCGCGAAGGGTGGAGATCGTCTGGAAGTCTTAGGCGGAGATCAGCTTCTCGATTATTTGTGAGGGTTGAAGGCCCACTTCCAAACCGAAAGCCACCGACGACAGGTTCCTGACTTCTACTTCCTTTGCCTTCAGCGCTCCTAGGAGTATGGGTTCCGACATGGGCTGGTTCAAGAAGGTCGCCTTCGCCGCCTTGAGGGCCTTCCTATAGAAAGAATCCTCTAGCCGCGAAATGAGCTCCTCGGGCGTGGCGGCGCTTTGGACCATGTCCTTGTAAACGGAGTGACCCAGAGCGCCGGCCGCCTCCTGGACGTTATTGGCCGAAATCATCTTGTCAAGGGTCGCTTCGTCAAAGAAGTATGGGGGGGCTATGACGAGCTCCTTGATCTTCGACGCCGGTAGCTCAAGCCACTTACTCCTGAGCACGGACAGAATATCGAAGGAGTCGATGTCGGTTCCCACCAAGATTTTAATCACTGAAGTCGGCCTGCTGTGTAAGCGTTTCAATCCCCCCCATATCCGCGAGAAGAATTTCAATATCGCCTGCGGAGTGTAGCTGTCTAGCATTCGCCTCAGCCTTCCCTTTTCACGGACCAAGGCTCGAGCCAGCTTGTCCAGAGTGTACCTGTCGATGTAGAGATCGAATGCGCTCACGTCCCTCGTCTGGCGGAAGGCCGCCAAGGCTTGAACGATGTATGGCTTCACGTCCGTATCGCCAAGAAGCGCGACGATCTGTTCAAGGTTAGAGGACGACAGTATCCTCACTATGAGGTCCCTCCTCCCGGCGAGTTCCTCGGCCCTGAGGACTATCACATCGCTCAGCTCTTCATACGACATTCCCAGCGCCTTCCCCTTGATGGCAACCTTGAGGTTCCAGGAGAGGTTCTTCTCGAAGTAGGCCTGCAGGAGGCGGGGCTTCCGATAGTACCTCAGAAGCTTGAAGTTGAAGACCGAAAGGCTTGACCTGAGCATAGATTCGAGCCTTCTGGCAGACAGGCCTCCGGCGACAAGCGTGATCTGGTCCCCGTAGGCGGTCGTTTTCAGCTTGGTGGCCATTTCGTCTACGCTGCGGGAGTTGGCCAGCTCTTCTAGGAAGGCCCTCGGAAGAAGTGAGCCTCTTGAAGCGTAGGCCTTCACAAAGACGAAAACGTCATCCTGTTTGAAGGCGGCAGACAACGCCCTATGCCTCGCCCAGCAATATCTGCGTGACGAGCGCCTTGACGGCGTCCCTGCTCCCCTTCGCCCTGGCGTTGAATGCGTTCATCTCGCTTTGTCCATGGGCGATTATCTCGGAGGCCCCCTTTTCGGCCGACTTCCTCACGGCCTCCACAAGGTCTGCCTTCTCGGCCTCGGCCTCCCTGATCGTGGCGCCGTAGGCCGTTTCGCCAGACTCCTGGGCCAGCCGCATCAGCTCGACCTTCCTAGCTTCTACCTTCTTCTTGAGCTCGTCGAGGGAGGCCTCAAGCGCTGTCAGGTTCTTCAGGGCCGATTCGACGGGGGAGGTCTCTGACAATGGCCTTCTCTCAGCCGATACATTAGGAGGATATATAAATCAATAGCCGGGGCTCCCTGGAACGAAAGGTGCGTCCGGCCCTTGCCCAGATCGAGCCGAAAGGGTCATCGCTATCGAGGAGTTCCTTAAAGCGCTTGGGGAACGCCTCTAATGCGATGAAGGCCAGGCTCGGGAAAGAGACGGGACGGAACGACGGTTCGATGTCATGGCTGCTAGACGGAGACGAACCTTCCATTCGGTATCTCGCCTTGACTCAGCTGATGGGGATGCGAGAGGAAGACAGGGAGGTTCGTGAGGCCAAGTCAGCTATAGGCAGGAAAGGATGGGCGGCCGAGATACTGTCGCGGCAGGACAAGGGAGGATGGTGGGTCAGCGCCGACTCTTTCTACAGGCCGAAGTACCTGTCCACGAACTGGATGCTCCTCGTGCTCTCCGATCTAGGCATGACCAAGGAGGATCCCCGGGTCAGGATCGCCTGCGAAGCCTGGATAGAGCGCTTTGCCAAGGATGATGGAGGCTTCGGCATGGATGGCTCGAAGAGCAGCCATCTCTGCGTAGTAGGGAACACCGCGAGGGCGCTCGTGAAGTTCGGCTACGCCGACCATCCAAAGGTCAGGAGCGCGTTCGACTGGATGGCCAGGAACGCCGACGGGAACGGAGGCTGGTCGTGTTTCGGGAGCGGAAGGAACCTCGATTCGTGGGAGCCGCTAAGCGCCTTCGCCGTATATCCCAGGCGGCTGTGGTCGACCGAGATGGAGGAGGCGGTGCAGAAAGGAGCCGAGTTCTTCCTGCAGAGGGAGCTCCACGTGCAGGGAGGCGACTACCCTCCCTGGTACCGGTTCCACTACCCCATGCACTACTACTATGACCTCCTAGTGGGCCTCGACTTCCTCACTACGCTGGGTTATGGGGAGGACAAGAGGCTCTCTTTCGCCGTCTCCCTCTTGAAGAAGAAGCGGCTCCCGGACGGGAGATGGAATCTCGACGCGATTCATCCAGATGTCAAAGGCAAAATGACGGAATGGTTCGCCAAACACCCGAAGAAGGTCCCGGTTCCCTTTGCCCTCGAGAAGGCCGGGGAGCCTAGCAAGATGATTACCCTCCGGGCCCTGACTGTGCTGAGCAGGATCGAGCAGTAGGGCCTGGACGGCTGTCTCAGGGAGAAGCCGCCGGCCGAGCGACCACTTACGGCTCAAGGTGACGAGCTAACTTCCGCCGCCTAAGCTTCAGCGATGAGCCTGTAGTAGAGGTCCTTCGATTCGCGGCTCGACTCCGGAGTGCAAGAGAACTGCATCCAGAAAGGGCAGAGGCCGTCCAATGTGGCGCGGCCGGAATACTCGGCGAACACCACAGGGTAGAGCCTGCAGCCCGCAGGCCTGACGGGGTAGATGGTGCAGCCGACCCCATCATGAAAGACACAGCGATGATGTTCGTTCCTAAGGACGATGAGCCCGTTGGACTCCATGGCGAAGGATCCCCTCGAGTGGCCCGTTCAACTCTATGCGGGACATGTCTTCCTGGAGAGCCCCATGGACGTCCCATGGCAACATTTCGTGCACCCGTGATCAAGGCAGACATTCCTCTCCCGGATGGCGCCTGGCCTGTCATGCTCTCCGGCAGCGGGGCCTGCCAAGGTATCTTCTAGCCATGACAATAACCCCCTCCCATAAGGACGTATGGGAAGCCGCCGGTCCGAGGCCTGAAAGCTTCGTCCTGCTTCAACGCCATTTGCGCCCAGTTACGCTTCAGGCCTTCCCAGCACCTTAATATAGCAAGCAGAGAAGCGCTAGGCGACGAACAGATGAGTTACGGACAACGCAGCGGAGGATACGGAGCCAGGAGAAGCTACAACAGCTTCGGTGGCCCAAGCAGCTTCGCTCCCAAGCCTGTGAAGGCTGGGGAGGAGTACGACGTCGAGATCACCGAGATCTCGAGACGCGGTGACGGCATCGCGAAGATACAGGGATTCATAATCTTTGTCGTCGGCGCGAAGACCGGCCAGAAGCTGAAGGTGAAGATCACTAACGTATCCAACAGATACGCGTAGCGCCGAGATCGTATCCCCCGCTTCAACTGCAACGTCGCAACCGGCCGATGCTCCCGCATCAACTGATGCCGAGCCAGCTGGGAACACACAGTAGATTACGTACAGGTAGATGCGGGAGGGGCGAAATCCTCTCCTTGGGTCTAGAATGAACGTAAGATCGACCACAATCACGGGAGGAGGGTTTCTTTTTTCCTCCATCATCATTTCCACCCAGTGCCCACCAGGAGGACGAATGGTATTGTGGGTCGCTGTCGAGCCTTTAGTACCGGGGCAATTCGACCGCTGCGACGGCTACAGGGGGAAGGCTCCTCAGGCGCCGCATTCCCCTTTGCATCTGGCCACTCTCGCCCATCGTGTCTATGATCTCTTCTGGATGCCCTTGCTTCTATTCCTTATGGTGACCTCGGTCACGCCCGCGGCTTCTGCGATGTCCCTCTGCGTCACCCTGTTGTCCGCCTCGAGCATGGTGTTGGCAAGGTAGAGGGCGGTGGCCGCAAGTCCCATCGGGTCCTTCCCGGCCATCTCCCTTGAGACTCTCACGGCGGCCAGTATCTCCAACGCCTTCCTCTGGCTCCTTTCGGACATGCCCGCCCTGCTCGCGATCCTGGTGACGCATCTTGACGGGTCCACCACTGGCACAGCAAGGTTTAGTTCTTTCAGCAGGATGCGGTAGCATCTTGCCAGGTCTCGCTTCTTCATGTCACTGATCGCAGCGACATCCTTCAAGTTTCGCGGCGTCGAGGTGCTGCGACAGGCCTCATAGAGGGAGGCTGAAACCATCCACGTTATCGTCCGCCCCCTTACGAGGTTCATTTCAAGTGCCTTCCGGTAGATGTAGGCGGCTCTCTCGACGACATTGGGGCCCACGTTCAACTTGTCAGCAAGTCTCGAGAGCTCGCTCAACGCCACCATCAGGTTCCTGTCCCTCGGCTTTCGGTACACCGTTCGGTTGTCCCAGGTGCGCATCCTCTGAGCCGCGTTTCTTGCCGCATTCGTCAATAGGGCGCCACCGGCGTCTCTGTATTCGTTCCCAATGATGGTGGAGAGCCCCATGTCATGCCCGGAAAGCGATTCGGGGGCTCCAGTGTGGCTGAGAGCATCCTTCTCCTCCGGAGAAAAGGCCCGCCACTCCACCCCTAATTCCTGGGCCCTATCCTCCATCACGAAGCCACAGCTGCTGCAGACGTATTCTCCAGTAATTGGATCAAAAACTGAGGTCTGGGCTGAGCATCTAGGGCATCGTCGGGACGTCACCGGATGGGGCAACCGGCTCAAATCCCGCATCTTCTATCTTGGTACCGTGAGATGATTATGGGCCTCGGCCGACCTCTCGGTCGTCGGGTCCGTGCTGGTCTGAAGAGCGACAAAAACTTCGACCTATTCTATCGTCGTTTTCTTCTGGACAAACGGTCTTGGTTGCTCATCTGTGCACAAACGGGACATTCATAACCCCTCTCCAATCGTCTCATGCGGATATTGTGTTTTGGGCACGAGGGCGCAGTTTCTTCCACACATTGGGCTGAGGAGCAGGGCTATTATGTGTTCCTATACTCCGCCATGTGCTCCGGTCGTAATTGCTTTGCTAGGTGCCAACCACCTGTGGTTCTCGCCACTTCCGACGGCGCAGCCCATGGCTAAGAGCGTCAGCTGCGAGAACTCCCCTCCTGGCGACTCCCAGCGTTTCCTTCGTCGCGTACTGAAGCCACCGCCTTGATCGAGAGAGGACGAGGCCACTTGGCGGCTCCGGGGTCTAGGATCGATCTACTTCTCGCAAAGGAGATTCGGTGAGATGATGCCTCAAGCAAAAGGCGTTTTAGTATCAATGGCCATCGTTGACTGATGGATCGACAGGCCTGGGGGGTCGCGGCGCTTGGGACAGGTTTGGCTGGGTTCCTCGTAGTGACCCTCGCCTCGCCGCTGTTCGTCACTTCGACCTAGCAAGGAAATGGTGGAATGAAGGGCGGTTCCGGCCTGAGCGGGAACCTCGCTGGCATGATGACTTGGTGGTTCCCGGGAGGAGGCGGGGCCCACTCCTATGCCTCTGGACTGTGGCTCCTTCCAGTCGGGCTCCTTTTGTTGGTGGCGATCGGCATCGTAGTAGTCGGCTATCAGGCGGTCCTGCCGGAAATCAAGAACCCGCCTGCCTCAAATACACCCGGGCCAAGGCCAGGACCGGTTCCAGTCCAGGCTACGACCACGTCACTCGAGGTGGTTCCCCGGACTCTCAAGCCGGACGAAAAGAAGGCCTTCGATGTCCTCCTCGCGCATGACGGACGGCACCTCCAGAAGCTCCTGAAATCAGAGACGGGCCTCAGCAGGCTTCAGGTCCACAGGGCGGTTTCACGCCTCGCTGAGAGGAACCTTGTCAGGCTGAAGACGGTCGGAAACACCAACGAAGTGTCGATAGCGGGCTGGGCGTTGGGAGACAGGAAGGAAAAGTAAGCGGGTGGACGCAAAGCGTTTCCAGCCTGTCAACTGGGAGGGCAACCGGGTAATCCGTCTAGCGACCAGACGCATCGACTATGGATACGACTGCGGAGCGGCCTCGCGGACAGTTCCCCGCCGTTGTAAGGCTTAAATCTCTGCGACAGCCTCACCCGCCCGTTGGCTTCGTGTTCCAAATGTGGTGCAGTGCTTCTGCTTGACTACAAAACGTGCCCGAACTGCGGGGCTGAAGTGGTTAGTTTGAAGCAACCGGAGCTCGTGGAGATGCTCTCCTTCGAGCAGACACTCATAAACGACCGAGGCTTCACCTTCCGCATCAAGAACACGGGGACGGCACCCTTGACAGTCTCCAGGGTAACCTTCGACAGGCTGCCCACGCAACTTGTGGGCATCTCATCCGAGAGTGGCACCGTCAAAGACGGCGTACTAACACTCCAGCCCGGTGACAGCGGCGAAGTCACCTTCAGGCCGACGTTCGACGGGGCCAGCGATCTCCCCCATCCAGCAGAGTTGATAACTGGCTCGGGGAAGACTTTCGGAACGAGTGTCGTCTACATGTAGCAACGACCGGAGCTCGGACCAACGATTCGGGCTACCTCTGCTCTACTAGTTAACTGACGAGAAGTCCAGGGATACACCCATATTGTCATTCGTTTGAAGGAATCATAACAGATATGGTAATGATTGCAAAATGACATTCGCAAGAGCAAAGAAATATGAAATAATCAAAGGGCGCAGGCATAATTCTAACCAAGCAAAGCACGAGTAGAGTTCTGCGTGCCGGCGGAGGCACCACTTGAATCCCTTGACTCTCCTGAGGCGTTGGCTAGGCCTGTGAATGGACCGAGCCGCCTAGCCACGCAAGTCATTGGGGACAAGAGGCCAACCACTAGAAACGGGCCCCGTTTGCTTCATGTTGACGTGCGCTTGGGACCCGAGATGTGCATTTGTGTCTTCAGGTCAACGATTCACAATGGCGTGCGACATGCATTACATTGTCTGTAACACAGAGGGATTTGGCGGGCCCGGGAGGATTCGGACCCCCGATCTCCGGCTCCGAAGGCTTACGCATCGCTTGATTCAGCGTCCTAATCCAAGCTAGACGACGGGCCCGCGGGCTTCCTACTCCCACGTGGGCTTAAAAGAAATGCGTCGGTCCTCCCTACATCCGCCTTTCGACAGGCGTGTAGGGCCGGTACATCTCTCCGACATATTCCGCCCTTGGTCGGATGATCTTGTTGTCCTGATACTGCTCTAGGAATATGGGCCAGCCAGCCCGCCGACCTCCCCTCGGCGAAGAAGAGCGGGTCCATGTACGATGGGTATCCCAGAAGGTGCAAGATGGAGCCCGTATAGAGGTCCAGGTTCGAGTACAGGCCCTTCTCCTTCTTCATCACCTTTTCCAGTTCGTCGATGATCTCAAGGTATGTGTTGTTCCCTTTCCTCCTGGAGATGTCCTGGAGGAAGCCTCGCATGATCGCGGCCCTCGGGTCCTGGAGGCGGTAGACCCTATGGCCGAACCCCATGATCTTCTTCTTCTCCGCCAGCCTCGCCAGGACGTACTGCTCGGCCCTACCGGGCTCCCCGATTTCCTCCAGCATCTCGAAGGCCTGCTGGTTGGCTCCCCCGTGCAGGGGGCCCTTCAGGGCGCATATGGCTCCGACGAAGGAGGAATACACGTCCGAGAGGGTGGAAGCGGAGACCCTGGCGGCGAACGTCGAGGCGTTCAGCTCGTGGTCAGCGTGGAGTATCAAGAGGGCGTCTAGGACCTTCACGTCCTGAGGGTCCGGCTCGGTGCCGTAGCTCGAATAGAGGAACGTGGCGGCGAGCGAGAGGTCCTTCCGCAGGGGGACGAACCATTCGCCCTGTTTCTGCCTGTAGACGGCGGAAATCAGGTTCGGCATCTTGGCGACTATCGACATGCTCTGCTTCAGCGGGTCGTTGGGGACGATGTCGTAGAGTGAGAGCGCCGAAACGGCCGTCCTCAACATATCCATGGCGTTTCGATCGGCCGGGAAGCCCCCGATGACGGTCAGGACCTGATTGGGAACAGCGCACCTGTTGTACAGCTCCTGCCTGAACCTCTCAAGCTCGGGCTTCTTCGGCAGGTTGCCGTAGAGCAGGAGATAGGCAACCTCCTCATAGGTGGACTTCAGCACCAGCTCCTCGACGTCGTAGCCTCGGTAAAGCAGGGTCCCCTTGATGGCGTCGATGTAGCAGATCCTGCTTTCTCCGGTAACTACGTCTTCGAGTCCTCTATGGATGGCAGCCGCGGACAAACCGTCCTTGGCATACGTCACGTGCCTTAATAGCCTTGCTTCGTTAACGCCCTGCTGCCAGCCTGGAAAACTGTCGGCTATCGCGTTCTCTGGCGGAGCTGATGGATGGCGACCTCTTCGAATGGAGGGAGCTCCACGCCCCTGTCGGTCACGTACCCCGTCACCAGCTCTCTAGGCGTGATGTCGAACGCGGGGTTGAAGACTTTGACTCCCTTTGGTGCGATGCGCCTCCCCCTGATCATGGTCACCTCCGCCGGGTCTCGCTCTTCGATCCTCACCTGGTCCGCCCTGCTCCTGAAGTCAAAGGTGGACCTGGGGAAGACAGAATAGAACGGGATTCCGTGGCGCCTTGCAAGCACCCCCACCTGGTAGGTGCCGATCTTGTTGTATACCGTCCCGTCCGAGAGAACCCTGTCGGCTCCCAGGAAGACCTTGCTCACCATCCCCCGCGGACATGACGAGGCCCACCATCGTGTCGCAGATCAGCGTCACATCCACCTTGTCCTCCATCAACTCGAAGGCCGTCAGCCTGGCTCCTTGGAGGGCCGGTCTCGTCTCAGTCGCTATGACCTTCACGTCCTTCCCTTGGGCTATCGCCACCCTCACGGGGGCTAGGGCGGTCCCCAGCTCGACGGTGGCGAGGGCACCCGCATTGCAGTGGGTGAGGACCGTGTCGCCGTCGTGGATGAGCGCGGCCCCGTTCTCCCCTATCCGCCTGTTCATCTCCTTTTCCTCTGCCATTATGGCTTCGGCCTCGCTCATCGCCAGACCTTTCATATCTGCCACGGTCTCGCCTCGTCCCGTCGCATCGGAGACTCTCGCGGTCGCCCAGGCGAGGTTGACGGCAGTAGGCCGGGCGGAGGAGACCAGGTCCGCAGACGATAGGAGCCTCCTCCTGAAGGCCAAAGGATCCGACTCGTGCATCCGCCTGGCTTCGAGAGCCACCCCGAAGGCCCCCACGACGCCGATCAGGGGTGCACCTCTCACGACCATCTCCTTGATGTACCTGTTAGCGTCGTCGGCGCCCTTGACCTCCAGCCAGGCCTTCCTCGTAGGAAGGAGACGCTGGTCCAGCACCTTGAGGGAACCCTTCTCCCAAGTGATTGGCTTCAAAGATCGCATTGGTGTGGCCATCCTAGGGCTTAAAGCCTTACCAACGAAGGTTGAGGCTCTGTGAAGTCTATGATTGGTGGAACCATTGGTTCACTTCGGGGCATTTGCTCGAGGGATCGCGTTAGTCGTCCGCACCCCCATCACTGCTTCATTTGTCCCGCCTTTCTCCCCTGACAGCGCCCCTCCGTCTCCCGCCCACTGGGGAAGGGAACTAGCGAGCCTCGCCAGCCCCCTTATGGACAACATAGTTGCCGCATTTTCGTCCCGGTCCACCCACATCTTGCATCCCTCGCACCAGAACATCCTCGTGTGCCCCATGTCATCCCTTCCGGAACTGCGAAGCCTCTTCCCGCACACATGGGTCGAGGAGGACCCCCTGGTCTCCGCTATGGATAGCTGGATGATGGTCACCCCACTCCAAGCGGCCTTGTATTCCAGCATATGCCATGCCTTGGAGAAGGGCCAAGAGTTCAGCCTGAACCTGTAGTCTCTGCCCCTACCGTTCCCTTTCCTATACTTCTTCCTGATGTTGGTCAGGTCTTCCCCCGCCAAAGCCGCCTGCTCGGATGCTGCCTCCTTCACTATCGAGTTCGTGACATCGTGAAGGACTTGCTCCGTCCTATGCTTCGCCCTTCTCCAGTACTTGGATGAAATCTTGCCCCTTATCCTTGCGTCGTCCCTATGGAACGATGCAACGACCTCCCTGGTCAATTTGTTCACCCTGACGACCTCGGAGATGTCGAGCCGGTACACCTTCTCCTTGTCTCCGTAGGTGAGGTTCCTCTCGTTCCTGTCGACGCCGAACACTTTCCTAACCTCCATCGCCTCGACCTGTCTGGAGTATGTGATAGAGATCGAGGTAGGGTGTATGGTCAGGCTTCGTATCTTGACATCGTTTATGACCTTCTCGTGTACGTACTGGTTCAGTTGCACCACCTCGAACCTGTCGGGGCCAAGAGAGATGAAGAGCTTCCCAGTGGCGGTGATGAAGAACCCGGACGTGATGCAGACAATCCTCCTGAGGGGTTTCGTGTGCACGGTTCTCCTCTCCCTCTTGGTCTCTTCCTCCCTGCCTTTGACGACCTGGCACGCCCTCGAGATTATGGCGACCTTGAAGCATGAGGGAATGCGCACCTCCTTCATCGAGCGGTAGAATCCCTTCATCCCCTTTCTGTTGTCGATTCCGTAGGACTCCGCATAATCGATGGCGTTGTAGGTCAGTGTCATGCAACGTGCGAGGAGTTGGGAGAGGACTTGGCTATTGTGAGGTTGCGACGCCGACTTGGTGGCCCTCAAGGAGTGCGATCAAGCCCACAGCCCTGTTCACAATATAACGACCCACCAGGTCGTTCCGCCAACCACGGACTTCACAGCGCGAAGGTTGAAAAGAGTTAAAAAGTACCGAATTTCTAGCCCAATCAAGTCAGTGAGAATTCGTTATGTTTGCTCCATCAGCAGGCTACGATAGGGCTCTTACCATATTCTCTCCCGACGGGCGCCTCTACCAGGTCGAGTACGCCATCGAAACCGTCAGGCGGGGTACCCTTGCCATCGGGATAAAGTGCGAAGACGGAGTCGTGCTTTGCGCCGAGGAACGGGTGAGGAAGCTCCAGAACGGGGAGCTGAGCCAGAAGCTCTTTCAAGTGGACGACCACATCGGGATAGCGGCCGCCGGTTATGTCCCCGACGCCCGGGTCATGGTCGACCAGGCCAGGGTCCAGGCCCAGAACAACAGGCTGATCTACGACGAAGCGATAGACGTCGAAGCCATCGCCCGTCACCTCGGAGACGCTGCCCAACAGTTCACCCAGTACGCCGGTGTGAGGCCCTTCGGGGTCTCCCTCATCGTGGCTGGGGTGGACAAGAACGGCCCCTCCATCTTCGTGACGGATCCCAGCGGCACATATCTTGGATATGACGCCATCGCCATCGGGGGAGGCGGCGACCAAGTCAACGAGCTCCTCGAGCAGAAGTACTCCAAGGAGATGTCCCTCGAGTCCGCCTGCGTATTGGCCGTAGAGAGCATAGGCAAGAGCACCGAGGACAAGGCCGAGCCCAAGCACATCAAGATGGCCGTGGTGGACGCCAAGACAAAGACCATCAGGAAGCTCTCAAACGACGAAATCAACTCCTTTGTCTCCAAGGTGGCAAAGTCGGGCGAGCCAACCGAGACGCCAAAGTAGACCTCTTTCGCGCTCCTTTCGTGTGTACGACTAAAAGCATATCTTTACTTCTTCCTTTTGGTGGAGGCGCATGCAGACTCCGGGGGCTGCACTATGTCAGGGGCCATGTTGCCCGGGTTTCCTTTTGCTGCCGCTGGTCAGCAGCATTGCGAACTAAAGCTCCGGTAGGAGGTGGAGGTGCTCGTCGGCTCAAGGCCCCGGTTCCCCGGTTGGGCTCCTTCAACGAGCCATATGCGGCCTAGGTCGTGGTAGATTCAGCTGCCAAAGAAGTATCCTTTCTTAACAACACCTGCTACAAATAATCTAGTCGCAGAAAAATCCACAGCGGGCCCCGGGAAAGGACTAGGTTCCAACTACGGTCCTCGGCATGAGATTCCCGGGAGCCTCTGAGAAAGCGGCTCTTGGACGACGACCATCACTTGATCATCTTTGACATGTTGAAAACAATAGGTTATTTGAACAACTGCGAAGCTGGCCAGCGGTACCCGGGCCGGTTGAAAGGCTAAGGTCTCCCGCTTTCCTTCTTCGGTGGGATCTCAAAATCGATGGAGTCCGTGCTGCTCCTTATCTTCGGGCTGTACTCTATCTGTTCAAAGAGGGTGCTTACATAATTCGCGTAGAATGAGAGAGCCCTTCGGCCCGTACCGGTGGAACAGAGTGACGACTTTACCGCTAGGTGAACTCGCAAGCGAATACTCGAACAGGTTGGCGAACTCAGAAAGCATCTTGATGTATTCCAGGGTCGTCTCCAATGTGACCTGACCATACTTGGATAGTATTATTGGCCTGGGGGTGTCGAGGGCTGCGACAACGGCCGCCTCAGCTATCTTATCATCTGACGCCGCGTTAAGCAATCTTTGAAGCGTGTTTACTGATAGCTTCACCAGACCCAGTCTCAAAAAGAATCGATCGAAGCTTGCGAACGAGAGTATCTGCTGGTTCAGAAACGTGTTGACGCTGACGTTTCTCCGGGTTGCCTCTTCCTCCAGCGCCGCCAGCGCCGCTTCGTTTATCCTGAAGGAGCGAGTCACCGTCTTTCCATGCTCCCCAAGGACGATGGGCGAGTGACACTCCGGACATACGACCATGCTCGGCATTGGTCTTCTATACAGTCTTATGTGGTTCTTTAAGGTTGCAGACGGTTCACACGGGTCACGACGAATACGCCTTGTTCAAGTAGGCTCATCTGGCCAATAACGGTGAGGTAACACGATATGACTGATATGGTTGTGCTGGCGTTCGACAACATCGACGCCGCTAACAACGTGAAGCACCAACTGATTGAGCTCAATGCACAATTTCTGCTGAAGCTCGACCAAGTGGTAGAAGTGGTCAGAAAGGCCGATGGCCAAGTCAAGATCAAGGAGGAGCCAAGGCTTACCGGCGCCGGCGCATTGGGCGGCGCCTTCTGGGGCCTTCTGGTAGGGCTCGTATTCCTTGCTCCAGGGCTCGGGGTTGCCTTCGGGGCCGTCTCAGGCGCCATCGTGGGTCATTTTGCCAAGTACGGAATCAGCAAGGAGTACATGGGCCGAGATCAACGAGGCAATCAAGCCGGGACAATCAGCTCTATTTGTCCTCGCGGAAGATGTCAAGGCCGACAGAGTGATGCCTATGCTCGCCCAGTATCACCCAAGGGTCCTCAGGACCTCTCTCACGGCAGCGCAGGAGGCGGAGCTGAAGGAGGCGTTCGGCAGCGCGAACAACGAGGTCAGCGCCCCCGCCAACTAGAGCAGGGGGAGAAGAAAGTTGGGAAACAAGATCGAGGACAAGGAAGCCAAACAAGTGGCGGCCCTCAAGGCGGAAATCTCGCATCTCAAAGGAGAGATCTCACATCTGAGAACGGAGTTGGCCAGTTCCGAAGCGAGGGAGAGAGCCAGGCTCGAGGCCGAGCTCGCAAGCTTGCATCAGAAGCTGCAGGCCAAGGTGGCGGAGGCGAAGCTCAAGTCGGAGAGCCAGGAAAAGATGGCCCGCGCAAAGGTGAAGGCCCATGTGGGGGACCTCGAAGTCAAGGCTAACAAGGCCAGAGCCGAAGCCAAGACGACCATAGAAAGGGAATCCAAGGCCCGAGCGGAAGCCCTGGAGGCGAAGGCAGCAAAGGCAAAAGCTGAGGCGAAGGCGCGCCTCGAGAAAGGGATCGCCGACGTTCGGAAGAAATCAAAGAAGGCCACTTCGAGTTGAATGCGCTTAGACAACCTGGCTGGCTCCGCGCCCTGGAGATCTTCACTGGCCTGTCAAGCATCGCCCTTGGAATACTGGCGCTCGGTTTTCCGGGGCTGAGCGTCGCCGCGCTACGTCTTCCTGCTCTCGATCGGCCTCGTCTTCGTAGGGGCAAGGTCGATTTCACTGGCAGCCTTTAGCGGCCTCCCCAAGGCATTGAGGGGGATTAGCGCTGTAGCGGGAGTCGTATCGATAGTCCTCGCCGCGGTGGTCTTAGGCTTCCCAGGATACGGCGCGCTGACTCTGATCGTACTCCTGTCGTACGGCCTGGTGGTCTACGGACTCGGCAGGATCTACCTTGCCTACGCTGTCAAGGCTGCGCCCGGCTGGCTCAAGGCTCTGGGTGGTGCCGTGGGCGTCCTCGACGTCATCCTCTCTGTAGTCGTGCTCGCCCTTCCAGGCTTGGCACTCCTGACCCTCGCTGTCTTGCTCTCCCTGGCGCTGCTCGTCACTGGAGCAGAGATCCTCGTCTCGGGGGTGGTGGGCCGAACCTGGCTCGGAAACCTGGCGAAAGACGTTTCAGATGTGGGGAAGGAGATCGAGAAGGACTAGCGTCTGCCATACTCCTGACATCGTCATCACCTGGACTTGGACCGGCGGACGTATTGGCTTCGCTCACCGCAATCTTGTTGGGTGCAGTGGTTCTGATGAGGGAGAGCGAGCCGCTCCGGTCCAAGTCCTCCTGGTCCCAAGTTCTGAAGAAAGGGTGACGACTACCATCGGCCAGAATGCTGGCGAAGAAGCCTTTTAGCTCAGCCACGGTCAGAGGGGGATGAATCTACTTTGGACGAGACCCAAATACTGCAACTTCTTGCAGGTTCTATAGCCATCGTAGTCGTAGTGGGTACCCTGACCGAGAGTCTCAGTAGGACTGTCGGCAGACTTGCCAAACGGTCTGGCGCGAAACAGTCGACCATCCGAGGGATCAGATACTCCACTCGGGTCATCTGGCTATTGGTAGCGGCGATAGGCGTACTCTACTACACGGGATTGTCATCGGTCTTTACTACTCTCACAGTCAGCGGTATCGCGGGCGTGGCGGCGTCATTGGCACTGCAGTCTACGCTCTCGAATATGATATCTGGGATCTTGTTACTTAATGACAAAGCCATTAGGCTTGACGACGACGTGCTATTCACAGGCGTGAGGGGGAGAGTGGTGCGCATTGCCCTCCGCAACACTTGGATTAGGACCCAGGAGGGAACCTTGGTTCTAGTCAGCAATACCAGTTTAGCCAATGGTCCCTTGGTCAACTTTACCGCAACGGGCAGATTGAAGGATTTCGGCTGAGTATCACGTCTTTGATACGGCATACCCCTCACCGACTCAACTCTCAGACTCACATGGCAAGCAATTTCCTCTCGTACTGCCCGATTTGAGTCAAGTTCTGCGCAGGGTTTCCTTTGCAGTCGGTTGGATACCTAATGCTGCTGGAAGAGAAATCAGTAGCATCTGACTTTCAGTCTTGGACGGGCATGGACCTGCGAATGACGGGCGCCGCTCAAAGATGAGTTCGAGTCCCATTGTTACTGGAATCGGAATCAGTGTCCCCTGGCTGTTCAGCAGCGCATCGGCCCGTCTCATCTTCCCTTCTTCTGCTTGGTGGCCCCAAGGAACGTGATGGCGAAGAGGCCGATCAGGAACCAGGTGAACCAGTTGGCCCACGGGCCCGCTCCCAGGGCCTCCACGTCGACCCCTGGGAGGTACTTCTGAGTTATGGTCCTCCCATAGGCGTCCCTTAACGTCAGGGCCATGCCGACCCTGCGGAACCCCGACGCGGCCCCGTCTTCCGCGGTGGCCTTGATGACAGCAGTGCCCCCCGCAACCTCACAACTATCTTTATATTACCCAAAACTTATCGCCTATTGAAGGAGAGAATTGGCGGATAAGCTGACCACCGTCCGCTTTGTGGTGGGAGGCGACAGGTTCGAGATACTTGTCGATCCTGATGCGGCTCTGAACTACAAGCTGGGCAAGAGGGTGGAATTGAGCCAGATACTGGCCTCAGACGAAATATACACAGACTCGAGCAAGGGCCAGAAGGCTTCGGAGGAGAAACTGATGAAGTCCTTCAAGACCTCCAACTTCGAGCAGGTGGCTCAGGCCATCCTTCAAAAGGGCGAGATTCAGCTGACCACCGACCAGAGACGAAAGATGGTCGATGAGAAGCGGAAGCAGGTCGTCAGCTTCATCTCCAAGAACTACGTTGACCCAAAGACGAACCTGCCTCATCCCCCGTTGAGGATAGAGCAGGCTCTGCAGCAGGTCCGCGTCGTGATCGATCCGAACAAGGAAGCCGAGGAGCAGGCCAAGAAGATAATCGACGGGCTGAGAGCGATCCTGCCCCTAAAGACCGGCAACATAAAGCTGAAAGTTTCGGTGGACGCGATCCATGCGCCGCAGACTCTGGGCACGTTGAAGAGCTTCGGGGAGATCACGAAGGAGGAGTGGCGGAGCGACGGAGGGCTTGACGCCGTGATAGAAATACCCATCGCCACACAGAGGAGCCTCCTCGACCGGCTCGGGTCAGCTACAAAGGGGACAGCCCAAGTCTCTCCCGTGGAGTGAACAGAAAACAAATTGAGTAAAGTCGAAAGGAAGTACGTCGTCCCAGGCGACGTCATAGCAGAAGGAGATTTCGTGCCAGTTAGCAACGCCTATTCTATAGGGAACAAGGTCATTGCGATGCGAGTCGGCCTATGCGAACTCGAAGGAAACAAGGTGAAGGTCATACCGCTTTCCGGACCCTACGTCCCGAAGCCAGACGACGTGGTGGTGGGTGTAGTCACCGATGTTTCCGCGTTCGCGTGGACGGTGGACATCAACTCGTTCTTCCCGGCCTTTATGCCGGCATCAGGCGTGTACGGCCGCAGGTTCAGCGCTGAAAAGGACGACCTGCGAAGCAAGTTCGACGTCGGTGACACCATCATCGCCTTGGTGGCGGCCTTCGACCGGTCGAAGGACCCGATGCTCACGGTTTCGGGCCCGAGGCTAGGCCTGGCGCCCAGGGGCGACGTGGTCAAGATCGAGCCCGTGAAGGTGCCTCGTCTCATCGGGAGGAGGGGCAGCATGAGCAAGATGATCGAAGAGGCGTCCAGATGCAAGATAATCATCGGCCAGAACGGCTACATCATAGTCTCTGGGCCGCCAGAGGGCGCCGCGTTGGCCGCCGAAGCCATCCACATGGTCGAGGAGCTAGCCCACACCTCGGGCCTCACAGAGAAGATTGAAAGGTTCCTCGCGGAGAGGCTGGGCCTTACCGAGGCCCCGCCTGCCGAGCAGGCGCCGGCCGCCGAGCCGCCGGCAGAGATGGACCAGGCAGAGGCTGGACAGACCACTCTCAAGGCGGATGAAGATTCATTGGAGGAGAAAAGAGAATGAACCTGATAGACGAAAACGGGCTGAGGATAGACGGTCGCAAGCCCGACGAGCTCAGGCCCCTGAAGATCGAGGTCGGGGTACTGAGGAACGCCGACGGGTCAGCCTACGTTGAATGGGGGAAGAACAAGATCTTCGCCGCCGTTCATGGCCCGAAGGAATGCCACCCTAAGCACATCGCCATGGCCGACAGGGCCGTCCTGAAATGCAGGTACCACATGGTTCCCTTCTCAGTCCCCGACAGGAAGCCGCCGCAACCGTCGAGGAGGGAGATCGAGCTGTCGAAGGTCATCAGGGAGGCGCTGACGCCAGCCCTGATACTTGAAGAGTACCCCCGCACGGCCATAGAGATCTACATCGAAGTTCTCACGGCCGACGCAGGGACGAGGGCAGCGGGCATCACCGCCGCAGCCGCGGCACTGGCCGACGCCGGGATCACCATGAGGGACATGGTGGTAGCCGTCGCCGCCGGGAAGGCGCAGGACCAGCTCATACTCGACCTCTGCGACGAAGAGGACAAGGAGGGCCAAGTGGACCTCCCTGTGGCCTACATGCCCAACATGGACCAGGTGACGCTGCTTCAGATGGACGGGTTCCTTACGAAGGAGGAGTTCGAGAAGGTGTTCAACATGGCGAAGGAGGCCTGCAAGAAGGTTTACCAGATCCAGAGGGAGGCCGTCATCAGCAAGTACTTCGGGGATTCCGCGCCGAAGAACAAGGGGGCCTGAGAGATGTCGACTTCGTATCGAAAGGCCCTGTTCGTCGACAACCTTCGGAGGGAGCAGATGCTCGAGCAGTACTCCCAGGGGAAGAGGGCAGACGGCCGCGGCCTGAGCGACTACCGTGACCTGAAGATCCAGGTGGGGACCCAGATCAAGGCGAACGGGTCCGCAACGGTCGACCTGGGCTACACCCGGGTCGTGGCTGGCATCAAGGTGTCCGTAGGGACGCCGTTCCCCGACACGCCCGACGAAGGCATAATCATGGTCGGGGCGGAAGTGCTCCCCATAGCCTCCGCCTACGCCGAGCCGGGTCCGCCGGACGAGGACTCTATCGAGCTAGCACGCGTCGTGGACAGGGGCGTCAGGGAGTCTCACATGGTGGACCTCCACAAGATGGTCATCGAAGAGGGAAAGAAGGTCTACTCGATCTTCATCGACGTCGCCGTCGTAAGCGTGGACGGCAACCTCCTCGACGCGACGTCCTACGCGGTAGTGGCCGCGTTGGCCACAGCCAAGTACAAGAAGATGACCCTCAAGGAGGACAAGGTCGTCGAGCTGGAGGAGCTTTCTTCGCTTCCCATACAAACGATCCCAGTTTCAGTGACCACCTCGAAGGCGGGCGACTTCTTGCTCTCCGACGCCACCACCGAGGAGGAGGCGATTCAGGAAGCACGGCTGACCTTCGCCATGGCCAACGGCCAGATCTGCGCTGCGCAGAAGGGTGGCCAGGGAAGCTTCTCCCCGGAGCAAGTCTTAAAGGTGCTTGACATCGCCCTGTTGAAGTCCAAGGACATAGAGGCAAGGATTAGGGAGGTAGTGGGAATTGCCAAAGAAGGATCGAGCCCTTAAGGGTCTGAGCCAGAAGTACGGGGCCACCGTCAGGAAGCGCTATAGCAGGGTCCACAGGCTGCTCAAGGCTAAGAGGATGTGCCCCAGCTGCGGTTCCTTGAAGTTCCGCCGCGCCGCCGCCGGAGTGTGGCAGTGCGAAAAGTGCGGGTTCAAGGCCGCTGGCGGGGCATATTCCTTTGAGTGAAGCGTACGTAGAGATCGAAGTGGAGGCCGCCCGGGACGAGGCCAGGGCCCTCGCCGAGGCGCTGGGCCCGGAGTCCAAGTACGGACGAGCCCCCTTCGAGATCTCCGTCAGCAAGCGAGGTCTCTTGCTTAAGGTCACCAGGACGTCGCTGAGCGACGCGAGGGCGTTGACGAATTCGCTTCTAAGACTTTTAAAGGCAGCAAAGGAGAGCATTCAGGCGGTAGATTGAACTGAGCACCGAGATCCCACCATGGCTCAAGGAGCAGCTGGCTCGATACGACCAGCTGCAGCAGAACCTGCAAGCCATCGTCAGCCAAAAACAACTTCTCGAAGCGGAGAAGGCGGAGGCCGACCGGGCCTCTGAGGAGCTAAAGAAGGCGGCCTCCGACGCCGTCGTCTACAAGAACGCCGGGTCGGTGCTGGTCAAGGCCAACAAGGACGACCTGCTCAAGGAGCTCCAGGAGAAGACAGACCTCACCAACACGCGAATCCTCGTGCTGGCCAAGCAGGAGGAGAGGGTGCGCAACAGCCTCCAAGAAGTGCAGAACAAGGTCAACGAAGCTTTAAAGAGTAAGCAAGAGCCCCCTGCCGGCTGAACGTTGAGATATTCTTCCGCGACGAACCCGCTTAGAAGACTCTCTGGAGCGCGGAGCGTCCTCGTCATCACACATAGGAACGCCGACGTGGACGCCATCGCTTCTGCGATGCGCGATCAAGCTCCTTGCATCGGTCGCCGGCGGCCACGGGAGAGTCACACTGGTCTCTCCCGAAGGCGTCACACTCCAGTCTAGGAAGGTGCTCACAACGATCAAGGCCAGCTTCCTGGAGGAGATACCAGCCCAGCCCTACGACCTGGTCTTCATAACCGATACCGGCCACTCCTCCCTCCTGAGCGCCCAGACGGACGTCATCAAGTCGATGAAAGCCTACCGCGTCCTCATCGACCACCATCCCCTCGACGAAAGCATGAAGGGAATCGTGGACTCGGCGGTGGTGGATGTCAACGCGTCGTCAGCCAGTGAGATGGTCTTTCTGTTGGCCGAGGGCGCAGGCTTGAAGGTGCGACGTCAGGCGGCGAAGGTCCTCCTCCTTGGCCTGATGGCCGACTCTCAGTTCCTGACGTTGGCGTCCAACCGGACCGTTTCCAGCGTGGCTCGACTATGCGACCTGGGAGCCGACCTGGAGAACGCGAGAAGCGTGCTGCGCACCCGGCGTGACGTTTCAGAATCCATAGCCAGGATCAAGGCCTCGAAGAGGGCATCCTACTTCAGAGCCGGGGAATGGCTGGTCGCCATGACCACGGTGGGCTCATTCCAAGCGTCGGTGGCCCGCTCCCTGATAGACGTGGGGGCCGACGTATCTCTGGCCTTGGGCGAGGTAGGGGACGAGACAAGGGCCAGCGTCCGCTCGACCCAGATCTTCAAGGAGAAGACTTCCCTTCACCTAGGAACGGACTTCTGCAAGGCCTTCGCCGACAAATCAGGGGGCGCCGGGGGCGGCCATCCGACGGCGGCCTCCATGAACGTGCCCTCTAAGCCTGAGTGGTCATCAACTCCTTCAAGGAGATGCTCGAAGGCAAGGCTCGGCCTCAGCTGAAAGAGATATGAGCCCGCAACAGTTTAATAAGCCACACTAAGCCCTTCATTTTTCGCACAGGTGGAGGGGGACGGCAGACGAGATTCTGAGGTTCGAAGACTTCTCGTTCAAGTACATGGGAATGGACCTCCCCACCCTCCAAGACGTTTCCTGCCGTGAAGAAGGGCGAGATCGCGGTGCTCGCCGGCGCCAGTGGCAGCGGCAAGACCACCCTTCTCAGGTGCATCAACGGCCTCATCCCCACATCTACCCCGGAGAGTATTCAGGGAGGGTCGTCGCCAGACGGCCTGGTCGCCCAGGAGACGCCACCTATGAGCTGGCGAAGAAGATCGGCTTCCTCTTCCAGAACCCGGAGAACCAGATCTTCATGTTCACCGTCGAGCGGGACATCAGCCTTCGGCCTGGAGAACCTCGGGGTGGAGCGGTCGGAGATCGCCCGCAGGGTGGACGAGTCGCTGAGGCTCCTCAACATCGAGGACCTCCGCAACAGGTCGCCTCAGCGAGCTCTCCGACGGCCAGAAGCAGCGGGTGGCCATCGCCGGGGCTCTGGCCATGGGACCCGAGCTCCTGGTGCTCGACGAGCCCACCTCACTTCTTGACCCGAGGACCGCAGACGGACGTTGTCGCCCTGGTCAAGGAGCTCAATGCGAGCTGGGCCTGAGCGTCCTCCTGGTAGAACACAGGCTGGAGCTGGTCGCCCCCATCGCCGATCAGCTCATCGTCCTTTCAGGAGGGAAGGTCTGGAAGTCGGTCCGCCGGAGGAGGTGCTGTCAGCCGAGGGAATCCACGAAGTCGGCCTCTCCGCGCCCACGGTCGTGGAGGTGCAGAGGAGGCTCCAGGTCTCTCGGGCGTTGGTCGGGCAGGCTCGACCTCAGCGTCGACGCGTTCTACGCGGAGGCGAAGGAGACTTGGCGATAATCGAGCTCCAGGACGTCACCTTCGTCCAGCCCAACGGCGTGGTGGCCCTGGACGACGTCAACCTGTACGTCCAGCAGGGGGAGGTGCTGGCCATCGTGGGCGGAAACGGGGCCGGGAAGACGACCTTGCTGAAGCACCTGAACGGCCTCCTCAAGCCGACCTCCGGTTCGGTCAAGGTGTTCGGAAAGGAGACCAAGGAGCAGAGCGTCGCCCAGCTGTCCAGAAGGATCGGCCTCGTCTTTCAGAACTCGGACCACCAGCTCTTCTCGGAGACTGCCGAGTCCGAGGTCCTCTTCGGCCTTCGGAACTTCGGGTTCACCGATGAAGAGGCGGCGAAGCGCGCCGCAGAGGTCTTCTCCTACTTCGACCTGGACTCCCTCAAGCAAAGGGCTCCGCTCACTCTCAGCGGCGGAGAGAAGAAGCGGCTCTGCATCGCAGCCGTGATGGCTTGGAACCCCGAGGTCCTAGTCCTGCGACGAGCCCACGGTTGGCCAAGACTATCCAAGCAAGAATCGGATCCTCACGACCATTAGGCAGCTTATCGAGGCGAAGAAGACCGTCATGGTGGTCTCGCATGACCTCGAGTTCCTATGGCCGCTGAACGCCAGGACGGTCGTGATGAGCCAGGGGAAGATCCTCAGGGACGCCGACTCGCAGAGCGTCTTCGCCGACTCCCCACTCCTCGAAGGCGCTGGGCTCCGGCAGCCTCAGCTGGTCACGCTCTCGCAAGCTGCTCGGTGAGACCCCATCCTTCAGGGACGTGTCCGACGCGGTTGAATGGATGGCTGGGAGGTAGCAGGAATGGCGCATCTCCTGGCGGAAGGGCTCCGGTTCAGACACCAGGACACCCTGATCCACCGGCTTGACCCTCGGCTCAAGCTGCTCATCACCATCGCCCTGTTCTCGGTGGCCCTGCTGACGGCTGACCTCTTCCAGCTCGGGCTGGCCTTCTGCGCGATAGCCGTCCCGGCCGTACTCGCCAAGTCGCTTAGGCGGATGGGGAAGGTGATGATGGTGTCGCTCACCTTCGCCGCCCTGATCTTCGTCATCAACATAGTATTCAGCTACGGGCTGATCAGAAGCCTAGTCCTCACCCTGAGGTTCCTCGCCATAGTTGCCTCCACTTCCCTCTTCTTCGTGACCACTTCCCCCGACGAGCTGGAATACGTGATGAGGTGGTTCCACCTTCCAAGGGATTTCGTCTTCGCCTTCGTCACCGCCGTCAGGTTCGTTCCGGTCCTAATGCCTGGATCTGACCCAGATCATCGACGCCCAGAAATCCAGGGGGCTCGAGCTGGACAAGGGCGGCCCAGTCAAGCGGTTCAGAAACCTGATTCCAGTCCTGATACCCCTGATAGTCAACGCCCTGGTCCGCAGCGGGGAGCTGGCGGAGGCCATGGAATCCGAGGGGTTACGGGGCCGTAAAGAAGCCGACCTCCCTCTACTCCCTTCGGCTCGCTTCGCGCGACTACCTGGCGCTGGTGGTGACCGCGACCGCCTGGGCGGGGGTCATCCTCGCCTTCAGGGTGATCTAGATTGGCCGACACCAGGATAGAGCTGGATCTTGGGTGAACCTTCCGAGGCTAGGCAGGGAAGCATTCAAGGAGCTGATGAAGGCTGGAGTGGAGTACTCCACCGGGAAGGGGTTCTTCATCAGGTCCACCGTTGACCTACGGTCGACCAAGCAAATCATATCCGCGGCGGTTGGCGGGAACGTCTACTTCACGTTCAAGTGCTACATATGCGGGAACGAAGCCTCGTGCGCCGAATGCTCCTACAGGGCCATATGCTCGGTTGAGCTGGTGGGCGGAAGGTGCATCTGCCTGAAGTGCTCTCCGGAGAATATGGCGGCCTACCGCGCGAAATGGGCGTCATCGCTAAAGCGGCCCTGAGGGGCTTCAGGTGTGGCATGACGTCGAGGGCCATCTCCACCCCCAGCGCCGACCCTTCGGGGGAGCCCGGTAGGCAGAAGACGGCGACATCGTCCACTGTGCCGGCCATGGCCCTGCTCAGGGCGGCAAGGGCACCGATCTTTGGCTGCTCCGCTGCCTGAACACCTCGCCGAAGCCAGGGAGGAGCTTCTTCAGCATGGGCTCCACCGCCTCTGGCGTAACGTCTGACGCTGCCGCGCCGGTGCCACCGACGAAGACCAAGGCGTCCAGCAAGGCCAGTCGCCCAGGCCCTCGGTGAAGGCCCGACGGATGTCGTTCATGTCGTCTCCCACCAGTTTCCTAAAGGTCACCCGGAACCCCTTCTCGCCGATCAGGGCACACGCCCATCTCCGGAGGCGTCTCTGACTTCCTTGCCCTCTTTCGCGGCCGCAGCCCTGGACGAACTCACGGTGATGACCCCGAAACGAAGGTCCTTCCTGTCGTGATGGTGGTGCTCAGGGTTGTGGCTCATGCATCTTCACTTTGCGCACGACATGGATGTCCTTCTATCGCCGTGAACGGGTACTGACCTTGGGCATCTTTCTCATATTTCTTGGTGACGTCCCAGACGTTCAGGAGCCCCATGGCCACGGCCGTAAGTGCCTCCATCTCCACTCCGGTCTTAGCCTGGGCGATGACGTGGCTGGTCACCCTGACTCCATCCTTTTCCACGGCCGACGTCCACTTCGACGGATTCGATCGGGATGGGTGGCAGAGCATGAGGATGTCGGAAGTTCGCTTGGCCGCGGTGATCGCCCCCAGCTTGGCAATCTCCTCGACGTCCCCCTTCTCCAGGCGCTTCTCCCTGATGGCCCCGAGGGTCCGGCTGTTGAGCTTGATGAAGCCCTCGGCGATGGCCTCTCTCCGGACGACCGGCTTGGCCGAAACGTCCACCATCTAGCCAACCGGATTCACGTCTTCGGATATCCTAGCTCTGGTTAAAACGATATCGATGTCCACTAGGCGTAGCCGACTCCCTGGCTGGCGGCCATCCTGTTCCAGTCGGCGAAGAACCGCTTTAGGAGGGCGACGTAGGGGTTCTTTTCCTCCAGCGCGAAAATGCGTATCCTCCCGTACCGCTTCTCGCGCACCAGATGCTGCTCACAGAGGAAGCCAGGGTGCTTCTGGACGGAGGAATGCTGCAGCCCCGACAGCCTGACTATCTGGGAGATGTTCATCTCCTCCTGGTCGATGAGCAGAAGGAGCACCTTCACTCGCCCCGCCGTGCCGAGGACCTCCTCAAGTTTTAGGGCATCCATCCGGCTCACTCCTCCCCCGAGCACGTCCTGATCACTTCCTGTGGTGAGATATTGAGGCCGATGAGGGTGGTCCTCCCCCTCCTCCCCTTCCCCGACTGGGACGCCACGAAGAACCCCCGAGCCTTCAGGTTCTGTATCGACATCCACACCATCGTGTGGCGGCGGGGCTTCAGCGCCATGGAGGAGCATATGGAGCCGTATTCCCCCTCCAGCTCCCCGGTCGAAACGAAAGCCCTGTCGGCGGGCTTCAGCAGTCGCGCCGCCGCCAACAGGAGGAGGCGCTCGTGCCGGCTCAGGTAGTTCAGTTCGTCGAGGCTCACCTGCGGCGGGAGGCTGTTCCTTGCCTCCTGCACATCGGCGGCCCTCACCTTCTCCGCGCCGTTGTAGTCGGCCATCTTCGCGGCCCTGTAGAGCAGCTCTATGGCATATCGGGCATCCCCCCGAATCCGCAGCCGCGCCCGCGATTAGGCGGGCCGTGTCCTCATCCAGCACCCCTGGGTTGAGTGCTTCTTCGCTCCTGCTCAGCACTATCGAGAGGAGCTGGTCGGCGGAGTAGGGAGAAAGCTTCACTACGGCCTTCTGGAGTGAGCTCCTGGTGCTCGCGTCCACCTCCCAGAAGAACCTCAGGTCCTTGGAGATCATCAGGAGAGACAGGACCGGGGAGCTCACGGTTTCGTTTATCCTGGCCAGGGCGTAGAGGAAGGCGGCGCCGCTGGTCGAGACCAGGCTGTCCACTTCGTCCAGGACCAGGATGAGCCTGGCCTTCATCTGCAGCAGCTCGTCCATGAGGAAACGCAGTGTCTCCTGCACTTCGTAGCCGCGCTTCGGGAAGGAGAGCCCCAGCGACTCCACCAATCTGTTCAGGACAGAGGAAGGGCCTCTGTCGATCCTGCAGTTCACTGTGACGGCCTTGACGATGAAGCCATCTCTCCTGCCGTCCTCCTCCAGCCTTCCGCAGAGCTTGCGGGCCAGCATGGTCTTACCAGTGCCCACGGGGCCGAGGAGGAACGAAGTGGCGGGGGTCGGCACTGGGGAGAGCACTGAAGAGTAAGTCCTCCTGAGCTGCTCAAGCTCCCTTTCCCGGTGTGGGATCTTCCCGGGGAGGTAGTCCGGAAGGAGTTTGTACTCCTCCCTGAAGACAGATGACCCCATCAGCATCGCAATACAGTTTTACTGGTTATAACACTTATCATGGTTTGCAGTGGATTATCTACGTGGAGCTCCATGAAAGTATTATCTCATTCAAGGTCGACCGTCCCTTCAAAAGTGAAATCAGGGGCCCATTACGACGGGGCTACCGATCGTCAGGAGGTTCTGGTCGTCCCCGGTGGGCGCAGGGCCCCTTCTATAGTAGCCGTCCTTCAGGGTTCTCCCGGTCCTCTTCTCCCACTCTTCGATGGGGATGGAGTATTTCCGCTGTATCGCGTCCCTGTACCATTCGGGGATGACGTTGAAGCTGCAGAACGGTATGATGCGGTTGTCGGGGGTCAGGTAGTGGACGTCGCAGCGGCGGACCCTCTCTTCGTCATGGTTGTACTTGTCCATGAAGTGCATCATCCCCACGAACAGGGAGCGCTTGTGGAACTCGCCGAGGGAGGAGTAGTCGTGCTTCACTATGGCGTCGTAGAGGATGTCTCCGAGTTCATGCCCTCGGGCGCCTTGCTCGAGTCCACGAACTTTCGCAGATTAAGCAGCAGCTTGGCCCCAGAGACCAGCTTCGACCTGCCGCGCTTTTAGGGCGTCCGACTCCGAGTTAAGGAACTCGAGGAGCCCAGGGATGTCAACGAACCGGGTCAGCGGGACCATCTTCCCGTCCTTGGCAAAAAGGTAGGTGGCCGCTCCGCAGGCGAAGTGGGTGGTGAGCTCGTACTGCGGCAGGCCAACCCACGCCTCCACGAACGACGAGAAGGGCATCGACGCGGGGACTGGGAACCAGTCATCCCTTGTAATCACGCCTTCTGTCTGCTCTTCGACGCGCTTGATGACGTCCGGTATCGTGATCCTGAGCTTGGCAAGGTCCTTCTTGGGAACCCTACCCACCAGAGAAATGGGCTGGAAGTTGACGCCCCTGACTACGTCTATGTTGTTGAAACCGAAGTGGATACATGTCCCCGGCCTCATGGTCGTTCACTCCTCTTATCACCGTGGGGACCAGCACCAGGCCGAGGTCGGCGGCCCTGGCGTTCTTGAGGATGGCCGGCACCTCCCAGAAGTTCTTCGGGTTGGTCTTAGGGGTCACCCCGTCGAAGCTGAGGTAGACGGTGTTGACTCCGGCCTCCCTCACCCTCTTCGCCAGGGTGGGGTCCTTTGCGAGGTTGATACCATCCGTGTTAAGCTGAACGTGCTCGACCCCTTCATCCCGGGCGATCTTGATGATGTCGATCAGGTCGTCACGGAGGGTCGGTTCGCCACCTGTCAGCTGGAGGGCGGCCCCCTGGATGGGCCTTTCATCTCTCATCTTCTTCACCATGGAGCGTATCTGCTCAAGGGTCGGCTCGTAAACGTAGCCGGCCTTTTCGGCGTAGAAGAAGCAGTACCAGCAGTTCAGGTCGCATCTGTTGGTGACGACGATGTTGGCGAGGGCGGTGTGGCTCAGGTGGTTGGAGCAGAGCCCGCAGCTCGTCGGGCAGTTGATGGCTTGGGCTATGACCTCCGGGTTCTTGATGCCCCTTCCATCCTTGGCGTACTTCGAGAACCTCAGGTACATGTCGAGGTCCCCGAAATAGAGGTCCTCGTAGAAGCCGTGTTCGGGGCATGACTTTGAGATGTAGACCTTCTGGTCCCTGGCGAATATGTCCGCCGGGATCCGCCTGTTGCACTCAGGGCATATGCTCATCGTCTGGCTCAGCAGTCTCTTGGAATCTTGAGCGGCCTGAGCTTCCATCCCGTATTAACCTCCGTTAGTGGTCATTGGAATTCAGCTTATGAACTTTTAACCTATCTCACCGTGAGCATCGTCAAATACCTACGGGCCTCCTCGGCCCTTCGCAACGGTACTTCCTAGGCCTTTTGCTCCTACCAATAGGTCACCGCGTGGGGTGATGCCAGGACCAAACCCAGGGGCATCAGGAATAGGGCGGAAAGCCGCGCCATCCCTGGAAGGCCGAGGGAGCTGCTCACCGATAGCGAGACCGAAAACGTCCCTTCGCCGCCGGCTATCAGGAATACGCTCAGCTGCGTGGAGTGAGTGACTTGATAGGTCACGGTCTGCTGCGCCCCCCCACATCGACCTGTTCCAGGAGTGCCCCCGGATTGGTGAGGGCGTAGTCGTGGAGGAAGCTCACGGCGACCGTCCTGCCAAAGGACTTCGTCAGCCCTCTGCGACTATGAGAGCCACGAGCATGATGTAGGGGCCTCTTCCCTTTGAGGGTTCCTAGGTCCAATAAGTCGCTTGTAGTCACTGCCATCGCGTTTCAGCGTTGGGGAGCCCATCGCCCGCCCCAGGCACTGAAGGGGTGAGGTTGGCTCAGAACTCAAGATCCAGCTCATCCCGAAGTCGGCATGGGCTAGAGTCTTCATCGCCGGTTGCAAAATCACTGAGCTCCCCTATTAACGGTATCCCGGCGGCCGGGAAGGAAGTCTCGAGAGAGCCTTACATAGGGCGGAGATCCGTTGCCACGATGGGCGAAGCCCTCTGAAGCAAGAAGGCGAGGCAAAATTCCTCTTTTCATCAAGGCTCATTCATGGGGTGATAGTGTCGCGGCCCAACCGGTTCATAATCCTAGTGAAGATAGGCGGCCAGGTCCATCGATGCCACTGCCCAACCACGGGGAGGCTGGGGGACCTGAAGCTCGCAGGCCTCCGTTGCCTCCTCTCGGAGAGCACGAAGAAGGGGAGGAAGACGCGGTACACCGTGGAGGCTGTTTCACCGGGACCCTCGCCTAGGGCAGGAGCCTGGATAGGCATCAACCAGACCGCGGCGAACGCCTACGTACACCACTTCTTGGCCACGCGTCAGCTCTCCCGGATGGTTTCGGGGGAAGTGCGGAGGGAGGTCAAGACTAGGTGATATTTCATAGAATCGACTTCAAGGTCGGGGACACATTTCTCGAAATCAAGACCCCGCTCATCACCCTGGACCTCGAGGAGGCCCCACGACGAGGCACGCCAGGTTCGATTCGTTCGACAGGCTGATCAAACGCTTCTCCGAACTCTCATCCTCGCTCGGCGAAGGAGGTCGGGCCATCGTCGCCCTGAGCCACCTCTACGACGCCCCGCCCTTCAGGAGGCCGCCAAGGGACCGGTTCAATTCAAGGATCGTGGACGCGGCAGAATCGGCGAGCGCCAAGGGGGTCGAGACCTGGCAGATCAACATGGAGATCGACGAAACCGGCGTCTCCCTGCTGGATTACTTCAAGCTCGACCGCTGAGCCCTGCCGAGGTGAAAGCTTCGCTTTCGCATGATGGCATATGCATTAATTAGCGCGCCCGCCTAGCCTATAGGCTGTAAGTGGCACATTATTGGTCGAAATCAACATTGAAGCCACTCTTGAACGGTTCAGGATGTTCCTGATCTACAGCACCTGCCGGTCCTATATCCCGGAGAGCTACTCCCATGACCCAGACGTCTTCCCGGAGAGGGAGAGCGGCCAAGGAGCGATATACATCGAGGCGACCGACAAGGCAAGCTTGAAGAAGATCAGGGAGATCTCATTCGTCGAACGCTCGGGACGTCTTGGGCGTAATCTACGAATCGAAGAGCGGCAACACCAAGCTCAGATGGAGGCAGACAAGGGGGAGCTCGGGTCGGGTCACCGGGGTCGCATCTGCCAACGCCCTGACCAACCTGATTAACTCTGGAGTGATCACCTTGGAGTATGTGGAGGAGGTGGTCTCTGGCATGACCTCTGGGGGAGAAGGAAAGTCCGCAGAGGGGTCCCCCGACAGGGGCAAGTGACAGCCCTCGTTTCAGGCGCGTATCAAAGGTAAAATACACCGAATCGATAGCTTCGATGGGCGAGGCTGGTCTAGCCTAGGTCTAGGACGTCACCCTCCCAAGGTGGCAACGCGGGTCCAAATCCCGCGCCTCGCACCACTTATTCCACCCAGAGCGACGCCGTGGGCCAGGTCTCGCGTCAGCTCAATTCGGCCGACTCCGCCGGACTCTGTAAGACCTCCCGGACTGGAGGTCGAAGGCCACCATATGTAATCAAAAAGGTTTAATTCATGCCGCTCCCGAGACCAACACGATTTGACCGCTTTCGGCATCATCCTTACCGGGGGACCGTACCAGACCCAACGTTGGGACACCGCATGTCGCATGGCAGACGCCGCGCTGAACAGGTCGGACAAGGTCACCTTCTTCCTCTTCCTGGACGGCGTCTACAACTCGTTGGGCACGCAGATCTTCCCGGTCCTTCAGAAGCTTCCGATGGATTCGTTCAAGGCCCTGCTGGCGAAGGGGGCGGAGATATTCGCATGCGAGGTCTGCAGCTACAACAGGGGCCTGGACGAAGGAAAGGACTACTACAAGGGCGTGAAGATAGTAAGCGTCGCCTTCGTAGCCGGGATGGCGAGCAAGTGCGACAGGATGATCACCCTTTAGGAGTGAATGGAGTTGACAGTGTATCTCGTCGCTGAGTCCCTCGCCAGCGCGGCGTTCGCCTACGCCGCCATGGACAGCGGGGCCAAGGTCGTCCTCCTAGAGGACGGGGTTTACATAGCCAAGCGCGGCTCCTTCAAGGGCGACGTCTACTACCTGAGGGACGACGCGACGTCCAGGGGCCTGGCCGATCCGTTCCCGCCTGGGGCGCACGCCATCGACTTTGACAGGCTGGTGGCCATGATGGAGGCGGAGAAGGTCGTGAACTTCCTTTAGGAGTGGGTTGCCTTTGTCAAAGAAGATAATCGTCGCATTCCTGAGGTCTCCCGTGAGCACAGCCTTCTTCGTCGAGGGCCTCAGGGTCTCCGCCGGGATGCTTAGCGGGGACGAGGACCATTCTGTGACCGTCGCCTTCATGGGCAAGGGAGCCCGCTGCGCCATCAAGGGGGTGGACCGGATGTACGCTACCAAGTTCCTGGAGTTCTTCCCTGACGAAGGTGGGAAGAAGTTCCTGGTGGAGGCCGAGTCGCTCGTCAACGAAGGTATAGACCCGTCCACTCTGGCTCCCGAGTTCAAGGTAGTTCCGAGGGCAGAAATCAGCGGCCTTATGCTAGACGCCGAGCTCAGCTTGAGCTTCTGAGCCCTTAGGCGTCTCTTCGACCGCCCGCTTCTTTTGTCTCACCCTGCTTATTCGGAGAAGCGTAAGGGCGACTTCGGCAACAATCGCCGACGCCACGACCTCGTAAGAGAAGGTGGTGAGCCAGGCGTACATCGCCTGGCTGGGCTGGCCGTTGTGGGTGTAGATGTAGTACGACGCGACAAGGCCTGCCGTGACCCATGACAGTATCGATGCGGCCGAGGCCCTAGCCTTGTAGGCGAACAGACCTGCGAACAAACCAATGGGGGCAAGGACGTAAAGCCACGTTGTTCCCATTCCACCATAGTAGAATCCTAGGCCGCCGGCGATGCCCGCGACCAACCCCCATATCGGTCCTCCAGCGCAGGCCGAAAGGAACACCCCCACCTGTGGGAGGGCGATGACTACGCTGAACTGATACGGCATTGTGTACCCAGAAAGGACGTAAGCGACTATCACCCCGATGGCGGAAGTGATGATCACTTTGGGTGGTTGTATTCGCACGGTCAAACTTGTCCCTTGCGACTTTAATCTTTTGCGGGCCCAGAACGCTGAAAACAATTATGCTGGCCTAGGCGCCACAAATGGCTATGGCTTTGCTATAATTATTCTACCTGCTTCTCCTTTCGTGCAGAGTCTGTAATTATTACCAGTAAGTTAGACTTATTAGAGCAACAACGACTCAACTGCTGAGTTATAGGTTATGACGGCTAAAGCAAAACTCGCAATCGAAGACTGTGCGATTTGCGGCGGATGTGAGATAGCCTTGGCTGATCTTGGCGTACCCCTGTTGAAGGTGTTTGACAAGAGCGTCAACCTCGTCTACGCCCCCATCATCGCGAGCGCCATCGATTATGACCAAGCTGACGTCACGTTCGTCATAGGCACGGTCAGGACGAAACATGACTTGGAAAGGGTTCAGCAGGCCAGGAAGAAGTCGAAGATTCTAGTCTCCTTCGGAACCTGCCCGAGCACGGGCGGGATTCCTGCCCTGGCGAACCTGAAGACCAACGAGGAGCTATTGGCACGCGCCTACGGAAACAAGGTTCCCACAGAAGGCACACCCGAGCTTCTCGATAAGCTGGAGCCACTCTCCAAGCATGTCAAGGTTGACTTCGTAGTACCGGGCTGCCCCCCACCTCGGCCCGGTGATTAGGCAGCTGTTAGGAGAAATCCTTGGAGGTTAGAAGAAAATGAGCCAAATCGAAATCGACCCAGTTACAAGGATCGAAGGGCACCTCGTCGTGAAGGTGCAGCTTGACCAAAAGGGAAAGGTCACCAAGACACTCGCGGACTTTGCTGAGTTCAGGGGCTTCGAGAAGTTCCTTGAAGGCAGGCTGGTCCACAGGGCGCCCATCATTGTGACCAGGATATGCGGAGTCTGCCCCATACCTCACCACCTCGCCAGCGTCAAGGCGATTGACGACGGCCTCGGCCTAGTCATCCCTGAGCGCG
Source organism: uncultured Nitrososphaerota archaeon (assembly GCA_963772005.1). Lineage (GTDB taxonomy): Archaea > Thermoproteota > Nitrososphaeria > Conexivisphaerales > DTJL01 > DATKKG01. Next base: position 23,677 of record CAVYVS010000027.1, on the reverse strand, counting down.
CTGAGAAGCTGAGGGAGCTCATGCTCATGGGTGAAATCCTGGGCGACCACACGCTCCATACCTTCATCCTAGCAGGACCCGACTTCCTCCTTCCAGAGGTGCCGTTCAAGCAACGCGACATCATAGGGGTCTACAGGAAGTTCCCCGAGGTCGCCAAGCAGGTCGTATACACGAGAGCTGTCGGCCAGAAGATAATCGAGACCATAGGTGTCCAGGCCATCCATCCGATGACCGGGGTCCCCGGTGGGATCAACAGGGGATTCGACGAGGAGACTCGCAAGAAGCTCCTGGGCTACACCCTTGAGGCGAAGAAGAACGTCATCGGCTGGTACGACGCCGTCATCGCCCCGATATTCAGCAAGTTCGTGGACGATAACATCGAGCTGGGCAAGGTGGAGTCCGGCTATTTGGCGATGAGCGACGGTGGCAAGATAAGCTTCTACAGGGGCAACATCTCCATCATCGACAAGGCCGGAGCCAAGATCTCCGAATTCAAGGCCTCCGACTACCTCAACCAGATAGTCGAGGAGCCCGTCCCATACTCCTACGGCAAGAGCGTGTCGGTCAAGGGCCAGCAGAAGGATAGGGCCTTCATACGCACCGGGCCGCTCGCCCGCATAAACGTCGCCAAGGAGGCAGGGACCGAATTCGCCGACAAGCTCCTGAAAGAGCTCAAGGGGAAGTACGGCAACCCCGTCCATGGTACCCTCCAGTACGCACTGGCGAGGTACGTCTGCCTGGTCTACGCTGCGGAGCGCCTGGAGCAACTCCTTTCAGATCCGTCCATAACGCAGGGAGAGCTCAAGGTCCAGTTCAAGATGCACGCTGGCGAAGGAACCGGCAGCTGCGAGGCCGCGAGAGGCACGGTCATCCACAACTACAAGTGGGACGACCAGGGCTTCATCACCAAGGCCAACATCATCACGCCCACGGTGATCAACGAGAATGGCTTCGAGGCCTCCCTATGGACCGCCGCGAATCGCAACGTCCAGCCCGGCAAGGTCAACGAGGACAACCTATGGCACGAGGTGGGTCTGGTCATCAGGGCCTACGACCCCTGCATATCCTGCGCCACTCACCTCGAGAGCGCGCTGAAGGTGGAGCTCCTGGACGCCGATGGGAAGGTCCAGAAGGTCATAGGAGGGAATTAAGATGAACATGGATAGAAGGTCATTCCTGAAGACCGCCGCGGTTGGCGGCAGCCTGGTCGTGGTCACCGCTGCTACGGCCCCGAAGATCCTCCAAGCCAACACCCCCAAGAACGCAATGTTGATCGTGGTTGGGAACTGCATCGGCTGCGACCACTGCGTCGAGGCTTGCAACCAATACCACTCCGGAGCTACTAAGCCCGACTTGAGCACCTTCAGAGGCCAGTACCCAACTAGGAACAACTACACGCTGGTGGCGACCCCCGGCCCGAACCAGACGATGCCGATCGCCCAGAACTGCCTCCACTGCAACGACGCTCCGTGCGCCACCGTGTGCCAGAGCCATGCCCTGACCCAGCTGCCGTCTGGCACCGTCACCTACGACGACGACAAGTGCATAGGATGCTTCCTCTGCACCACCGTGTGCCCCTTCAACTCGATAACCACGGACAACGCCAACAAGAAGATCTTCAAGTGCGACCACTGCGCCAACTTCACCGAAGACGGCACCACCAAGCCGTTTTGCGTCCAGATATGCCCAGGTGGTGGAGTGACGTCCCAGACGCTGAAGGCCGCCAACCTGACGACCTTCGCCAAGAACTGGGGAACCACCTCCGACATGATCACCCTGGGCCAGAACGTGGTCAATACCCTCGGCAACGGCGCCACAATGCTGTACCAGAACGACACCTCCTCATTCTACGTCGTCACCGGCGACGAGTTCAAGACCCTCTCCGTATCGCCCGAAGTCTCCGTCATCAAGTCGGCCTACCCGAGCCAGAACGATCTCATGGCGACGGCCGAGAAGTGGATGAGGCTCGCGTGGATTCCGCTGCTGGCTGGAGTCGCATTCTTCGCCCTCAGATGGCGTGACAGCGACAAGAAGGAACCGGTTCCGGCCGCCAAGAAAGAGGAGAAAGTGGTGAAGTAAAATGGCAAAGGATAAGGCACAGAAATTCAGGCTATCCTCGCTGCAAGGGAAGAAGCCTGGGCTACTCCAGCTACTCTTCTCGAGGAGCTTCTCGGTCGGCCTGAGCGACTTCGCCTTCCACCTCGGCCTTTGGGGTAACATCATCACGGGCATCATCATGGAGGTCCCCTACCTGCTGAACGGCGTGTCGGAAGTGTTCGGCGGCAACGGTTGGATCTTCTCATGGATACACGGCATCACCGGGATCCTGCTCCTGGCTGGAGGCATAGGCCTGCTCATCAGGTACCTTAGGAATCCCTTCTTCAGGGTGGCCTACGGCAAGGTCTTCTTCGTGGACTTGGTGTTCCTGTTACCCATCGCGATCGTCGGACTGGTGCAATTCCTCGCGGTCTTCGGCTTCATGAGGGCCGTAGGATTCACGACCCCTGCCGTCGCGTTCGTAGGCACACTACACATCCCACTGATCTACGCGTGGCTGGTGGTCTCCTTCTTCGCAGGAGGGGCCGTCAGGCACGGCATCGCCACCATCTACTGGAGGTTCACCAAGGAAGACTCCCGCACCAGCATGCTGGCCTTCGCGTCGGCCTGCGGCAAGTGCGGAAGATGCGTAGAGGTCTGCCCTGCCTACGAAGCCTTCAACAAGGACCCGATGGAGGCCCCCGTGCTGAAGCTTAGAAAGTACTACCAGATCCGCAGGTCCAGGAAGCTCACTCCCACCGAAGTAAGGTACGTCTCAGAGCAGATGGCAACCTGCACCGAATGCAACCTCTGCGCCGGCGTCTGCCCATACTCGTTCAACTACGTCAGCATGTACAGGTCGATGCTCGAGGACGTAAAGCAAATAGCACCCGGGACCCAGACCGCCTGACCGAAGCTCAACAATGGACACCGAACAGATTCGCCGGCTCGTCAAGGGCCGGCGGACCCTTATGATGTGCGTGGGCAGCGACTGGGGCGACGATGTCGCTGGCCCTCTTCTTTATAGAAAGACAAGGAGACGCCTAGTCAACATCAGGCCTATCCTGTGTGAAGCGGCGCCCGAGAAGTTCCTCCCGGAGGTCCTCGAAGCCCGCCCGGAGCTCATTCTCATGGTGAACGCCGTGGACAGGAACCTGCAGCCGGGCGAGGTCGTGCTCGAGGACCTCCTCCTCCAGGAGACTAAGTTCTTTCTCGTGCACAAGTTCCCCTTGTCCGTCGTCGCCCAGGTCATCGCCGCCGACCTGAAGGGGGTCAAGATCATGCTCTTGGGCGTGCAGGTCCGCAAGATGAAGGGGAGGCCCACGCCGGCGGTGGTCGGAGGGGTCGGGCGCCTGGCTGAGGCGCTCGTATCGGTCGATGTCGAGGCCAAGCCCTTCCAGGGCCCTCGCCGAAATCGGGCGCATCCATGATTAATAGAATAATTATGCATACCGTAGCGCCTGCGTCAAACGATTATATCATGCGAAGTAGATATCCTGTCGAGCGGTTCGATGTCCACCCCGCACAAGCGCACTGATGAGTACGGCCTCTCCAGGTCTCTCTTCCTGTTCGAACTGTTCAGAGACGCCATGAGGGCTGAGCATGTGCTCAAGAGGGCCGGCTTCGACACCAAGGCCGGAGCCCCGCCCCCGGAGGTCAGGACGGGTTGCGACATCGCAATGGCGGTCCCCAGCAACCAGGTCAACGCAGCAGAGAAGGTCCTCAAGGCCGACGGCATTCCGATTTTGGATGTGGTCTTCGCATCTGAGGGCGACCTCCCTCCTCTCCAGGTCAGCAAGCTCGTGAAGAAGGTGGACTTCGGGAACTACCTGATGGTGCGTGTCGGCAACATGAAACTCACCTTCCAGAAGAAGACTGGAGTCATCGTCAACATTTCGGGCGGAGGTTGCCCCGATATTCCACTCCTTGCCCTGAAGATGATCGGGCAGCCCCTCGACAAGGTGGTGTCCCCGAACGAGCTGGGCTTCACTCTCTGCGCCTACACCCTGCAGAAGGCGTACGAGGCATCGCTCCAAGCTTGGAGGAAGATGAGGTAGATGCTGCTCCTTTCCGGCACCATGCCCATCGAGGACAAGGGCCTCGTCGCAGGCCCCATCAGGTACGACGGCGATTCCATCTCTCTCGGCGACAGGCACATCCCGAAGGAGCTGAGCTCCATCGGGGCCATGGCGATGATGGCAGCTGCTGCTGCTGCCGCCCAGGCCCTTGGCATAGAGGCGCCTGTGGGCGTCATAGCTGGAGACATGGGCCAGGGTGAGGGATCAGCCGCCCTCTATTCCTACCTCACGGAGCAGGCCGGCGGCTTGGGGGCGACGGCGGTGACGATGCATTACATCCTCCCCATCAGGAAGCCCTTCATGGAGTTCGTCGAAATGCTCGATTATTGGAAGAAGAGGCCCTTCATGATAGCGGACGCCGGCTCGATGCTAATAGCCAAGGCCACCGGGTCCTGCAAGAAGTTCGACCTCTTTACTCCGGACGCCGGAGAGATATGCTTCCTGGCCGACCCTGAGGCGGGGCACCCTGCATACGTAAAGTCCATGCTCTTTGACATCGACACGACGGAGGTCCCCAAGCTCATCGAGAAGGCGTACGCCTCTGGAAACGCTCCGAGGTACCTGATGATCAAGGGGCCGACGGACTTCATCGTGGACGACGGCAAGATTGTCTACACGATATCCGAGCCCAACATCCCGGCGCTGGAGCCCATCGGCGGCACCGGGGATACCATTACGGGCATGGTCTCCGCCCTGATTTCCGGCGGCTTTGAGCCCATGCGGGCCTGCCTGATAGCCGGGCGCGCCAACCGCCTGGCCGGGCAGCTGACCAACCCCACGCCGGCGACCCCGGTCTTCGAGATGATTCGTCATATAGGTGAAGCCGTGAGAAAGGTGGCGGACGCCACTTAGGGTGAATGGCATTGGCTGACAAACAGGTAAGTCTCTCGACGGGTCAGATACAGAGGAGGGCGAAGGGCTGGACGACCGACAAGTTGGTCGCCGGTTTCGTGACGGGCCTGTGGGCCGCAGTAGCCCAAGCAGTCTTCTTCGTAGCTCCTCCCTCGGCCTTTGGGATTTGCTTCATCAGCCATCCGAGCGACCTGATCGACTGGATCGTGAACCATCTCTTCGGGACGACCCTCTACGTCCACGACCCTTCGGTCGACATCCCAATCCTCACGGTTGTGGGCGTCCTCGTGGGCGCAAGCGTGGCGACGTTCAGGAACAAGGAGTTCAACTTCCGGATGCCCAGGCACCCCCTGGACCACTTCATCAACGGCTTCTTCGTGGCCATGTTTGGCCTGACCCTCGGCTACTGCTCCGTGCACATCATCATGTCGGTGATGTACGGCAGCTTCGTGGCCATGGTGGGACTCTTCGGCATGCTCACAGGCGTGGTCGTTTCGGCGAACTACATCAAATGGAGGGTGCGCCTTTGACCCTCGAAATCGGCCTCGCCACCCTGGCGGCAGGAGGGGTGATCGGCTACCTGTGGCAGCGCTCCAAGTCCTGCTCAATCTCCGGCTACCGCGACTTCTACCTGTTCCGGGACACCCTGTTCATGCGGACCATCATAGGGATGGCCCTGGGGGCTCTCGTGGGCTACCTCCTGTTCTTCAGGTTCTCGCCCAACATGGCTGACTTTCCCCTCATGCTCCACAACGAGCCGGGGGCGAGCTCCATCGCCACCCTGATACTGGCGATCATCGGCGGCCTGGGCTATGCCTTCTTCTCGGTTATGGCCGAGGGGTGCCCCCTGAGGCAGCATGTCAACGCCACCACGGGCAACGGCGCCGCCGTCATCTACCTGGTGGGCTTCTACGTGGGGATCCTGTTCTTCCAGTTCGTGATGCTGAACTACATCAATGTCTTTCAGCGGCTCTTCTAGAGGGCCGCCACGGCGGAGAGTCCGGCGAGGAGCAGGAAGCCCCCGAACATCAGCCCGGAGAGGCTCCCGATGAAGCCCACCCTATTCCGAAGGGCGCCCCCCATCCTCAGCCGAGAGACGCCGGCCATCATCAGGGCCAACCCTATGGAGTAGACGGAAGAGCCGATCCAGAACATGGAGACCGAAGCGAAAGTCGCCACCAGGTTGGTTACCGCCGAGATGGAGATGAGGGCCACGAGGGGGAGGCAGACGTTCAGGCTCGATATGACCCCCAAGAGCATGGAGGTCCCACTCCTTCCGGGCTTGGTGGAAATCGCGAAGGTCGTGAAGGGGATCCTGACGACCCTCTTCTCGAGGCCGGCGCCGGCATGCAGTCGCCTTTCGCCTGAACAGTGCACGGTAGCAGTAGTATATCATGATGATGCCGAGGAGGGCGGTCGACACCGACTCCGACAGGGGGTTCCTCAGGGCGCCCCCGAACATGCCGAAAGAATAGAAGAGCAGGTAGGCCACGAAGAAATAGACCACAAGCCTCCCGAGGGAGAACGCGAAGGCTATCTTGATTCCCTCCTTCGGCGTGGTCTTCCCCCCTGTGAGCTGGGTAAGCAGAAGGGGGAGGCAGGCCACCGAGCACTGGACTCCGCTGCTCAACCCGAGGAGGAGGCCGGCGGCAAGGAGGTCGAGGACCATCAGCGGATCACTCCGAGTACCAGCAGGTTGTAGGTCACTACGATGAACCAGTAGAACCAAAACGCACCCAGGATCGTGGCGCTGGGGATCAGGAACTTCTTGGCGTCGGTCTTTATGTTGTATAGGTGAAGGTCGATGGCCTTGCTGGGACACTTGTAGATGCAGACTAGGCACTTGTCACAGGTGTCGGTCACGTACACGGCCCCATCGGGTTTCCGGGCAAAACCGAAGGTCGGGCAGACGTTAAAGCAGGCGTAGCACTCGTTGCACTTCTCTCCGTCTATGGATATCCTGAAGGGTGTAGCCCCGTCCATCACGCTCAAGCCCGCCCCGATCGGGCAGATGGAGTGGCACCACTTCCGCGTGCTGAGGAAGGGGAGCCCCAGGAAGAGCACCGCCAGGATGCCGACGAACACGTCAAAGTTGGCGGTCGACCTGAACCAGCCCAAGATGCCCGCCCAGCAGAACACGCAGAACCACTGCACCGAATAGACGAGAGCAAGTAGCAAGGTCACCACGAGGAAGGCATATTTCACGTCACGCAACATCTGGCTCGGCTCCTGCCCTTCTAGGTTCATTCCCCTCTTCGCCGACGCCTTCTTGAGGCGGTTCACCGATTTGGTGTAGAACTTGAACGGCCTGTGAAGCTGGCGGATCGTTTCGCCAAGGCCCCCGAACGGGCACAGCCAGCCGCACCAGCCCTTCCCGAGCACGAACGCCGTGCCCACGAAAGCCACGAAAATGACCGAGAAGAGGCCAACGCTGGGCGGAAATGAAGTGAGGAACTTGATGTACACCGGCACGGTGACCGTTACGGGCTGCCCCAAGGCTGTGGGTAGGAGGTAGGGACAGAGGATCGAAACGAACCCGGTGTTGGTTATCGGCTCAGGGGTGAGCGGGATCCTCTGGTGGGTGCTCAGCCACTTGATAAGGTAGGAGGGGCCCAGCTGCGAGATGAACGCATAAAACGCCGCCCAGGTCGCTACCGTCAGCCCGAAGACGTAGATCGTCCGGATTCGGTATGGCTTCGAGGATCGCAGGAGCGCCCAAGTTGTGGCTCCGAAAAGGACCGCGAGGACCACGCCTATGAATATCCCAGAGGCGGAATAGATGAAGAAGGTGACGGCGACGACAGTGGCCACGGCGATGAAGAAATCAGTTGCCGCCGACCTATTCGGCAAGACCTTCCTGAGCATGGTATCCGAAGCGAAATGATGGGTTACGCGCTATATTAATATTGTAAATGGGGGCCGAAGCCACTACTTACTCAGGCCCCGGTCCCGCTTCATGCCAGAGAATCCGGAAGCGCTCCTGCGTCTCGTCGCGGCCTCCGCCATCATTACAGCCGGCACCTTGCTTATACTATAATTAGTTCATATATGTCTGTAAGGGATAACATTTTAAACCACTGGGACGTAAATGGGGTTGATTACCAATTGGTCGAACTCGCCACTCAAACCATCGTCGATGCGAGGAACGAACCATGCCCCAAGCCCATCCTGATGACGAAAAGGGCGGTCGAGAAGGCCCAGCTGGGCGACGTGATAGAGATCGTCGTGAATGACCACACCTCCAAGGAGAACGTCCTTAGGTTCTGCTGGAACCACGGGCAGGAGGTCCTCCGCTCGTGGGAGGAGGGGTCTGACTTCCACTTGATAGTCAAGAAGTCCCCCGAGAAGATGTCCGACAAGCCGGTGCCCGCAATAGGACCCTGCGGGCAAAGGTGGGACTGAGACTCCGGGAGGTCCTGTGAACTGGAAGACATATACACGATCGTTTCAAGGATGCTGAGCGACGGGCTGCGCGTAGTCGTGGCCACCGTCGTCGAGGCCGACGGCTCCGTTCCGAGGGGCGTGAGCACGAAGATGCTCATCCCCGAGTCCGGTCCCACGGTGGGGACCATCGGCGGCGGCTGCGTCGAGAAGTACGTCGTGCGGGAGGCCAAGTTCGTCTTCGAAGACGGCCAGACCCGCGTCAAGACCTTCAACCTGGGCGACGCGAGCTGGAGTGGCCTAGGGATGGCCTGCGGCGGGACGGTCAAAGTGGCCCTGGAGCTGGTCGAGCCGTCTGAGCGGCTCATAATATTCGGATCGGGCAATATCGCAAAGGGTTGCTATAGGCTGGCTGAGTTCCTCGGCTACAGAGTCATGGTCTTGGATCCCTTCGCTACGGAGGCGGCGTTCCCCAACGCGGAGATCTACACCGACGACGTCCTGCAGAAGATAAAGGAGGTCAAGGTCTCGACTTACGACAACGTGCTGATCATCACGGAACACAGGTACGACACCGAAGCCCTCCGGGCGGCCCTGAGCACCAGGGCGCGCTACATCGGGATGATAGGGAGTAAGAACAGGGTCAACACCGCATACAAGGACATGCTCAAGGAGGGGTTCCCGGCCGATAAGCTCTTCGAGACCTACGCGCCCGTCGGCATAGACATCGGAGCCGAAACCCCAGAGGAGATCTCGATCTCCATAATGGCGGAGATAATCAAGGTGCGCCGTGGCGGCAGCAGCCAGCACCTCCGGCTCACCAAGCTCCTCGACAAGGCCGAGCCCACCCATCCTCTAAAACACAAAGCCAGCGCCGAGCTCTTCCCCGAGACACCCGCCGTAACTGCCGACGCGGTAGAAAGCACGGAGACCAAGTAACAACTCGTTTCTCATCCCAGATCGTCAACCAGCGGAGCCGCGAGATGACTGGCCCCGAAACAAGGGTTATATACCAGTAAATCCTAGCGCTTACCTATCGCTGGCGGGCCGAAGCCACAGCCCACCGGTGTCGTCTTCTGGGAGGAGATCCGCACTCTCCTCTTCAATTGCCCCTCACGGTTGAGGCTATCTCCGCCTCCAACACCGCAAGCGTTATGAATCTTGGCCGCACCTTCGAATGAAGGTCAGCGCGGCCATGGTCTCCAGGGTGCTCTTCAGGGGCAAGGAATACCCCGTACGGGTCGTCGCAGACGGCAACCCTCGCTCGAAGGTCAGGCTCGAAGGAGGAGAGGCCCTGGTGCTGGTTCCGCGGGCTGCCCCCAGGGAGGTGAGGAAGGCCCTGGACGCGTGGTACAAGGCGGAGGCCACCGTCGTAATCAAGCAGAGCGTCTGGCGGATGAGCCGGAGGTTGGGGCTGACCTACAACTCAATCATGATAAGGAACCAGAGGACCCGTTGGGGGAGCTGTTCGAGCCTGGGGAACCTTAGCTTCAACTTCAAGCTGGCATCGGCGCCCCAAGAGGTGATCGACTATGTGGTCCTCCACGAGCTGATGCACCTGAAGGAGCCCAATCATTCAAAGCGATTCTGGAGCTTGGTCGAAGCGCAGTGCCCAGAATACCGCCGCCATCGCCTCTGGCTCAAGCAGGTCGAAGGAAGGACGGAACAGTAGCCGCCGGCTACACTTTCAGTTTCCTTTGGTTCCACACGACGCGAGACGCTTCCTCCAAGGTCGGTTGCTCCCCTATTATGGTCATGTGATACTCTGCCAGGATGTTCCTGGCGATCAGGTTGCACACGGAGGCAGCCGTGATTTCTCCCAGGAGGGTCTCCAGGAGCTTTCCGAAGGGGACCAGGCGTTGCGGAATAAGCGCTGACGGGAGTCCGTTTCTTTCGCAGAACGAGAAGACCATGTCGGTGGTCTGCTGCCCGAATAGGTCGGTAAGCGTCTTTGACACGATGTCCGTAACGATGCTGTTGACGCTCATCAGTGGTCCGGCAGCATATCCTATGGGATTCCGAATATTAAAGGGTCGGTTCCGACCACGGCGGTCAACGAAGGCGATAATTGCTCCGCACTAGCGCGCCGATTTCTGCAGGAATTCGACGACGACCGGGCCTCCTACCTTAAGGTCGATGGCCGGAGCCCGCTCCCTCGCTGACACTTCGACAGTCCCGCTGCTGCCGACCACGAGTCCAACGCCCTTGATTTCCTGATACGACTCCGCCAGGTCGACCCGGAAGGCCCTGTCCCCAAGCCGCAATGTGAACCGGGACTCACCCCTCCTCCAGGCCTGGAACCCCTCTCCGCCGATGCTTGTAACCGCGTTTCCAAACCTGTCTACATGCATTACGGTCCCCGTCACCGCACTGTCCGTGAATGTTGCTGCCGGAAGTTCGAGGACCTTCATCGCCGGCACCCTCCGCCCCAGCTGGCCCAGCGGTCTCCCCTCGGTGACCTCGGCCACGGTTGGAGCGAATATGTCCCGCCCGGCGAAAGTGCCTGTCGGCGAAAGCACCTGCCTTCCCCTGCCTATGTCGTAGATCGAGATTATCCCTTCTCGCGATGCTGCGGGGTAGAGGATGCCGTTGTCCGGACCCACGTATACCCTGTCCCTCGTCCTGACGGCGATGGCGAGCCGCCCTGTGTTGACCCCGGGGTCAACGACGGCCAGAACGGCGCACCCCTTGGGAAGGTGCTTCGAAGCCTGCAGAAGCAGGAACGCACCCTCCCTGATGTCGAACGGCGTAATCTCATGGGTAAGGTCGATGAACTCGGTGCGCGGGGAGATGCCCTTGATTACCGCCTTCATTACGCCAACATAATGGTCAGCCAGGCCATAGTCCGTCAGCAGGGCGACCAGCTTCATCTCAAGTGGCGCAACCATCACCACGCTTAAAAACTGTGGGCGGCTAGTAGGCCGAGAAAGGCGTTGCTTCTTGAATCAATCTGAGATAATCGAGCTGGCGTTGAAGCTCTCCGGTTTCAGGGAGATCCCGGCCGACACTGGCATCCAGGTGAAGGGAGGAGACATGAAGAAGCCTTGGCTATCGATAGACGTGGGCGTCGCCGAGCTTTTGATGGCCAAGGAGATGGGCTGTGACGGGGTGATATCCCATCATCCCCTCGGGACCACCAACGTCAACTTCTACAAGGTGCTTGCACGCCACGCCCAGTTCATGATGGAGGAGGGAATCCCCGAGGCCGAAGCCAAGGCCGCCGTGGATTTCCTCGTAAGGAAGGTCAGGCTGAAGGCGCACCCCTCGATTTACAACCAGGTGGTCGAGGCGGCGCAACGGGCGAAGATACCGCTGATGAATGTCCACCTGCCCTGCGACGAAATCGGCAGGCAAGTGATGACCAGGACGATCTCCAAGGCCGGGCCGAAGGTGGGGGACGTGGTCGACGCGCTGCTCACGCTCCCTGAGTACAGGGAGTCCGAGATCAAGCCCGAGGTCGTCCTCGGCGACCCCTCGGGGAAGCGCGGCAAGACTAAGCTGGTGGTGGCGGCGGGGACAAACGGAGGGTACAACATAGCCAAGGCCTACTTCACCCATGGTGTCGACACCATCATCTACATGCATATCGACGGGGACGAGCTGAAGAGGCTCAGAGACGATTCGACGAGCAAGAACCTAGTGCTTCTGGGACACGAATCCGGCGACTCGGTCGGAATAAACCCGCTCGTTTCAGCCCTACGGGAGAGGGGAGTGGAGCCCCTGACCGTCGGCATCCTTGGTGCCGGAAAGTGAAACAAGTCGACTCATCGTCCATGAAGAAGGCCGAGGACGATGCGGTCGCCCGCGGCGTCTCCAAGCTCCTGATGATGGAGAACGCCGGGAGAGCCGTGGCCGAGGTCGTTGAAAGGCTATTCGACCCGAGCCTCACCCCTTCGGTCTTGGTGGTAGCCGGAACCGGCAACAACGGAGGAGACGGGGCGGCCGCGGCGCGCCACCTCCACGGCAGGGCCACCGTCACCGTCGTCCTCCTGGGAGGTAGGGGGAAGGTCAAGGCAGAGGAAGCGGCGCGCCAGTGGCAGATCCTTTCTATGATGTCGGACGTGCGAGTGATTGAGGCGACCTCCCCCGACGGTCTCCTATCCGCGAAGCATGAGTTCGATGCCGCGAACGTCATCATCGACTCCATTTTCGGCACCGGTGTCAGGGGCCCGATTGGGGAGCCTCAGGGCACCGCCATCCGCATGATCAACGCATCAAGGGCCCTGAGGGTCGCGGTGGACATTCCGTCGGGCCTGGATCCGGACACCGGGGAGGACCTTGGCCTGGTGGTCCACTCGGACATCACGGTCACCCTTCACGCTCCAAAACCCGGACTGTTAAAGAGGCCGGACGTGGTCGGACGACTGGTCGTCGAAGAAATCGGGATTCCCTGAGTCGAGGCTAGCCGAACCACGCGATGGCAAGAAAGACTACGGAGACTGCTAGCAGGAAACCCCAAATCGCCTTGTTCCAGTCGAAAACCTTCTTGCCGTCCAAGATGGCCACAGGGATGAGGTTGAAGACGGCAATGAACGAGCTAACGTAAAAGGCTGGCAACAGGAACGAACCCGCCTGGAGGAAGACCAACGGCATCAAAGCAGCCGACATGGCGACGTTCACTATGGGCCCGGCCGCCGCCACCACCCCCAGCGTCCTCTGATCGCTGTACCCGTCCAGCATTACCGCCCCTGGTGCGATGAACTTGATTGGCAGGATGATGGAGAGGCCAGTGAGGAGAGCACCGAACGGGTTCAGTCGGAATTCGGCCCAGAGCCCGAAGTGGTGCGCCGACAGTTTATGGGCGTACTCGTGACCTAGGAAGGCGAACACGAATAGGATGCTGTTGACGACCAAGGGGAAGCCATTAGTCGGAAAGCCAAGGTAAGCCACGAGGTACGATAAGCCGACGAGCCAGACGAGGACAGCCCCTATGATGAAAGAGATGACCTCCCTTTCGGAAGAGGATCGGCTTCCAACGCTGGGGAAGTAGCTGGTGCTTCCCTGGTTGGTGGTCGTGTACTGCCTGGGGGGAAGGGCAAAGGCGTATTTGGTGCAGGCGTGGTTCTCGGGTAGCCTATGTTCGCCGCAGAAGTACAGCCCGCAGTAGGCGCACTTGAACGGAAAGGGCTCCTCCACCCCGCATGCTTCGCACCTCAAGCGGCTTCCCCGTGATGCTGTTCCCCCGAGCCATTTGATATAAACATTGGGTAACTAATCCTCTCGTGAGATGGACCCCTCGTTCGCCGGTCCGGGCAGCGACAACTGAGGGCAAAACCTTTAACGCCCTACGCCTTGGTTTTTTCCGAACATGCCGCTTCGGGTGGACCCGCTCGGTAGGGCGAATGAAGCGCTCAGGACGGGGAAGCTGCCGCCCGAAACGTACGCTAAGATTGAGGAGAGGCTCCCCATCCTTCGTGAGTCGATAGAGAAGGTGGAGAAGGCGGCGGGCCTCTCATACCCTCCGTACTACATCCAACCGCTCCTGATCTTGGTCCGGACCCAGGCGGAGGTGGGCGTCACAGGGATCTACTACGCCAGAAACGTGCCCGTAGCCGTCGCCGGGAGGCTCCACCTCCTGGTCGAGTTCACTGCTCCTCTGCTGCTCTATGGCTCCAAGAAGACGGTGCTGGCCGTGGTTGCCCATGAATTCACCCACTACCTCGAGCTCATGAGGAGGTTCTCCGAGCAGCCCGTCTCCAGCCCCGCCGCTTCGACCATGTTCGAAGCGACCTACAGGGACATGGAGGAGGCCGTTCCGCCCGCCAAGGTCTTCGGGCGTTTCAGGAGCCTCTCCAGCCTGATCGACGCCAAGTTCGAGGAGGGGTTCACCGACGAAGCGCTCAACCAGAGGACCCTAAGGAACTGGTACCAGCGTAAGCTCCCCGTGATAGCCGTCAGCCCCGACGACAACTCGGCCACCATCCCGGTGGAAGCGGTCCTCAACGCCGACTTCGACCAGGCAGCGCTTGCCAAGATCAAGGAGATGGGGGAGTGATGCTGGCACCGGGCGAAAGCGAGATCGTCCTCAAGGCGGCCGCCTCGGCCACAAGGGGCAAGAAGGTGACGGCCATCGCGGCCTATGGCTCCAAGGTGGCAGGCTACTCTAGGCCCGACAGCGATTTCGACCTCCTGGTCGTGGTTGACAAGCAGCGTCCAAGGGCCAAGTACATCTACGGCACCATCGAAAAGGATGAGTTCTCCGCCCTGCTCGTTGACGGAGAGTCTTTGATGGCGGACGCCAGAGAGGCGTCCCTGGGGGAGTTCGTGGCCGGAAGGCTTCTGAACGTCTACCAGCCCCTTCACGGTTCCGACCTCCTGAGAGAGGCGGAGCAGAGCATCAAGCGCCGCGTCGTGCTCGAGGCCATCGAGGAACTGCTTGAGAGGTACGATGTCTTCGCCCAGCAGATGCTGATCCCCTCTTCGTACTTCCTCTTTGAGAAGCTGAAGAAGCGGGCGTTCGTCTATCCGCCGGTCATCTATTCCTATGCAAAGACCTACGGCGGCCACCAGAAGGAGGGCAACATAGCCTCTTCCCTGCGTAGGATTCGAAAAGGGGTTGAAGGAGCTGGAAGCCGAGGAATTCATAAGGCGCGACGGCGGGTTCTGCATGCTCACCGGCGAGGCCGCGAAGAAGATCAAGACCCCCCTCTTTGCGGAACCCCTGAGGCTTGCCGACCGCGGGATAAAGCAGTACATCGCCCACGGCTTCGCGGGCATGGTGGGCGCCAACACCGCCTTCAAGGAGCTCACCTCGAAGATCAGCCGCAGCAGAGCCGTTGAAAAACTCCCTCCGGAGCTGGAGGAGCCCAAGAGCCTCATACGCTTGCAGCATGGCCGGCTCGTCTTCTCATCGGACTGGGTCAAGGAGGCGGTATCTGAGCTGAAGATCCGGTCCCCCTACCTATACAGGACCGAGAACCTTGGCGACTTCTTCTCTTCGGCCGTCCTCTACACCATCCAGCATCCTGATGGCGAAACGAAGTTCGTGGCGAAGAAGTTCCAGGACTTCTGGAGCTTCAAGTGGGTGGTGGCCAACATCATGACCGTCACGGCGAAGCAGTTCGAATCGAAGCCTCTCCTGAGGCTGGCCAGGGAATACAAGGGCACGATCAACATTGAAGGCCGGGGCCCTGACGCCGAGGATCGTCCTCGTCGCCCCGGACGAGAAGGTGATCGTTAAGGAGTTCGTCGAAGGAGAGAACCTGGAGCCGCTGACCAGGGCGGCGATGCGGGGGAAGCCTCCGCCTCGGCTAAGGTGCGGAGTTCGCCGAGGTGCTCGGCAGGATCCACTCGATCAACTTCTCCCTGGGCGACACGAAGCCCAGCAACGTCCTGATTAACGAAGCCGGGGTCAACATCGTGGACCTGGAGCAGGCGGAGGAGGGAGGCGAGCAGCCATGGGACATCGTCGAGTACCTCTATTACTCTGCCATAACCGCCGACTCGCCGAGGCCGCCGTCAGGCTCGTGCGCCTGTTCAAGTCGAGCTATTCGACGACCGGCCCCAAGGGGAACCTGGTCTCCGCTTCCGCTTCAAAATACGTGCTGCCCTTCCAGATCCTTGTCCAGCCCCCGGTGGCCATCGCCATCAGGAATGAGCTGGAGTCCCCTAGCGCTCCCTTTCGAACCACTCGGTGAAGCCGCACTTTCCGCAGTAGTACCTGTCCTTGTGCTGGGCCATGAAGGTGCCCCTCCCGCATCTGGGGCACTCGCGCTTTCGTCTTGGACAGGACCGAGCCGCTGACCGTGTAGAACTTGTAAACGGATGGGCTGACCTTCGGCTTCTTCGGCTTTCGGACGGCCTTCGGCTTCTTCTCTTCCACCGGCGGTGCTACCTCTGTGAGCGCTCAAAATTCAATTCTCATTTCCCTACTTCTTCTGCAGCGGGCGCCACCTTCTTCGCCTTGCTCTTCCTCTGTTCCTCGAAGTACTTCTTCCTCTCGTCCTTCGGCATGCTCCTCATGAGTAGTACTTTGGGCAGCTGGGCCTTCGCGGCCTTATGATCGTCGAAGACGTAGAATGTCCCGACGACGTCGCGGGTTCCATGCTTGCCCCTGATGGCCATCGTCATCACGTTCTCCTCCTTGACGCCCAAATCGGTCGCCACCATCTTGATGGCCTGGGATCTTGTTCAGCATCCCGGCCGAGTCCTTGAAGAGGAAGGTGGCCTCCTTCCGGCCGAGCAGTGTGTTCTCGAACAGTTTCGTCCGCTGCAGGGACATAGTCATCCAACGCCTACCAGCGTTAGCATTTAAGAAGCTTATGGTAGGAGCAAGATGAACGGATCAGGCCCTCGGGAGCCGATGCCGTGTAACCCATCGGGAAAGCAACCCCGCCACCCGCTTCCTCGCTGAGCGTGACCCTCACGTGCACCATCCCTTCGTTGGGCTGCCCGTAGAAGACGTCGGTCCCCTCTGCCGGCGAAGAGGACGGCAGGAAGGACCAGAAGGTCCTCCTCCCCGTTGACCAGTATCTCGCGGCGCCTCCCTTCGGCCCAGCTCAGCCTGATGAGTTCGATTGCCGTCCGTAGATCCCCCCCGCCGGGTTCCTTACGCTGGTCATCGTGGTCGAACCCTCCGCAGGGGCGGTGCGCTTCGCCCTCTTCTCCAACGAGTCGACGATTTGCAGCCGGGGCGGATGGCCGTGTGACACGAAATATTCCGTGGTCCTGTCTCCCACGGTGACCAGTTGACGCGTCCTCTGATCTCGACGTCCCTTGAAGTAGGGTTCGATTTTCTCTGTTCCTTATGACCGCCCCAGCGGCCTGCTGAACTCTTCTCTGAGATAGTTGTCGAGCTTGTAATACGGCAAGGCGCTTAGCTCACTTGGAGGGCGTACTTCCCCGGCTTGGACACGCCCAGGGTCTTGGCGACTTCGGACTTTTCAACGTTGAATATGACGACGAGGCCCTTCCAGTTCTCTGTGAGGTCGACGGAACCGCAGGCCGGGCAGACCTTCCCCTGGCTGATGAACATGCACTTCCTGCACGCGAGCTCCTTGGCCAAATCCTACTTACCGCCCTACTGTTCCTTGGGCTCCTTCGTCTCGCGCTTGGGCGCCGCCTTGGCCAAGTCCTCTTCGATCCATTCCAGGGCTCCCAGGAATGGCTGTCGGCATGTGACGCCTATCTTCCCCAGGCTGAAATGCCGCGGCTGAGGCTTACGGCAGTTATCCTCACCCGCACCTTGGACCCGACCTTCAGCTTCCTGTTGGTGCTGCTCCCCAGGATTATTCCCTGCTTCAGGTCGGAGGATATGTAGTCGTCCATTATCTGCGAAACGTGGAGGAGGGCGTCGGCGGGCCCGATCCTGACGAATGCCCCGAACTCGGTGATTTCAACCACCTCTCCTTCGACGATCTCCTGCAGCCTGGGCTCGTAGGCCAGCACGCTGAACTCCACATGGTGGTAGATGCCGCCGTCGCCGTGGACCATCTTCCCCACCGGCTCCACCTGGACGCCGGTCACCAGGATTATGTAGCCAGTGCTCGGGCGTCAGGGTGCTCTCATACCTCATCTTCAGCACAGCTTCGGCTACCTCTTTGAGCGGCTCCCTGAACTTGTCGGGGGGGACGCGCACGACGTCCCTCAGCTTCACTAATTGGAACAACTTTGGTCTCTCACAAAGCCTCAGCAGCCCTGCTCCACGATGAGGTCTCAGGCGCACGTATTTTAAACTTTTCAGTATTCCACGTCTGCAGTGGCCATAATCAAATGCTTCCCTGTCCGAGGAAGCAGGAGCCGGTCCCCCCGCACCGTGGCCACGGGGACTCCCTTCCTCCTGAGCGAAGACATTAGCTCCTTGTCAAGGGTGGCCACCACTGCCCCTTCCTCCACGGCCACTCTCACGAGGGCGTCGTCTGCCTCCCCTCTCCCTGGAAAGACCCTCAGCCCCTCCGCGAAGGAGAGTGCCGCTTTCGCCTTCCTACCCTGCGCACCCTTTGTCTGCGCGAGGCTCCGCAGCTCTCCCACCGCCGGCTGCAACACACAGAGGTCTGCGCGACCGAGCTGGGCCCTGACTTCGTCGATGAAAGAAGACGGCCTCTCGACGAGGTATATCAGAATCGAGGTGTCCAGCAGCACCAGCAAGGAGGTCTACACCAACGTGGCCGAGCCTATGAGTCTCCAGCGGTCGACCACCCTTCTGCTGATGGCCACCCTGGCCCCTGGTGCCGGGCAGACCGGCTTCCTGAGCTTGACGAAGGTGTTCCCACCCTTCATCTGGACGACGCTCCCCGCCGTCGTGGCGGTCCCGACGTTGAGCCGCAGGATCTCGTTCATCTTTATGGGCTCCACCTTGATCACTTCGTTGACCCCCACCACGGTTTCGAACAGGGAGGCCTTCATGCCCAGGTCGCTTATCTCCTCTGGAAGGGTCCCCGGGATGCCGGCCACGCTACCCACCAGCGCGTCGCTCTTCGTGTAGAAGGGGTCCAGCGTCGTCCCCACGGCAACGAGGCCGCCGGGCTTGACCGAATCCACCAGGCCTGCGCTGGTCCCCAGGCTGACCACCTTCGTCACCACCGGGACGTACTTGGTCTTGACCTGGTCGTAGAGCCCAGGCCTGATTTCGATTTCGTCTCCGAGCTTTAGTGTGCCCTGAGTAAGAGAGCCTCCCACGACCCCTCCCCTCACCTTCTCTATGGGCGTGCCTGGCCTGTTGACGTCGAACGACCTCAGCACCTGCATGAAAGGCTTCGCTGTGACGTCCCTGGAGGGTGTGGGGATGGTGTTTTCGATGGCCTCGAGGAGGGCGTCGATGTTGAGATGCCTCTGGGCCGAAATTGGGATGAGGGGGGCGTTCCCGTATCCGCTCGCCTCAAGGAAGCTCCTGATCTTCGGCTTCGTTCTCCACGGCCTGCTCATAGGCAACGAGGTCGATCTTGTTCTGGGCCACGACCACCTTGTCGATGCCGATCATCTTGAGAGCCTGCACGTGCTCCTTGGTCTGGGGCTGCGGCACTGGCTCGTTGGCAGCGATGACTACGATGGCGCCATCCATTACGGCGGCGCCGCTGAGCATGTTCGCCATCAGGCTCTCGTGGCCCGGGCTGTCCACGAAGGAGGCCACCCTCAGGAGCCTCGCCCCTCCACCCTTGCAGTCCCCGGTCGTGTTGTAGCAGGAGGGAGGGTTCTCGCCTTCGCATCGGTATATGGCGGCGTCGGCGTAGCCCACTCGGATTGTGATCCCCCTCCGCAGCTCCTCGCTGTGGGCGCTGGTCCACTTGCCCGTGAGAGATTCGGTCAACGTAGTCTTGCCGTGGTCCACGTGGCCACTGGTACCGATGTTGACCTCTGGCTGCCTCGGAATGGGTTTACTGACGCCAGTGGACATGTATAGCTAGGGTATCCCTGAGGTGGATTGATAAAGGTTCAGTGCGAAGAGGCCTTCTTGTCCTTCGCGGCTTCCTCGGCCTTCTCCTCCTTCGGCGCCTCCGGCATCTCCCCTTCGGTCAGGACGGCGTTGACCTGGTAGATGTCGTCGGAGACGGTCTCCCCCCGGAGCAGCTTCCTCCTTCTGAGCCCCGACGAGGTGGACCTGAAGCCGGGTCCGTCTGCGATGTTGACGTACCTCTTCCCGGACCCCTGGATGCCCGACCTCATGGGGAACCCGGCCTTGTCGCTGCCGCCGGTGATCTTGATCTTGCCCTTGATTCCGATGGGGTTTGCGTCTATCACTTGGCCGATTCTCAGTCCTACCATGAAGGACGACTTCGGATCCTTGAGCTCGAACTTGACTGCCTTCCTGGTCTTCGGCTCGGACAGGATGACCTGAAACGTTGGCATCTAGGGTTCCTCTCCTAAGAGCCTCCGTTACGAATCTTATATAGATTTTTCAGGTCAGAAGGCGTACATGTACTGCACCTTTCTCCTCATCGAAATGATCGATCAAGGAGCTCTCATCTCATCGGCGCGAGCCTGTCTGCGAAGCGGGTCTTGTAGAGCCTGGCGTCGTCACTTGAAGGGAGCGAATAAAGCGTCTCCTCCTCTTTGATTTGCCGCCCGATGACGGGTTCTTTCATCGAAATAGAGACTTGCTCTCCCTTCTTCGCCGATTCTACCGGGTTTCTGTCTACCTGCACCTGCTCCACGACCCCTACCTCTTCGCCCATCGAGTTCATTACCTTGACCTTGGCCCGGAGCGTGCCTTCGAGTATCTCAACTCCGAAGACGGCCGGTCCGCTGCTGTGGAACACGAGCCCTCTCAAGAGGCGGAGCTTGCAGGGCGGGGTCATGGTCGGACAGGGTGGCCCGCTGCTCGTTGTCCTTTTCGGCGCAGACCCAGTTCGTATAATCGTCGATCAGGTTGTAGATTACGTCGCTCGAGAAGACCCTCACCCCTCTCTCCTTGGCCTCCTCCGCCGCTTCCTCCAGGACCCTTACGTTGAATGCCAGGATGACGCCCAGATACCTGTCAGAGACCATGACCGACTCCGCCTGGACGAGGTCCCCCTTGTTCACGTTTCCTATGTCGGCGATCCTGATAGGGACCTCCTTCTTCTTCAGCACGGTCGTAATGGCCTCCAGAGCGCCCAGGGTGTCGGCCTTCAGGATGACCCCCACCGTGTCCGTCTCGATCAGGGCCTCCTTGACAGCCGAGTCCACGAACCTCTTCGCTTCATCCAGCCCTTGCTCGGGCGTGACCCCCACAACCGGAGCCCCAGCGAGGACTCCCTCAAGCCCAGGGGCGGACAGCTTGACTCCTGCGGCGGCGTAGACCTCTTGCACGGGTGTGAACCTGTCTCGCGGGTCTCTCATCTCATCCAGCGGCTTCGGCTCCAGGAGCGCCCTTATCCTGACACCCTGGGCGCCCTCCCTCTTCCCCACGACCACAGTCGAACCCACCCTGAGGACGCCGTCGATCAGTATGACGTTGGCCGTCTCCCCGAGGCCAGGTTCGTCCTTGACCTCCAGCACGATCCCCTTCGGAAGGCCCAGGGTCGTCCTCAGGCGTTCTCCCATGAACTGCTGCGTAAGGCCCACCACAACGGCCATCAGCTCCGATATGCCTTCTCCCGTGTGAGCCGAAACGGGCACTATGGAGACCTGTTTTGTGAAGCTCTGCACCCTGTAGTAGGCGTCGCTGGTGAAGCCCAACCGGGAAAGCTGCCCGACGACCCTGTAGATCCCCTGGTCCAGGAACTCCAGAGTCGCGGGCTCCAGTTCCTTCTGGGCCGCGACCACCAGCCTGCCTGGCTTGGGCCTCCAACCCGCGAGCAGGTCGATCTTGTTGAGGGCGACGACGAATGGAACCTTCCGGTTCTTGAGGATCTCGATGCTCTCAAGGGTCTGCGGCTCGAGCCCCTTTGTTATGTCCACGACCAGTATTGCGATGTCGGCGGCGGAACCTCCCCTGATTCGCAGATTGCTGAACGCTTCATGACCTGGGGTGTCTATGACCAGTAGCCCCGGTATCTTCACGCCGCCTCCCTGGCTCTTCAACAGGTCTCCGCAGATCGCCATGAGCGTTTCTGGGGGAAAGTAGCAGGCGCCTATCTGCTGGGTTATCCCCCCGGCTTCTCTCGCCTGGACGCCGGTCCCCCTGAGAAAGTCGAGGATCGAGGTGTTGTGAACGATGAGCCCGTTGGCTAGGAAGTTGTGAGTGTCATCCACGCTGAAGTCGTAGACGGAGAATGCCCCTTCCATGCTTTCCAGGGCGGTGACTCTAACGGCGCAATAGCCTGCAAGGGTCTTTGCGAGGCCCTCGTTCGAGTAGCTTGGAACAGCCGAGAACATTCTCAGGAGAGCGCCCTTGCTCAGCTGCTCGTATCCCTCGATGCCGGTTAGCTGAAAGTGCCTGTCCCAGAACACTTTGTGGCCGAGTCTAACCTGCCTGATGAAATCGCCGCTCACGGGTGTGATTTCGAATACACGGCTGGTAGAGGATGCCGCCAACTTGGCTCGCGCTGCGCTCATCTTGTGTTTCTCTGTAAAGCCAACGTCTCTCACGAAGGCCTCGAGGTTTATTATCCGCCGCCAATGACGATTTCATTTCGATGGCTCTTCTTGCCATGTAGGCGAGGCACCCCAAACGGTGAAGGGCAATCGGAAGCTTCTTCATTAGTCGCGGGCTTTCGCAGCCTATCCCGATATTGCGACCAGTCTGGACGAAGCCTTCGGCATCGAAGAACCCGCGCAGGAAGAGTGCCATCAACTCGTTCGACGCCGTTGAGATTACAGGAGGTAGATCCAGGATTCTGGACTTATCGCGCCTGGCATAGCCAAAAGCGGCCACTAGAAACCTATGCAGCGTCTTGCCTCCCTTATGAGAGACTACGTAGCACGTACGCCTCCAGGCCTGAGTCGCTTCGACTCCGAAGGCTACGTGCAGGCAACGCTTGTATTCGCTGATAAGCTCAGGCGAGACATTGGTCAGGTATCCACTCTCGGCTATTCCATCACCAAAGAGGAGCCCTACAAGATATGCCAAAGCGGCGAACTCTTCAAGGGATTTGGGT
This sequence comes from uncultured Nitrososphaerota archaeon, assembly GCA_963772005.1. Classification (GTDB taxonomy): domain Archaea; phylum Thermoproteota; class Nitrososphaeria; order Conexivisphaerales; family DTJL01; genus DATKKG01. Next base: position 873 of record CAVYVS010000027.1, on the reverse strand, counting down.
ATCCTTATCCAGGGCGATTTGTGTGAGGCCAGTCGTTTCCGAGTTGCGAACTTCAGTTCGGAATGTGATCATAGCCATCTCCAGGATCAACCCCGAACCTCTTCAGGAGTAGTCTGAAGACGGAAGCTCTGTAGTACCCCTTTCTCATATGGTATGCGAAAAGGAGATCGCCCATCCTTCTTCCGGCCTGTTTTCTTCGACCCCGAGCGAATGAGCGTCTTATATGCTCGTTAAATTCGGGTGTGACCCTGATTAGGAAATCGTCAGGCAACGCGCGGAGGATTTGCTTCTTGGTGGCCTTCAGGCCGCTGTCTTCGATTGATGTCCTGACAGGCACCAGGAGGAAGTCCCCGTAGCGAAGCCTTGACGCTTCTACGTAGGCAGGTTCACCGGTCGAGGCTCATCGTGAGGAACTTGTGCTCAGGCGTCGTCCTGACTTCGCATCCCGCCATCGTTCCCACTCGAACCAACCGGTCGGACCGAAGCTTCCAAACATGTGATACCGTTTCTGCCAATGACACTCCCATCTGGCTCGACCGAAAGAACCTTCAATCCACTTGCTTTGTAGACAACACCGTCGGGGCGCTCCACTGGAGCTCCCAATCGGAACATCTCAAAGGCTTTCCTTGCTTCAATGATGCTGCCGTCAGCGAGCTCAGGAGGGTTCTCCGCCTGACGCACTTTCCAGAGTCCACGTGCCCCAACACCACTATAATTGGTTGACGCACTCGAGTAGACATTGGAATCCGGCATCCTTGGAAATGGGGCTCGCGTTGGGAGATATAACCTATTCTTCGATGTGGCCAGCTCTGAGAAAGATCGGTCGCGGCGGCTAACCGAATATGACCTTGGCTTCCCTTACGAAGCTTTCGG